>JAUSNP010000005.1 GCA_030645735.1 Candidatus Moraniibacteriota bacterium | reverse complement strand
AATTACATACTAGAAAGCTTTTCTAACACTTATTGGAATTTTAGCGAGTAAGCTAGAAATTTAGACAGCACGAGTCTGGGCAGCAGTTTCTTTTCGTCCACTTTCTTTGCTGCCAAAGAAAATGGACACTTTGTAATTTTTATGAAATAAAAATGACGTGCAATCAAAAAACCCATTCTTTCGAATGGGTTTTTATATTCAAGAAATTGATGACTAATACTAACGTTTTGCCCACTGTGGAGAACGACGAGCTTTTCTTTTTCCTGGTTTCTTTCGTTCCACGATTCTCGCATCACGAGTTAGGAACCCTAAGTCCTTCAAAGACTTTTTCAATGTTTCATCAAAGATGATCACAGCGCGAGCCACTCCCAATCGAGCTGCTTCAGCTTGTCCCATGATTCCTCCACCATTCACCTTCACAGAAATTTCAAATCGATCAGCAAGTCCAGCAGCCACCAATGGAGCCTTCACCATTTCTGAATGTCTTTCAATTGAAAAATAAGTTTTCAACTCTTTGCCGTTGATAACTGGTTCTTGAGTCACCTTGTCAACTTCATAAATTCGCACTTGCGCGATTGAAGTTTTTCTCTTTCCAACAGCATAAAAATACTTCCCAGCAAATCCCTTGCTTTCTTTGACTTCAGCTTTTTTAACAACCTTCGCCTCCTTCACCACCTTTTCCTCCTTAACAGCAGGGGCTTTCTTCACAGGAGCCTTGGCTTTTGCAGTTTTAGTTGTAGTTTTTTTAACGGCCATTATTATCTTGGAACTTGGAACGTGAAACGTGAAACCTAATTCACCTTCACATATCCTAGTTTGTAATTATTCTGCTTATTTTTTTAAAAAATTGTACGTTTTACGATTTGCGTTCTACGTTACACGACTAGTGGGTTACTTCAATCTTGTGTTTATGTTGCGCATCCTTATAAATCAAAAGTCTGGTCATCATTTTGTCTCGCAATTTGTTCTTGCAAAGCATACCATACACTGCACCCTCAATCACCTTGCGAGAATCTTTGGTAATTTGATCCTTCAATTTGATTGAACTCACACCGCCTGGATATCCGCTGTAATGATTGTAAACCTTGCCATCTAGCTTGTTGCCAGTCACTTTGAGCAAATCAGAGTTGATCACAACTACGAAATCTCCAGCGTCAATATTTGGAGTGAAATCAATCTTACCTTTGCCACGAAGAATCAAAGCAATTTCAGTCGCCATTCTGCCAAGAACTTTTTCTTGCGCATCAAACAGATGATACTTTCTTTGAATTGTCTGCTTTCCCTTGTTCATAAAATTATTTTTTACTATTATGCAATAAGTTAGTCTACAAATTCAATGATTGCCATCTTAGCAGCATCCCCTTTTCTGGCTTCCAATTTGACAATTCTGGTGTAACCGCTAGTTCTCTTGGAAAACTTATCCAAAAATTCACCAGACAATTTTTTCACAGCCATCAAAGGAATCATTATTCGCAAATCACGAAGCACAGCCACCTTCTTAGCCTCAATCTTAGTCAACTTAGCCTTGTTGATTAACTTATCAATTTTAGCCTTCATTTCTTTAGCCTTAGCTTCAGTAGTCTTGATTTTTTCTTGCATAATCAAACTGCCAAGCATAGTTCTAAACAATGCTGTTCGTTGATTTCTAACTCGGCCCAATTTTCGTCCTTTTTGTAAGTGCTTCATAATGAATCTTAAAACGTGGAACGCGAATCGTTAAACGTTACGCGGTTTACGTTGTGCGTTATGCGATATTATTTTTCTTGTTTCAAATTAATTCCGAAATCTCCAATTGATTTTTTGATTTCTTTCACGCCTTTTGCTCCCATGCCTTCCAAATCAGTCACCTCAGCTTCAGTCATTTTCACGATATCTCCAATTGTTTTGATTGCGTTGGCTTCCAAAACATTCAGAGTTCGAGTTGAAAGATTTTTCAAAGTTGTAACTTCAACTTCATTTGGATCAGCTTCTTCTTTTTTAGCTTCAACCACAACTGCTTCAACAACAGCTTCTTCAATCACAACTTCTTTCTTTGGCGCTTCAGCTAGCGCGGAAAAAACTGAAAATTGTTCAACCAAAATTTCCACAGCTTTGCCGAAAGCCTCTTTTGAATCAATGCTTCCGTCAGTTGTAATTTCCAAAGTGATTCGCTCAAAGTCGGTTTTCTTTCCTACGCGCATATTGTCAACATTGTAGTTCACGCGCTTGATTGGAGTGTAAATTGCATCAACTGCAATCACACCAATCTCCTTCTCACCTCGTTCTTGTTGCTCAACTGGAACATAGCCAATACCGTTTCTGATTTCCAATTCAATTTCCAATTCACCTTTCGGGTTGGTGATAGTTGCAATGTGAGCGTCTTTAGTGATAACTTCCACACCTGTCGGACATTCAATCATTCCAGCAGTGATAACCTTTTCACCCTTAACTTTCAAAGAGATCTTAACTGGTTCGTCATTGTATGATTTGAATCTAACTTGTTTCAAGTTCAAGATAATTTGAATAACATCTTCCAAGACATTCGGTACAGTTGAGAATTCATGAGTCACGCCCTTGATTTTCACTGAAGTCACAGCTGATCCAGAAAGTGAAGACAACAAAACTCTGCGAAGCGCGTTGCCCAAAGTTGTTCCATATCCAGGGTAACATCCTTCGATTTCAAATTTACCAGTGTTTCCTCCAAGACTGGTGAATTTTGGTTTTTGAGGAAGTGCTATTGATTGCATAATTTTTTCTATCCCGATTGCTCGGGACTAATTATTATAAATTAAGAGAAAATTTATCTTGAGTAATATTCCACTACAACTTGAGCATCAACATTGATTCCGATTTCATCTCGAGTTGGAACATTAGTAACTTTGGCTTCCATTTTTGAAATATCGAAACTAATCCATGATGGAAAATTCTTTTTATTCTTAATAGATTCTTTTACCGTAGTGAAATATTTCTTTTCATTCTTAGCGCCATTAATTGAAATCACATCTCCGATTTTCACTTCACAAGAAGGAATTGACATTCTCTTGCCATTAACACTAATCAAGCCATGGTTCACCAATTGTCTTGCTTGCGCTCGAGAAGAAGAAAAACCAGCTCTATATACAATCGTGTCTAATCTCATTTCAAGTCTGTTCAAAAGCAAATCGCCAGTGATTCCAGCCTTGCCAGCAACTTCATCAAAGTGCTTTCTAAATTGTCTTTCCAAAACACCATAAATTCGCTTGATTTTTTGCTTAGCTGAAAGTTGAATACCATACTCACTTTGACCACGAGATACTTTCTTTCCATGTACTCCGGGAGCATAGGCGCGTTTAATCATTCCGCATTTAGCGGTTTCACAACGATCACCTTTAAGAAACAACTTTTCAGATGCTCTTCTACATTTTCTACATTTTGCTTCGGTATCTCTAGCCATTATTATCTTGAAACTTGGAACGTGAAACGTGAAACCTGATTTTTCTTCACATGCCCTAGTTTGTAATTACTTTGCTTATTTAAAAAAATTATTTACGTTTTATGATTTGCGTTCTACGTTACGCGTCTTATACTCTTCGTGGTTTTTTAGATCGACATCCGTTGTGTGGGATTGGAGTGATATCTTTGATCATTAATAAATCAAAACCATTGTTAGACAAAGCTCTAATTGAAGCTTCTCGTCCACTTCCAACACCTTTCACAAAAACTTCCAATTCCTGCAAGCCATATTTCTTCACTTTTTCTGAAACACTTGCCACAACTTGAGTAGCTGCATAAGGAGTAGCTTTTTTAGCACCCTTAAATCCCATCATTCCAGAAGATGCCCAAGCTAAAATTGCACCGTTAATATCCGCAATACTCACAATAGTATTGTTGTAGGTACATTTCACAGTTGCTCGGCCTTTCAAAATTTGTCGTTTTGCTTTCTTGATTTTTTTCTTTGCATCAACAACAGCCTCTGCCTTAGCCTCAGCTGAAACTTCTTCTACTGCCACTTCTTCAGTTGTAACTTTTTCTTCAGTCATAAATAATAAACTCACTAATTATACACGAATTTAAAAACTAATTTACACGAATATTTTTTGCTATTTGTGACCATTCGATTCCAATTAGCTAAAATTCGTGAGTATCCTAAGTCTTTTCAGTCTTCACGCGACCACTACCCATAGTCTTGCGAACATTGCCTCTAACCGTTCGGTTATTAGTCTTAGTTCTTTGACCGCGTACTGGCAAACCTTTCTGATGTCTGATTCCACGATAACAACCAACCTCTTTCAATCTTTTGATATTAGTTCGAACAGCATGTTTCAATTCTCCTTCAACACGGATAGTTTTTTCAACATATTCTCGAATCTTGTTTCCTTCAGTGTCTGAAAGATCTTTGGTTCGAGTTTGTTTTGAAATTCCAAGTTCATCCAAAATTTTGGCTGCAATACTTGGTCCTATTCCATAGATATAGGTTAGAGAAATTTCTATTCTTTTTTCATCGGGAATATTTACACCAGCGATTCTTAACATAATGTTATAAGTCTCTAATTAAACGCTAATTAAACTCTAATTATCTCTAAAATATTTTTTCGCGATCATTCGAGAGAAATTCGCGAAAGATTTGCGATTTATATCATCTAGCCTTGTCTTTGTTTGTGTTTTGGAGTGACACAAATTACGAAAAGAACTCCTTTTCGTTTAACAAGCTTGCATTTATCACAGATTTTTTTAACTGATGCTCGTACTTTCATAATGTTATAAATCACTAATAATACTCTAATTAAACTCTAATAATCTCTAATATTTTTTAAACTTTATTCGCGATCATTCGGGACAGATTTGTGATTGATTCGCGATTTATATCATTTATTTTAGTCTTTGCGTGATTCTGCCTTTACTCAAATCATAGGGACTCATTTCAAGCAGAACTCTGTCACCTGGCAAAAGTCGGATATAGTTCACTCGCATTCTGCCCGAAATATGAGCAAGAACCATGTGACCGTTGTCCAATTTGACTTTGAAAGTCGTACTAGGCAAGGTCTCTTCAACCACGCCTTCTAATTTAACTAATTCTTTATCGTTTGACATAAATGAGACTCGCTAATTATGAACTAATTATAAGCTAATTATTTGCTAATAATTTATTCGTTTTAATTTGTTTTTAATTGGTTCTTTTTTCGCGAGTTTTTAACAAACAAAAAAATAGACGGAGATTTCCCTGCGACAAAAAATTGCCTCAGGAATAGAAATCAATCCTAATTCGTGCTGTTTCTTTATCCTTCTATTTGAAATTTATTTGCATCGTTTCTGATGTATATTCATATTAGCTAGATATTTAAATCTTGTCAACCCCACATCATCTCTTGCCTGTGGACAAGACCATGAAATTTGATCTATCAATCAAAATTGCCCTAATCAGACGAGTTTAGCGACATATCAACGCGACTCTCATAGGCCGGAATTTTACCATTTATGAAGGTTGGCCAATATATGACCTCGATGCGCTCAATATCCGGATAAGTGTTTAAATAAGCCTTAAGTTCACCTTCCTGCTTGCCTAGAATCCCCGTTTTCAGACTTTCCAAATCGACAACAGGCGCAATGTCGCCAACCCCGTGCACGCGTATGACCATTGTGCCATCTTTGAAATTTGTATCAGATTTTCCAAATTCTATGCGAACAGACTCCCTAGCTACTTCCATATTCGCGTCACCTCGTTTAGCCAACAGATTTATGACCACATTTTCCACATCAATTTTCTTGAAAACTATGGCGCTAGCTGAGCTCTTAACTGTGATGGCAAATTCATCCGAGGCATCGCCAACAGATTTCGACACAGTGTAACTTGAGGCGTCAATATTGACTGCATCATCCAATAGTAAGTAGCCATCCTCGACTGCCATCTTAAGTTTTTGCATTATTTGCGGTTTCAATTCTTGTGCCACTTTTGTTTTGGCCGATTCAATGTCGGTGTCAGTCACCACGCCCACTTCTTGACTACCTTGTCCGCCACCCGACATTGATTTGAATGATTTGGCATAAATCTTAGCATATTTATCAGAACCACTACTTTGAAATCCAGGAATCGTAAATGTGCCAGCTTCAATGTTATAAGCTTCGCCTGCTTCATCCGCCACCACTTCCGCTTCTATGGCGCCAGCTTTTGTCTCCGTGCCAACTTTTTCTGTCCCTGGCACCGTAACTCCCACAGCTAGTCGAAAAATCTTATTATCAGAACTAGCGAATCTCGTGGTAGCTACCAGTGGTTGCGGGCTTGAGCTGAATTCATTATAAATCGTGATAGTGCCACGAGCCTTCTGATTGGAAACAGCTTTTTTGCCAGTGGATTTGTATGTCTTTGAGATTTCATCCGTGACTGAAACAATTTTCACTGGCACGATTTCTTTTTCCAAATCAACCGCCGATGCATCTTTATTGCCATCAATTTGTGTATCAACTGATTGAATTTTGTTTTTAGTAAAAATAGTGACTGTTGCTTTAGGCAAATACAAATAGCCCACTGCGCCAAAAATCACAACCGCTGCGAAAATACCGAAAGTCACGAAATATTTCCAAGTACCGCCGCCAATATTTATATTTTTATACTCATTGGCATTGATTGATTTTTGATGCTCAAAAAAACTGCCCGCTCTTTGCATTTTTGGCGCGTCATCCTCAACTTCCTCCTCAAACTCAGACAATTCCTCTTGTCTGAATGATTGGCGAGATTTTTTGATTAATATTTCTGTTGGTTTTGTTATTTCCTCATCCTCTTGGGTCAGACCATCTTCACTCATTTCTACATTGCGAATCATATCCATTGGCGCAAACGTTCCTCGTTTGGCTATATTTTTTTTGAAAGATGATTGCTGGTGACGCAAATCGTCACCCATATCAATCACCAACTCTTTATTCAAAATTCGCTCACCGCTTTCATTGCCTTTTCTGGCTGGCTCATTGTCCTGTTCCGTAATCACCGCTTCTCGTCCCAAAATAGCATCTAAATTTTCTGCTTGATAATAGCCATCGGAACCAATCTTATCCAATCGTTTTCTTCTTTGCTGATTGTCTGCGGATTCTGCTGCGCCTGCGTCAGATCCAATTTTAATTTTTTTGTCATCAATTTCCAATTCTTGAACTTCTTGGCCCTCTACATCATCCAAACGTTGCTCCACCACAATGCCAGCTTTTTCAATAATCATCTTGCCAAATTTATCTTGTGTCACAATAATAATTTCTTTTTTCAAATCATCCGCTTCTTTTTTGAGCAATTTCAAATTCACAATACTCTGAATGAGAATTGCTCTTTTTGGCACGACAATCACCACCTCCCGTGATTTCGATTTTCTCAATCGATCCACAATGGAAGTGATTTCTTCGTCTATATCAATGTAAAACGTTTGATGCATAAATTTTAGTTTAAAGTCTAAAGTCCTTAAAGTTCATAAAGTCTTATTATTTGCAGTCTATTAAAGTCATAGTTATACTTTATGGACTTTATAGACTTTTAACTTTACGGACTATTTCTGTATCATCTTGACCGCCCTCCTCAAAATACCCGCCATCACTTTTTCTTCGCCGGCCAAATCAAGTGCTAGATTGGCCAAGCCCATTGGGGTGATGTCTTGAGGGTCGCGCAATTCGCCAGTTCTGTCAACTATATTCACTACGTCTTTTGGTTGCAAGAAGCTGACTTGTGGCATCTTGGCAAACGGCAAATTTTTCGTCCATTTGGTATTCATCAAAGCTTTCTTGACTCCTGGCAAACCTGAGCCACCACCACACAAGAAAAACCTAGATGGCAAAGTATCAGATTCAGCAAATTCAGCCAGTGACAATTCCACGCCCGACAACCACACACTGCAATCTTGTTCCAACATTTTTTCAATTTTGATTGATACATCCCTTCCGAGTCGTCCTTCAGCATATTTGATTTTCAAAATTTCAGCTTCTTCAAAAGTGATGCCCAATTCTTGCGCCAATCGTTTGGTGAAAGCGCGGCCACCCAGCGCAAACATCTTGGTGCCTTCCAATCCACCATTTCGGACCACCGCAATGTCAGTGGTGCCTCCACCAATGTCAATGAAAACTGCATTGAAATCCAACACATCTTCAATGCCCATGGAACGCGCCACCGCATATGGCTCAGCAGCAATGCTCAACAAATCCAATTTCAATTCTTCGGCAATGGATTGCAAGGCACCCAAATGTACCATCGGCGCATAGGCATTGAAAACTGAAATGGAAACATCGCGTCCTTGAAAACCAACTGGGTTGGTCACGCGATAGCCATCGATGCGCACGTCCACTATGGCTGCGTTGATCAATTTCACTTCAATTTCACTGTGACCAGTTTCCCAAGCCAATTGTTGACGAATGCGATCAAATGCTTTCCATTGCACTTTCTGAATGATGTTTTTCAATTCCGGCAAATCAATTCTGATTTCTGGTTTGATTCTTTCATAATGCACAGTGGTCGTGGTGCCTTTCACCAGTTCACCCGCAATGCCAATGATAGCCTTTTCCACTTTTTTGGCACCAGCCATTTGCTTGGCCAAAGCAATCGCGCGTTTGGAGTTTTCAATCACGCCCGCAATGTCAGACACTGCACCACTTTGCATGTCACCCAATCTTTGTCGCGCTCGTCCCACGCCCGTCACAATGCCATTGCCAGTCTCTGGATCAATCTTGAAAACCAAAGCTTTAACCACTTCAGTTCCAATATCAAGAGACAGAATGAAATCCGAAGATCCCCTGTGTGAACCTAAAATTTTAGAAAAAATTGACATTCCTAGATAGAGAATTTTATTTTTGTTTATTGAGTTAATTATAAAACAAAAGGTGGTTATTGACAAATTCAGCCGAATTGCTATAATTTATTATTCTTTTACAATAGCCATTCCACAATCAACCAATTTCAATTAACCCAAACAATTGAGGTGATTTGATGAATTCCAACCAACTCCACGAAATAATGCAAGCGCTCAACAATACTTTTTTTGAGGATCAAAAAAGCCCAATCGTTATCATCTTCACGAACCCAGCTTTTCCCCGAACAATTGCGGCAAGCGTTGAACTTGACCCTAGCAGCCCATGTTTACAGGTTCAATACCAACTCCTTTGCTTGCGTTTAGCCAACATACTCCTTCTCAATGCGGTGCCTGAAATCGAATCAGTGCCACTCATCATTGAGAGCATCGGCCAGATAAAATCAGGCACGGGTAAGCATACTAGTATTTCTATTTTCATTACCGTCGAACTTGAACAAAATCCCGCAATGAGTGAGTTCTTTGCCTTAAACGGCGCTGTCCTTAATTCACAGCAGGAGGAGATAGCCATCATTACCGGAATGCGTTGGGGTCTACAAGGCAAATAACCCAATATCTCAAACCTATTCTTCAAAAAACACCCTCAGCGAGAAACTCGTTTGAGGGTGTTTTAAATTTGCAAAAATATCTATTCAAGTATTGCCTTAATTCTGCGCACGCCGGAAGAAGATGCCTCTTCTTTGGTGATTTTGAAGTGGCCAAGCTCAGAAAGATTTTGCACGTGTGGGCCACCACAAAGCTCAGTGCTGAAATCACCGATTGAATAGACTTTCACCATGTCACCATATTTAGCCGGATCGAAAGAAACTTTGGCCAATTTCAATGCTTCGTCTTTGGACATTTCTTGCAGCTCCACTGGCAAGTTTTGTTGAATTTTTTCATTCACCAAATCTTCCACCTGCTTCAAGAGTTCCGGCGTCATTTTTTCTGGGTAGTTGAAATCGAAACGCATGCGTTCCGCCGTGATGTTGCTGCCTTTTTGATAGGTTTCTGCTCCGATGATTTGTCGCAACGCCGCCAGCAAAAGATGAGTGGCAGTGTGATATTTCGTTTCCATTTCGCCCGTGCCCTGCAAACCGCCCTTGAAAGCGCCGGCTGAAGCGGTGCGGGAAAGATCTTGATGTCGTATTAATTCATCTGCAAAACCCTTACCAATTGCACTTTTATTGCAATCTATGTTTCTACTATCCAACTCTTCAAAAATTAATTCTAATGGAAATCCGTAAGTCTGATATAAATCAAATGTAAGCCACCCAGCTTTTATATAATCAACTTCAGCGTTATTTGCCTTTTGTTGCTCTATATAATTTATAAATTTATCAACCTGTTTAAGGCCGTCATTTAATGTTTTTTTAAATTTATTTTCTTCCTTTTCCAATTCTTCAAAAATAATTTTTTTATTTTCTTCGAGTTCAGTATAAAAATCTTTGTGCATTTCAATCACCACTTCCGCAATTTCTTTGGTAAAGTTTTTTTCGATGCCAAGCAATTTTCCATAACGCACTGCACGACGAATAATGCGACGCAAAACGTATCCGCGTCCAACGTTGAGTGGTGTCACACCATCAGCCAACATGAAAACGCTGGCCTTAACATGATCAGCAACGATTCTGAATTGTTTTCTAACATCAACCCAGCATTGTTTATCATCTTTTATATATTCCACGTCAGACTTGTCGCCATATTCTAATTTTGATAGTTCTTCGATTTTTCTGAAGAGTGGTTGAAACAATTCCGTTTCAAAAACATTCTCTTTGCCATTCAAAACTGCCAATGTTCGTTCCACGCCCATACCAGTGTCAACATTTGGTTTGGCTAGTTTTTCATATTGCCCATCCTCAGTCTTATTGAATTCCATAAACACATCGTTCCAAATTTCAATCAAACGAAATGAATCCACAAGATCACCAAACTTGCCTTCCAATTTTCCTTCTTCTGGTCGAGTATCATAAAACATTTCCGTGTCGCCTCCGCATGGACCAGTCGCGCCAGCAATCCAAAAATTGTCATCAGTTCCCAATGGAATGATGCGCACGTTGTCTCGAACGATTTCATCTTCGCCAGCCACAGCCACATTCATGCCAGCTTTGGCAAAAGTTTCCAACCAAACTTGCACGGCGGTTTCATCACGTGGAATTCCGTTTTCTCCTTTGAAAGTTGTGACGTACAATCTATTTGGATCCAATCCCAACCACTCCTTGCCCGTCAAAAACTCAAAGCTCCACTCGATGGCTTCTTTTTTGAAATAGTCGCCAAAACTCCAATTCCCCATCATTTCAAAAAAAGTGAGGTGTCGATTGTCCCCAACATCATCTATGTCGCCCGTACGGACGCATTTTTGGACATTGGCAACCTTTTTGCCCCCTGGATGCTCTTCGCCCAACAGGTAAGGCACCAACGGGTGCATGCCAGCGGTCGTGAAAAGCGTCGAGGTGTCAGTTTCGCGGGGCACCAAAGACGCCGAAGGAATGATCGTGTGACCCTTCGACTTGAAAAAATCTAAATACTTCTGACGTAATTCTTGCGCTGTCATAAATTATTTATTTCTTTTTTAGCTGTTCTTCAATTTCTGGAAAAGCTTTCTCTTTCCATTTATAATCTAAAATTCCCTTTAATTCATTCATGGCGGCATCAACATCCCCACTTTTATCCAAATGCATCTCTGCCAGTTTTAAATCATCCATTTTATAGCTTTCTACCTTAAGCCCTCTTTGTTCAGCAACAGCGCTGACGATTTTTCTTAGATTTGATATCATATATTTTTTACCCTACTAAATTAGGGCGTATTAAAAAAATTAATTATTGCACCGAATTTAATTGCTTTTTCAATTTAGAAATTTCAACTTGTTTCATCATCATATCCTGCTCAATCTTCTTTAATTTCTGTTCCTCTGCCTGCATGCCTAATTTCAGATGATCGATCTCTCTTTTTGTGCGTGACATCGCAGACTCAATCATCATTTTTTCATTAGTCACTTTTTTCAAATCCGCTTCCGCCATAATAATATTTCTTTGAATGTCAGTCAATTTTCGACGCTTGTCTTGTTCTGATTGATTGCCTTGATTATTATAATCTTGCATATTAAAAAAATTTATGGAAATTAACTATTAGTTTCATCCTCTGATTCATGCACTCTAGATTTATTCAAAATATCCCAAACACTTTTTGGCCTGCCATTGCTAACCTCAAAACCCTCCGTCATTCCAACCGAAGGATTCTGAAATGACTTGAATTGCAAATTTGTTGGTGCTGAAGGTTGCACAATCTTTTTTTCTGGAATTATTGGCCCCAAATTACTTTTTATAGCTGGATGATTATTATTGCTGACGACTTCCTTATGGAGTGCCTCATTATTTCCGCCTGTCATTTCAACACTCTTTCCCACAACCGCTCTTTCTGAGCGTAAATAATTATGTAGGTTTTTAAATTTCAACAAGCTTCGTCCTTTCAACCCCAAATCACTGGCAATTCCTCTGGCCTGAGATGTAGTTTTGATATAACCCTCTCCGATCAATTTTTGCAAATTATCATGAATCTCATCTCGCGTCACTCCACCATGCCGACTTTCTGTTAGCATTTTCTTGAACTCATGCTGGCCAGCTATCTTATGAATTCCAACATTACGACTAATTTCTTTAATGTCCTTCCTATGTAATTCATTAGCTGCTAAAAATTTCTTATTTGTAGTAAAGCCTGCTGCTGATTTTCTATTAAATAATATTCCCATTTGTGTTTTCTATTTTTAGATTATTCTGCCACCACCAATCATTTCGCCTTGTTTAGTATAAAAAACTGCCGACTGCCCTGGTGAAATTGCCCGCTGCGGTTCATCAAACACGACTGTATACGTTGATCGTGGATCGTTGATCGTGGATCGCCCAGCATCCTGCATTTTACGTTTTACGTTTTGCGTTCCACGTTCTACGCTTTCTATTATAGCAGAAACCGCCTGATGCCGGTATCGGGTTTTGACCAATATTTTCAAAGGCAATTTCGGTTCGGAAACAATCCAATTGACCTTTTCCACCTGCATTTGCGAGCAAACCAGATTTGGATCTTTTTCATCATTAGTCACAATCAAAATGTTTTTGGTCAAATCTTTGCCCACTACAAAATATGGACCGTCGCCTCCGATATTGATGCCGCGTCTTTGGCCAATGGTGTAGAGTGGCAAACCATCATGCTCACCCACCACTTTGCCAGCGGTGTTTTGAATTTTGCCTTTTTTCAATTGCAAATTTCGGCGCAAAAAGTTTTCTGGATATTTTTCCGGCGTGAAACATAAGCCTTGTGAATCATCTTTGTTGAAAACTGGCAACTTCAATTTCTCAGCAATTTTTCGAATCTCCAGCTTCTTATATTTCCCGACTGGAAACAAAATTTTCGCCAATTGCTTTTGATTGAAATTATACAAAAAATAAGACTGATCTTTTTCTTCATCCTTGCCCTGGAACAGATGATATTTTCCATCCTTGCCCATTTCATTAATTGAATAATGCCCTGAAGCGATGTAATCCCCTTCCATTTCCAACATTTTCTTCATCAACACATGAAACTTGATGTGCTCATTGCAGGCCACACATGGATTGGGAGTTCTCCCTTCGGCATATTCTTGCAAAAAATAGTCCACCACTTCTTTCTTGAATTCTTTCTCAGCATTAGCTGTGTAGAGCGGAATACCCAAAATCTGACACACTTTGCGCGCATCTTCCAAGGATTCCAAGGAACAACATTTGTTTTCAATTAAACTATCTTGTGTCGGTTCTTTCCAAAAATGCATAAAAACCCCCACGACATCAAAGCCCTGTTTTTTCAAAAGCGCCGCTGCCACCGAAGAATCAACTCCACTGGACATACCCACAATTACTCTAGGTTTTTTTGCCATTTTTTTCATTTGTATAATTGTCATTCCCGTGGAAACGGGAATCCAGTCATGCATCATTAAGTTTCTACCCTAGATTCCCGCCTACGCGGGAATGACAGCGATCATAGAGTAATCATATTATATTTAGCCTTTTGTGTAAATAAAAAAAGCAACTAGAGGTTTCGAATGAATCTTCGAAACATAGTTGCTCATAGCTCCCTCCTTAGCCACTTATTGGAAATTGACAAAACGGATGTTTTGACAGCTTTCCGTTTCATCAGTTTTTAAACAGGTGTAGGTTTCACCCAACACCTCTACATATTCACTCGGGGTGAGCTCGACGATGTTAGTCTCGCAATACCCCTGGTTGCGGATGTAGTTCTGTCCGCAGCTGAAAGAGACTTCCTTAATCACATCGCCAAAAGTAACCTCGGCGTCGATGCGATCCGGCATCTCGTAGCCGAACTGCGGATAAACCATAAAGGTGTAGCCGATGTTGCCATTGGCGAGGTGCATCCGATAATGATCTCGGAAATACACCTTACCCACTTTGACTGGGTATTCAATGTGCACATGCACGCTCCGAGAAAGGTTTTGAGTGAGTTGCTCTTCACCCTTTACAGTGACGCGAATATTATACGCACCCTCTTTAAGGATTGACACCTCCGCCCAATTGTCCTCATCAAGCGTAACGGCGGAGACACTCTTGCGATTCCCGCCTCCGACATTGATTCTTATTTGTGGATTGGAAATCTTCTGGGAAATACCGAAGGCAAAAGTCTGTCCCTCCTGGCCATTCGGATATGACCAGGGAAGAATGTCCGCTCCGTCGGCAAGTGCCGAAGAAGCAATCATTCCCACCAAAGCCAAAGCCATTGCCAATATAGATACAACACTCAACTTTTTCATCTTTCTCTCCTAAAATATCTTTTTAACTTCTAACCACCCAACTGTGGCAACAAAAAGACTAGGTCGAGCCTAATCTGCTTATTGCCACATAGGTGGTGGTTGTTAATGTACTAATTGTGAATACTAGCACATTTTAATATAAAAGTCAAGGTCACGGCGATAATACGACCTATTTAAGCCAAAAACCCTGCCAGTGCAGGGTTTTTGAGTTATACAAGCAACATTTTTACTATTTCTCAGTTCTAGCCTCCTGAATGATGCTTCGGATTGCGCCCAGGTCTGGCTTTTGCTTTTGTGAACGGAAAGCTTTGGGAGCAATGTGAGACATTTGAGACAGGCTCATCGGCTTGTCTTGCGGAGCATGCACCACTCGCTGTGATTCTGGCGCAATGTTTTTTTCTGGTTCAATCTTAGCCACAATTGGATTCACTCGCACTGCTGGAGCTTGTTGTTCCGCCAATTCATTTTTCTTTCTGGCCATCATGCGCTGATGCTCTTTCAAGCACTCTCGACAAAAAGCTGGACGGGCGGGATCTGGTTTGAACGGCACCGTAATTATTTCTTCACAAGTCGCGCAAATAGTTGAATACATTTCCTTTGGTTTTTCAACTGCAACCTCAGCTGGTGCAGATGGTTGACTCAATGCCGATTCAATTTTTTGCATTGTGGCAGACACTGCTGTTTGCACAACAGTCTTTGCTACCGGAGCTACTGACTTTTGAGCGACAGGCACAGCGATTGGTCTTGCTACTGGAGTCACTACTGGTCGAATAACTGGTGACTCAACCGGCGGATTGGTTGGTCTAAAAATAAGCGTTGGGGTTGAAGCTGGAGGCGGTTCAATTGTCACGCTTGGTCCTTCATACAATTCTGAATCCATATCATCAGCCTCTTCTTGTCCACCAGCGGGTGCTTCTTTGAAAACTTCCATACCACTCCAGCGAGCAATGCGATCCTCCACCTCACTTTTTGGCCGGCCACATTTCTCCCGTGTCACGCGAATAATTTTTTCTTCATTGCCACTTGTTCCAGTCAGATCAAGTGGAGGCAAAGTTGTGGCTGAAAAAGCATCCCCTGCCACGCCATCAATCATCAATTTCAGATAGATGTGATATTTAGAAAGATTCACAATATCATTCATCATGAAAACTGGCTCAAATTCCTTCTCCAAGGCTTCCGCATCTTCCGCGCCCACACGGAAAGACACAATCGTTCCCACATTGCCAAACACAGCGTCACGCACCGTGGCATTGCCATCAAAAATCAACTGATTGATATATTGATGCGCCAAAATCAGATTCAATTTATATTTTCTGGCTTCAGACAAAATGTTAGCAAAAGATTCTGTGGCAAAGTTTTGGAATTCATCCACATATAAATAAAAATCTACTCTGTCTTCCTCTGGCATATCTACACGACTCATAGCTGCCAACTGAATTTTTGTGATCAGCATTCCACCCAAAAGTCGCATCGAGTCTTCACCAATCCGACCTTTGGACAAATTCACAATCAAGATTTTTTGATTGTCCATAATGTCACGCATATCAATGGTCGATTTTGGTTGCCCCACAATATGGCGAATGACTGAAGAAGATAAAAACTGTCCGACTTTGTTTTGAATAGCTGCCACCGCTTCTTTTCGAAACTTATCCTCCCACTTGTCAAACTCATTGAGCCAAAAAGATTTTACCACTGGATCTTTGATTTTTGGATAGACTCGTTTTCTAAAATCTTTGTCAGACATCATGCGATTCACTCCCAGCATAGTTGAACCCGGAAAATCCAAAAGTGCCAAAATTGTATTGCTCAAAATATATTCCATTCGAGCGCTCCACACATCCGGCCAAATCTTTTTGAACACGCCCATCATACCGGAAGCCACGAGATTTTTCTTATCATCCGCCACTGATTCCAAAATGTTGAAAGCGATTGGAAATTCCGCATCCGACGGATTGAAATAGACTACATCGTTGATGCGCTCCGCTGGCACTGCTTGCAACATCTTTTCCGCAAACTCACCGTGCGGATCAACTACACAAACACCTTCGCCATTGCGAATATCCTGAATAGCCATATTCTCCAAAAGATTAGATTTTCCCATTCCAGTCTTTCCAATCACATACATGTGCCGCCTTCGATCATCGCGCTTGATACCGAAGCTCACTTCCTGATTTCTGAAATTAGTTTTAGCAAAAAAATTTATTTCTGGCATGATGTTATAAATCTCTAATATTACACTAATTAAACTCTAATAATCTCTAATTTTTCAGATTTCATTCGTGATCATTCGGGAAAGATTCGTGATTGATTTGCGATTTATATCATCACCCGATAGGCAAATTAGAAGGCGCCGTGCCCTTTTTAGATTCAACTCTTGGCAAAGCTGGCGTCATAACTCCCATATCGGGAATATGATACAAAGTTGCCAATTCTGAGGACGAAAGAATCACATTGTTACCATCCGTATTTCTCTTGCGATAACGATTCAGCAACCTTCTCTTCATCGCTAAACCTCTGGCCTCTATATTGATGAAATAGGCTGAAGTTTTGGTTTTATCCGGTTTGAGAGTATTCAAATTTAAATCACCGAATTGACGCATCACACCAAAAAATCCGCCAACATTGGCCATGTCGAATCCTTCTTTCTTTCCAATACACACAAAGCGTATTTTCACTTTATACATGGTTTTACCCATATTTTCTTCGATGGCTTTCAATTGCTCTTGTTCACCTGGAGTCAAACGGAAGGCTAGGGGCTGTTGTTCTTTCTTGGTCTCTGTTGGAAATTCCACTAAGCCCAGCAAGCCAGCTGGCATATAAACAAACACTTCCAGAAAATGTTGCCAAACACTTTTTGATGAAGAGGATGTTCGGCCAGCCAATTTATCTATCAATTTTTTTCTCTCTTTTTTTATCCAAGCTTCGGGTAAAGGTTTTACGATATGTTGCAATAGAATATTTTGTCCAGGTGGCAAAGAAGCAAAGAGCTCGATATAAGCAGCCAACGGATCAATCATAGTGCCGGTGATATCTTCTTCAAATTTGTCATAAGTTCTGATTGGAATCGCATCATCAGCAACTAAAATCAAATCTGATCCCCACACTTTCCAATCGCGATTCGGCGCAATCTTTGGAAAATTATCCATATAATCTGGCACTTCTAAAATTTCAATTCCCGGATATTGAGCATAAATTTGCGATTCCAAAAAGACTCGCAGATATTTCTGCACCCTGACATAAAAATGGACTTCTCCGCCCAAACCAACCAGCTCAAAACTGAATTTGTCTGTATCCATACCATAGACAAATTCCTCTACTGCATGATAACTCTTTACTGAACCCATCAAGCCATGATACACAGACTCCATCGGTTTAGGGCCTTTCTCTAAGTCCTTAGGTGGAATAAGTTCAATAATTGTCCACTCTTGTTTACCTGACCAATTATCCATCACAAAATCCATCCAAATCAGATAAAAGACATAATAAAAAAGTACCGGCAATATTAGCCACCAAAATTGGGCAAGTGGTTGCAGGATGCTTTTTATGATTTCAATTTGTTCAGTCATTTGTCGTTGCAAATTAACTTTTTTTTATTTTTTTGTGCTTATACAAAGATTTGGTGATTGCAATTATGCTTTCCAAGCATATTTGTCACCGTGTTTTTCAAATTTAGCGTTGTTATTCAAGTTTATCATCACAGTTGTTTTTTTGACCTTGCGCAATTTTGCCACTTCTTCCAGAATCTCATCCTTGCTCATATGTCGTCCGCTCTTTTTCAAAATATCTTCCAAAACATCCTTGATGGCACCTGGAGAATATCCCCATTCACGCAAGGCATAAGTCCCTCGGCCAATCAACACAAATCTATCATCCTTGATCAATTCATTGTGGACTGTTTGTGGGTGAGACTTCCTCTTGCTGATTCCCAAATCATCAATAATTTTGGCGATTTCCGTGAAATGCAAAGATTTTTTGTGTTCTTTCAAAACCAAATAAATTCGCTCGCGAGTTCCTTTTGGATTGATTTCCATCCAATTGGTGAAACCCCATTTGCCAAATTTATTTTTTGAAATGTTTGAAAGAATGCTCAAGAAATTCAAGATCTCGCTCTTGCTCAATTCACCTTTTTTCTTGCCAATTTCATGTGCGATTTCATCATCAGTCAGCGGGGTTCCTGCGGCAGTCAAAACATGTTTGGCTGCTTCAGCCGTATCTGCCACCTTGATCAAAATATCATTGGAAAGAGCGCGTGATTTTTTCAAAGATCCTTTTTCTTCAATTTCAATAATCTTGTTTGAACAAACCGCAAAAAATACAACTGAGTTAGCTTCGCCTGGATGGTCGAAACCCAAATCCTCAATCAACTTTTCTTCATTTATTATACCATCTCTTTGACTGATTGCAAAAACTATTTTCTCTTCCGCCTCACGAAAAGCTTCCATATCAGAATATTTGGAAATCTTCTTGATCGCATCTGCAATAATTTGACGCACTCGCTCACGAGTGATGTCATAGTCTTGACCGATTTTTTCCAGAGTTTCCGCTCGGCCATCCACCAAGCCAAAGCGCTTTTTCACAATTTCTTGTGATCGTTGTGGCAAATTTGCCAACAAAGAATTGGCCAATTCAAAGAAGCTCGGCATTGAGCCTTTTGTTGTGTTTTCGCTTGATTTGTTGCCTTTTTTCATATGTAAATGTTATATTTTTTAGTTCAAACCATATTACCACACAATGGATGTGTTTGTCAAGGACTTGCGTGATTCAACAAAATTCCTTGTGAATTATACCGAAGTGTCTTAATATAAATATGTATTTAAAAAAACATTTATGTGGTTCGTATTTGCCTTTGCAACAGCAGTCATTGTCTCCTTTCGGGAGGTTTTTTTCAAAGGCAAACTGCGCGATCCTGAAGAGAGTGGATACTCCCTTATTTGGGGAAGCAGTTCTGTTGCAACAATATTACTTTTGCCTGTGATTATTTTTTTAGGTTTCCCTGAAATCAAACAAGAATTTATTATTTTCCTAATCATAGGTGGCATTCTTAGCGTCGTGACAGCTACTACGGCCACACGAGCCTTGAAAAAATCCGACATTTCCCTGGTGGCGCCGATGTCAACTTTCACTCCGCTTTTTCTACTGGGAATATCGCCACTAATAACTGGAGAATTTCCCAATGCTTTCGGATTTTTTGGCGTGCTACTCATCACATTCGGCTCTTATGTCCTGAACATTGAAATGCGCCATGAACATTGGACGGCGCCATTCAAGGCTTTGTTAAAAAATGAAGGTCCGCGCCTGATGCTTTTTGTTGCTTTTGTCTGGAGCATAACTTCCAGCATCGACAAAATTGGAGTCAAAGCTTCCTATCCGCTTTTTTGGGTTTTCGCTCTCAACATGGCCACGGCTGTATTTTTGTTGCCTTTTGTTTATAAAAAAATAAACAAACAATATTTCATCAAAAATTTCAAAACCATTTCGATTATGGGCTCATTCACTGCCGTTGCCATATCCCTTCAAATGGTTGCTATCAGCATGACTCTGGTTGCCTATGTAATCGCCATCAAAAGACTGGGCGTTGTTATGACTGTTTTTATGGGCGGACTAATTTTCAAAGAAAAAGGACTCAAGGAAAGATTGCTTGGTTCTGCCATAATGGTAGCCGGAGTTATTTTTATAGCCATACTTGGCTAGTTTTTTTATTAAAAAAATTTAAAAAACCGAGCTCACTATTTTCTCAAATTATAAAGTATATCCAATTTGAAATAAAAAAAATCCTCCTGATTTACGGAATACCGTAAACCAGGAGGATTAACACGAAAACATAGCTACTGCACTACAGGTCAGCTTCGATCAGATGATCTATAACTGCCTGCGTGAGATATCGGCAAAGAAAATCCGCAACCCCGAAATCCTTTGTTATCGGGTCGTAAAATTCAATGGCTTTCGCAACATATCTCCGCGAGTCGCCATTGTCGCAAACCACATTAAACGGATCAGTCGCTACCGGTATTAGTGCCAGCCTAGCACATTCCGGCTTGCTGCCACTAGTGACCATAGAGTCATGATGGGCTTGAAAAACCATCCTTACATGCTCGAAGTCATATACTTCTGACACACTGGCCAGATTGACGCGGCCGACTTCTGGTTCATGAAAGAGAATCTTTCCCGGCTTGATATTGAGACAGCCGAGATTGAGTCCGATTTCACGCATCAGATTATCTTCCAGTCCCTGTATAATCATGTCGTCACCGGCAATGGCACACGCCTTGTTCATGCTCCCAGCACATAATGCTGTTTGCAATTCACCTTTACCGATGACATCTCCGCGAACCTGCCCTACCAGGCACAACGCTCCCTTGTACATAACCTGCGCCAAGAGCGATACGTGGAGAAAATTTGGACTTATGCGAGCCAACAAAGTGTTGGGCATACGCATGTTGTACAAATCGTTCATCGCCTGGGAGTACATCCAGGGTAAAGTCACCAAATTCCCGTGAATTACACCGTCTACAACAGCCAGTTTATTAATGGCTACCTGCGCTCCATTCCATGTTTTTGCCCCCCGATCAACTGCCTCATCTCGATTGGTTGGCAAATCCCCATAGCCCGCATCCAGATAAGCCTTGCGTAACATATCAGGCAAGGCATATGGACTACCACCTTCTTGGTTATGCTGATTTATAGATAGTTTATCGCCTAACTTGATACCTCTTATCAACTGCCGAGTTACATGCGCCATTTTTCCTCTCCTGCATTGGTTTTATAGCCAAAAAAGCTCACCGCACATAAATTGTCAAGTTACAGTTACAACTTCAACATCAGATTTCTGATGATTTTATATTATAGCACAGATTCGCATATCAAAGCAAGTATAAATTTATCTGCTACTCTAGTAGTATTGCATTTTTCCTATTTTAAGCCAAAAATCCCCATCTTTTCGAAGGGGATTTTGTATGTAAAATTGTTCAGCTGAAATTATAATCCGTATTTATTTTTGTTGGCCACATGCTCGGGAAAAGTTGCTGAGAAAATGGTTTGGCCAGTCTTGGGATCGCTCAAGAAATAGTTGTATTGTGAATCTTTGGGATAAATCGTGGCTTTGATGGCTGAAAGTCCTGGGTTGGAAACTGGTCCGATTGGCAAACCTGGATTGGCATAAGTGTTGTAGGGCGAATCAGTTTTGGTTTGCGCCAAACTGTGTGCACCCTCTTTGTCACCAAAAATATATGTCAGGGTCGCATCACTTTGCAATGCTTGCCCAATCTTCAGACGATTCCAAAAGAGCCCACTCACCAGCGCGCGGTCAGCATCAGTACTCACTTCTCGCTCAACGATACTGGCCATAATCAAAACATCAAAAATTGTTTTGCTTTGTTTTTTGATTTCCGCTCGCAAATTGCTGTCAAATTTTATTTCTGTGTTATTCAAAATCTTTTTCACAATTCCTTCCGGCGTCGCTTCTTTGGCAAAATAATAGGTATCAGGGAAAAGATAGCCTTCCAACGACGCTAATTTTGGTTTGTCAGACAGCACGCTAAATTGAGAAATCAAATCTTGCGATGGCTTATTCACAATCTCCAAAAAAGCTTGGCCATCAAAACCGTGCGCCTGCAGCTGCTCCGCCATTTGCGCCGCCGTCCAACCTTCTTTGAACAAAACTTGTTCAAAAACTTTTTTTGGATTGGTGATAATTGCGGCAACTTCCGGAATTGTCATATCGCCATTCAACAAATATTCACCCGGATAAATTTTGTCGAGTAAATTATTTGTTTTTAAATAAAACCAAAAATAAACTTTTCCGGAAATAATCCCTTTTTCCTTAAGATTGGTGGCAATCTGCGCGCTGCCCTCCCCCTTCTTGATTTCAAAAAGACTGTTCTGATTTTGCGCGCCGTGCGAAAAATAAATTTGCGAGCGTAGATAAAAAAATCCACTGCTGACAGTGATTGCAATTATGATTAATGCTATGCTTATTTTTTTCATTACATATCAATTTAGGATTATACACTAGCGTCTAACAAAGAATGAGTGGCACAAAAGTGAATCCGGGGAATTCTTCTTTGAAAAATTTATCTTCACCTTCTTTTTCGATATAAATTATACTACTACCGACTGGAATGACCATCTTGCCACCGATTTTCAACTGATCTTTCAATGCTTGCGGAATCTCATCCATCGCCGCAGCAGAAACCATAATTCGATCATAGGGCGCTTGTTCTGGAAAACCCTGACTGCCATCCACATTATGAAACTGCGCAATGCCTTGTTTAACGAACCCAAACTTGTCCACATTGTTTTTGCCAAACTCGCATAACTCTGAGACCAACTCAACAGCAATCACCTTGCCGTCTGGTTTGACGATATCCGACAACAGAGCAGTGGTCCAACCAGAGCCACTACCAACATCCATAATTTTTTGTCCTTTTTTTGGCTCCAAAAGCTCTAGCATAAAAGCCACTACTAACGGCTGGGAAATTGTCTGACCATAGCCAATCGGCAAAGCCACATCTGCATTGGCCTGAAGTTCAAGTTCTTCTGGCACAAACTCAATTCGATTGACGCGCTCAAAGGCTTCGATGATTGCATCACTCTTGAGATATCCGTTCTGCATCAAATCATTAACCAATTTGCTCATTTTTTTTATAAACCCATAACTTGAATAATTACATCTCGCGTCCGTGAACCATCCATTTCAACTAGAAATACATTTTGTTTTTCTGTTAACAGCATCTTGCCTCTTTCAATTGGAACAGTTTCGCTGACTCCCAGCAGCATACTTTTGCAGTGTGAATGTCCATTGCTTCGTCCATCTGATTTGTGCGAACGATTGAGCTCAAACACATCATGCGAATAGCGATCAGTGATTGGGACTAGTCGATAGAGCACGCGCATAAAATCTTGAATGAGCATTGACTCGTTGTGATTGATCACAATGCTGGCTGAAGTGTGTGGCGAATAAATCAAGGCTTGCCCTTCGCGCACGCCGGAATTGTCGATGACTTCAGAAACCTTGTCGGTGATGTCAATAAACTCTACTTGAGTTGTGCTTTTTATTTCAATGGTTTGTTTGTGTATTTTCATAATTATTCATGCAACATGAAGCATGAAACATGTAACATTTTTAAGATAACTTTGTGGGAATACCTTGTTTCATGTTTCATGTTACATGTTTTGTGTTGTATATCTTGTAATATTTATTTTTATTTTTTAAATACCCTCGAAACAACTTTCACTACTCGCGGATCAAGTGCTTCTGGTATTATTCTATCAACAGTTGGCTTTTTAATCAAACCAGCAATCGCTTGCGCCACTTTCAATTTGTGCGCGTCCGTGATTTTTTTCACCCCGTTGTCGAGTGCTCCACGAAAAATTCCCGGAAAAGCCAGAACATTATTTAATTGATTGGCATAATCAGAACGACCCGTAGCTACAACAAGCGCGCCGCCTCGCTTGGCTTCTTCTGGCATGATTTCTGGCGTTGGGTTAGACATGGCGAATACAATCGCCCTTGGATTCATTTTAGCAATGTGGATGTGTTGCAAAATGTTGGGTGCAGAAACTCCAATGAACACATCCGCACCAATCAAGGCCTCTTCGACTGTGCCTTGCAATTTGTATGGATTGGTCAACTTGGCAATTTCCATCTTGGCAGGATTGAGTCCGCCGGCGCGTTCCTGAAAAATGATTCCTTGCGTGTCCACCATCACAATATTCTTTGCGCCATATTTCAAAAGCAACTTGGCAATCGCCGTGCCAGCCGCACCTGTGCCAGAAATAACGATTTTAATTTTCTTGATTTCTTTTTTAGCAACTTTCAATGCATTGATGAGTCCAGCCAAGACCACCATAGCGGTGCCGTGTTGATCATCGTGCATCACGGGAATGTTCATTTCTTTTTTCAAGCGTTCCTCAATTTCAAAGCAGCGTGGCGCAGAAATGTCTTCCAAGTTGATGCCACCAAAAGTTGGTTCCAAAAGCTTCACCGTTCGAATGATTTCTTCCACATCTTGCGTGGCCAGCACGATTGGAAAGGCATCCACACCCGCCAATTCTTTGAACAGCAATGATTTGCCTTCCATCACCGGCAAACCCGCCTCAGGGCCAATATTGCCCAAGCCCAACACCGCTGAACCATCTGAAACCACTGCCACACAATTTTTGCGAATCGTATACTGCAGAGAAAGTTTTTTATTTTTAGCAATCGCGCGACAAACATCCGCCACGCCAGGGGTATACAAAATCGCCAAATTTTCTTTGGTCAATTTAATTTTAGAATTAACCTCAATTCTGCCACCAAACTTCTTAGCTATTTCGATTGGTTTCATATAATTATAATTTTGATTTTTTATATACACCATTGGCTGCTAAGGCACCTTCAGAAGCGGCGGTGATGACTTGGCGAAATTTGTTTGAACCAGTAGTGATGTCGCCTGCCGCAAAAACTCCAGGCACATTTGTGCTCTGATTCGCATCGACTTTGATGAAATTTTGTTCATCAGTTTCCACACCCAATTTACGCGCCAACTCAACACCTGGCTCACTGCCAATTTCAATGAAAACACCATCCGTCAGCAAAAATGTTTTGTCATCTGCCAAGGGCTTGTCCAAAATCAATTTCTCCACTTTGGTTTCACCTTTGATTTCGATGACATTAGTTTCTCGAATAACTTCAATTTTTGGATTAGTTTCTAATTTATCCAACCAGACCGGATCAGCTTTCAATTTTTCACCGCGATATACCAAATAAACCTTGCTCGCAAAATCCGTCAACTCCAAGGCCACCACCACCGCTGAATTTCCTCCACCAATCACACTCACAACTTTGTTGCGGAAAAACATCGCGTCACAAGTGGCGCAATAGGACACACCCTTGCCGGTGAATTCTTTTTCCCCAGGAATGTTCATTTTTTTATAACTACTACCCATCGCCATAATGACTGCTTTGGCTTGATATTTTTCCTTGCCAGTTTCCACCTCAAAAGTTCCGTCTTCATTTTTCACAACGGAACTGATTGATTCATTTTTAATTTGCACGCCAAAATTATTGACCTGCGCAACTAAATTGCCAATGAAATCCCGCCCAGGAATAGCAATAATGCCTGGCCAATTTTCCAAGCTGTGAATTTCATTGATTTGTCCGCCTGGCTCCACACCAAAAATCAAATGATTCAGCTTATAGCGCGAAGCATAAACTGACGCTGTCAATCCTGCCACACCCGCTCCCACAATAATCAAATCATAAACCTTGTTTTCTGTTTCCATATCTAACATTCTTAATTTTTATTAACTACCCCTCTATTTTAACACTCTCCAAAAAACAAAACAACCCTGAATTTTAGGGTTGCCGTGTTTATTTTCAAAACAATTTTTATGCCTTATTCAAAGCTTCTTTTAGGCCATCTAAATTTTGCACACCCACAAACTCCGCTACGACTTGCCCACCCTTGAAAATTTTTATGGATGGAATGGACATCACTCCATATTTTGAAGCGATTTCTGAATTTTCATCGACATTGATTTTGCCAACTTTGGCTTTGTCCCCCATTTCAGTCGCCAATTGATCAATGATCGGTCCCATCATTTGACATGGCCCACACCATGGCGCCCAAAAATCAACTAGAGTTGGTTTGTCAGCTTTCAACACTTCTTGATCAAAATTTTGATCAGTAAATTCCATTGCCATAATTTTGAAAAGATTTTTTAAATTTATGAGAAAGCACTGTTCGAGAGTCCTAATTTTATCTGAAATTTTGCTATGGTCGTGTAGATTGAGGCAAAATTTCAGCTATAAAATTTGTGATTCGAGTTTGGTTTCGAATAAATTCAAAAATCTTTACTATTATAATTTAAATTTTTTAGATCCAAGTATAAATCAAATATGCGCCGATGAACAACATTATTGAGCCAGCAATCAAATGCAATAGTCGGATGTTTTGTTGTCTCCAATTTTCCAGTCTTTTCGCTCTGATTCCAAAATACATTCCAATGGTTATTATGATCATTGGCAGAATAAAAATAAAGTTATAAATCGCAAGCAGAGAGATTGACCGCTTCAAGTCTTCTTTCTGTGCCAAAAGCCCCAAAATAACGATGTATGGACCACTTGTACAAGGCAAAAGGAACAAGCTCACCAAAAATCCGGCTCCCATTGCACCCAATGGACTTGTCACTCTTTTTATAATAGCTTGCATTTTTGGCCGCCAATTGAATGGCACCTCCATCACAAAAACTTTTCCGTACCAGAAAAAATCTTTCAAATTTGCCAGCCCAATCAAAACAGCCAAGCCACCAATCACTATAGAAAATATCTGTGGCAAATTAAAAGCGCCAATTGCTTTGTAAATCCCCAAGCCCATCAAAAAATATGAGATGAAAACTGAAAGCGAAAATAACAATCCTGACAAAAGTCCTTCTTTCTTGCCTTTGGCTGAAATGACCGTCGCCACCAGCAGAATCAAAACAGCAAAAGCGCAAGGATTGATTGCATCTACAAGTGCCGCCCAAAATAAAACCGGCAACGAAACGCTAGCCACAGGTTTTTCAGTTTCAATTCCATCATTTTTATTAATTAATGATGCTTTGATATTTTCCGGTGTTGAAAATTCAGAGGCATCAATTTTTCCGATTTCCGTTTCAAAATTTTTGATAATCGGCTGATCGCCGAAAATCATCTTGTCAGCAAAAAATATCACTGGGAATCCGCGCTTTTCAGCGTCAACATTAAAAGCGTCAAAAAACTTATTCAAATAATCAATATTATATGGGCCAGTTGCTTCTATTTTCTGAATATCATATTTGTCATAGATATTATTAGCTTGAAAATAGTCGTTTACTATTTTGCAGTGCGCGCAAGTTTCTGAATAGAAATAGACGGCTTTCTTTTTTTCCTGCCCAAAGGAAAAAACTGGCAAAGACAATAAAATTAAGATGACTAAAGCTAATTTTTTCATTGTATTCATATAAGTTTATTTCCCAAACCTGCGTTGTCGATTAGCATATTCTTTCAAGGCTTCATCCAATTTTTCATCATTGAAATCTGGATATTTTTCTGGAGAGAAGTATAGTTGTGCGTTGGCCGTGTCCCACATCATAAATCCCGTGCTTAAATGAGCGTCCCCGCCTGTGCGAATCAGATAATCCACAGCTGGCAATTCGGCAGTCATCAAATTTTCTTTCAAAAGTTCCGCGGTTATCTCAATGCCTTTTTCATATTTGTTGTGAATTTTGGCAATGGCCGACAGCATATCATCATCACCATTGTAAGCCAACATGAAATTCAATATTTTCTTTTCATATTTCTTGGTTTTTTCAATCAAGACATAGATGATGCTTTTCAAAGAATCTGGAAATTGCTCTTCCCAACGGCCAATAAAGTTAACTCTAACTTCATTCTCATCAATGTCAGTCCCATTCAAAAGTCTTTCAAAATATTTTTTATACACATCCAACAGCGCCTTTTTTTCTTGGAAAGGTCTCTTTGTTAGGTTGTCAACGGATGATCCCCAAATAGTCATACAACTGACCCCTTTTTTCAGGGCGAACCGGATGAGCTTTTCAGTATTTTCAGCGCCAGCCTCATGCCCGTCCCAAGGTTGCAATCCTCTTTCCTTGGCCCAACGACGATTTCCGTCTGGTATAATAGCTAAATGCTTTGGTATATTGTTTAATATTTCTTCAGTCATATATACGCATTTTACCTTGAAATTAGGAAATAGGCAATCCGGACAAATGTAGAGACGCCCCGACGAGGCGTCTCTACGATAGATGCATAATTAAACCTCCCGATTCAGCATATAGTCGGCAATGCCTAATAAAAATTCTTTGGCCTCAACAGCAATAGTGACTTTTTGTATTTTTTCTTTAGCTTCCAAAATTAATTTTTTAGCTAAATCTTGCGCGTATTTTAGTGAACCTGTTTCTATGATAACTTGCCTAAATTCTTCTAGGTCTTTTTTAGTCAGCTTGCTGTTGCCCAAGCATCTTTTTAAAATTTCTTTTTGCTTCTTATCCGCTTTTTCAAGCGCTTTGGCTACCAAGATAGTTTGCTTGCCCTGTCGCACATCTGAACCAACTGGCTTGCCAGTTTTGCCCACTGATCCAAAAACACCCAGGATATCATCCTGAATCTGGAAAGCGATGCCAGCTGGGATTGAATAGGCGCTCAAAGTTTGCAAAAACCTGTTGTCAGCTCCTGCCAAAATTGCCCCCAAATGCAATGGGCCTTCAATGGTGTACTTCGCCGTCTTATTTTCATACATTCGCATGATTTCTTTTTCGGTCGCTCGGCCGCGATTTTCAATCATCACATCTTCCGTCTCACCAATAATTGTGAAAGAAACGATGTCCTGCATACGATACAAAGCTTTGATTATCAATTCTGGGGCAAATTTTGATTCAAACAAAACCCGATTGCCCAAGCTGTTTAGCATATCGCCAATAATGATAGCCATTGAATTCCCAAAATGTTCCGCGTTCTTGTGTCTAAAATATCTTCTTGCCATCTGCGCATAGTGAATGTGCGTGGTTTTCACACCATGGCGCAACTCATCTTGATCGATGATATCATCATGCATCAACAAATAGGAATGAATAAGTTCAATGCAAACACTAGCCTCAATAATTTTCTTTTTTTCTTTTCCACCAGCCGCCAAATAGCCATAGTAAATGAAAGCAGCGCGCGCTCTTTTGCCACCTGACATTGTGATCTTGCGGGCATATTTGATGGCATCTGTAATGTTTCTATCTACCTTTTCATTTTCTGCAATTACGCGGTCAAAAAAAGCATCCAATTCCGGATCAACTTTCTGCTTAAATTCTGCTAACGCCTTTCTCGCATCCACAAAGTTTGAAATTATTTTTAAAAGTACCGCCAAGGGGATTCGAACCCCTGATTTCCAGGATGAGAACCTGGCGTCCTGACCGGGCTAGACGATGGCGGCATGTTTCCTATTCTACATCAAACTGTTCTTTTAATTTTTTCCTGCCAGATGCTGATTTCCAATATTTTTCAGCAATTCTAGCTAACCTGATATCATTAACTTTCTCTAAAATTCTATGGCTAAACTCACCGAAATTCTTTGTTGTTTTTACCTTACCAGCTAAATGTTCAGAAATTCTTCTATCTAAATCATCCGAAAAGCCAATATATGTTTTCGTTCTATCTTCGCTAATTAATTGATAGATAAATATTGCCATAATTGTTTAGCGTCCCCGCCTCGACTCGCGGAGACGACCGCTCGTCGATGCGAGGCGGGCTAGCCGCTAGACGATGAGGCCATACACAACACTAATCTGGCACACTTTGAGCCTAAAACTAGTTTACACGAGTTGAGAAAAAAATCAAAGGGTGAGCATTTTAAATTGACATTTTTGCAAATTGATGCAATACTGCAGGCAGTTTTATTTGGCGTAGTTCTTATTTATCAACCTCTTGCAAAAGGATATCTTATGACTCGAGTCATGCGATTAACTTGGTCTGGTTTGTTGAACTTTGTTGGCACGCGACCAGAAATGTATGCTGGTCTTTTGCCTAAAAACGACTTAAAGTGCCGGACCTTTCGGTTACAGGAAGGTATCCGCCCCGTGAATACTGGGGTATACATCAGTGGCCAACTCTGGGAATGTCTCGCATCAGGAGTCCAGTATATGGTTATTGGTAAAAACCATATTCAAGAACTCGTGGTTATCGTCGTCGATGCACCAGGCCAATGCATAGGCATGCTAAGAAAAGGCAGACCAGGGAAAAACTTTTTCCTGGACAGACCAATTTTCAGATAAGGATAATTCGAGTTGAAGAACATTTTTAGATGAAAGGATCGACAACAGCAACTTCTGCTCGTCGGTCCTTTTTTTATTTCGCCTAAAAATATTTATTACAAAAAAAATAGAGCCCCGGAGAAATTTCGACATATTAGATTCAATATGTTGATGAAGTTTCTCTGGGGCTGTTTGGCGCTGGAATATTTCAATGTTCCGCACCACGACAATTTTGTTCAATAAAAACCCGCCTGGCTTTACGAAGATCTTCTTTACTGATATCTCCAGTTAAGCCATGCTCCAAAGCAGCCAAAGCAGCCTTCTTCCTGCTCAAAACTTCCTCGGGAACTACGTCTATTCTATGTCCAGACATTTTTCTCCTCCCTCGTTGTTTTGCTGTTGGTTTTGGTTTTTGTTTTGACCTCTGTAAAAAAACAAAAGACAATATCCTATCACAAGAAACTGTCTTTTGTTTTCAAAGTGCGACTTTGATTTCCCCCTATTCAATTGTGTATTTATTTTTCTTTTCTACTATCTATATTATACACCCATTTTGATTTTGTATGTCAAAAAGTTATCCACACCCCCACACTAACCTTGCATATCACCAAAGGTGATGGCCACAGGCCAATGCAAAGTTAGTGTGGGGGCGCAGGCGTCAATTATCCCACAAAAGGCGTGGTGCGCCATGCTTCTGTTTGACGGCACAAAAGTTTTTTGGCTTGTGCTGAATCGGCCATCACCTCTTCCACCACTTTTTCCATACGCATGCCCTGTGAACCTTTCACCAGAATCAAATCACCCGCTTGCATAATTTCTTGTAACTTTTTGCCAGCCTCATCTGGACTGTCAAAATAAAAAATATTTTTAGTTGGAAAATTATTTTTCTCTAATTCCTTGCCAGTCTGCTTCATTCGATTGCCGACGGCCAGAAAAATGCTCCCTTTGATTTGCGCAAATTTTTTGCCCAAGGATTTATGCCCATTTTCAGACTCCTCACCCAATTCCAACATATCACCCAAGACTGCGATTTTTCTGGTCGCTTTGATTTCGCCCAAGGCCTCCAAGGCTGCCAAAGCTGAGGTGGGTGAAGAATTGTAGGTATCATCGATTATATGCGTGTTTTTGAGGCCAGAGAGCAAATTCATGCGCCCAACCGGCAAAGAGAAGTTTTCCAAAGCTGCGCCAGCTTCAACCAGATTGATGCCAAAACCATCACCCACCGCTATCGCCGCTAACACCGCATAAATTTGATGCTTAGCTAAAATATTATTAAGACGAACTGGAATAGTCGTGCCTTTATAATTTAATTTGAAACTCAGGCCTTTCAAATCACCTGCTTGGCCTGCGCAACCCAAACAGACATCGCTAACGCGCATCTGCGCCTCTTCGGAAAAACCGAAGGAGATCACATTGCATTTGATTTGACTGGCAAGTTTAGCCACAAACTCATTGTCCGCATTCAAAACTGCCAAACCCTTTTCATCCAATTCTTTGACCAAGGTACCTTTTTCTCTGGCCACGCCCTCGATGCCTTTGAAATATTCCACGTGACTATAGGAAATGTCAGTGATGACACCCGCGTTGGACTTTATAAAGCTGGTCAGATATTGAATGTCGCCAGGTCGGTCAGCGCCCATTTCCAAAACTAAAATTTCCGGATATTCAATCGGGGCAAGCATAATCCACAACCATTTCAAAAAAACCAAAAACCAGCCCACTAAAGAGCTTTCGCCACTGGTGGCGCCAATGATGGTCAATGGCAAACCGATTTCATTGTTATAATTCTTCTCCGTCCTTCTGACGCGAAATTTGCTCGCCAAAACAGTTGAAATTGCCTCCTTGGTTGAAGTTTTGCCGACTGAGCCAGTAATGCTGATGATTTTTGGATTATATTTTTTCAAAACCGAAACAGCCATGAAGCGCATGATTTTCTGTAAAATTAATATTTTTTGAGATTTTTCGTTTGTCATCTAATTCTTTTTATCTTTCTTAATTTCCGCTACTTCAGGCTTTAGCGCAACCACTTCATCTTTAGCCTCTGTCTCTTCTTTCTTAAATTGAATCAAGTTGTGCGCTTGATTGAAAGCATCTAAATCTTTTTGAGTATACGCTTCGGTTGGTTCTATATTATAGTATTCTAGCAAAAATTTCATTAATTCTCCAAAGGCTGGCGCCGCACTCGATTCTGCCCACTCCACATTCCTTGGATTATCAAGTTTGACTACAATAGTAAACTTTGGATCATTGATTGGCGCAAAGCCGCCAAAAGATCCTGTAGATTTTCCTTCAGCATAATTTTTCGTTTCCGCATCTACAATTTGCGCTGTGCCAGTTTTGCCACCTACCAGAAAGCCTGGCACACCGGCTCTTTTGCCATGGCCATTCACCACCACACTGCGCAAAATTTGTGAGGTTTGTGCGGCCGCTTTTTGGGAAATAACCCGTCGCACCTCTTGCGCATCAATAATCTCTTCGCGACCATCCCCATGAACTACTTTCTCCACAACCTGTGGCTTCATCAGTGTACCACCATTAGCAATGGCACTATAAGCTACCGCCAACTGAATCGGCGTAACCGTGATGCCTTGACCAAATGAAGCTGTAAAAAACTGGATGTCACTTTTCAAATTTTTTAAATTGTTAAGATTGCCTTTGGGCTCGCCAATCAAATCGATGCCCGTGCGCTCGCCAAATCCAAACCTAGTGATGTAATCCGCAAAATTTTTATTGCCTAACAATTTTTCTACATAAATCACGCCAGTATTCAATGACTTTTCTAAAACTTCTGTCATAGTTTGCACGCCATTGGCTTTCAAATCAGAATTCTTGATGGTGTAGCCTGCTTCACTCACGGCGCCTGTGTCGGTGTAAGTTGTATCTGGCGCAATCTTTTCACTATCTAGCCCCGCCGCGATGGTGAAAGTTTTGAAAACACTACCAGATTCATAGGCATCACTCACAGCTGGATTCCTGAAAGCATTGATATCTTCGGTCTTGGCATAATCATTTGGATTGAAAGTTGGAAAGCTTGCCATAGACAATATCTTGCCGGTAGCTGGCTCCATCACCGTGATGTTCCCACCATCCGCGCCATATTTTTCCACGGCGCTTTTAATAATTCTTTCCGTTTGATATTGTACAATATGGTCAATGGTCAAAAAAAGCGTATCTCCATCTCTCGCGGCAGTGATTTCTTTCTGCCCCACGCCAATCCAGCTACCTGAAGCGTCACGCTGATGAAACAGCGAACCTTCTGTGCCTCGCAACTCTTCATCAAAATATGATTCCAATCCATAGCGACCGCCTAATTTATCATCTTTCCAGCCCACAAACCCAATCACATTAGCGGCCAATTCATTGGAAGGATAATAGCGATAACTTTCATCCGACAAATGCAATCCTTTCAGTTTCAAATTGTTGATGCTCGCAATTTCTTCATCACTCAATCTGTGTTTCAAAGGTTCATAAGAATCATTTTCTTTGGAAAACTTTTCTTTGAGCTCAGTTGCGTCCATCTGCAAAACTTGCGCCACCGCAAAAGCTGCGTCAGCTGGATTCTCAATCTCCTTTGGCACTGCATAGGCCAGCTTTGTTTCTCGATTGACCGCGGCCGGATAGATTCCATTTTTGTCTTTCATGAAAATCTCACCACGCTTGGGAATCAGATTTTGAAAAAAAGAATGTTGTCCTTCCGCCAAAGCACGGTATTGTTCCTGTTGCACAAACTGCAAACTATAAAAACGAAGAAAGAGAACCGCTACGATTGCAAAAAATACAAAAACTAATGTATAAATCCGCCAGTTTGCGATATCCTCTGAATTTTTTTTGTGTATATTAAACATAAAGATGCGAGAGCTAGATTTCTTATCTCATGCCTAGATAGAATTTTATAATTTTGAGCGAAAACCATGAAAAGTGAGGAAGGCTATAGAGATAACCTGACGAGCTTTGAAGGGTTTGCAGCCAAAATTAGAAAATTTTAGCAGGCAAGCAATATAGAAGTTTTTAAAATAAGCGGTGAGATAAGAAATCTAGCTCCATTATCGCATAGCTACTGGCCCGTCGATTTCTACATATGTCACATCATTTGAGTTAACTAGATTCAAGTCTTGTGAAGCTTTTTCAATATTATACATCGAGCGCAATTCCACTTCCCGAATTTCCATCTTTTTGCTTTCCTTGCTCAAATCTTGAATCTGATTTTCCAAATCACGAATTTCATAGCCCTTAGTGGCGATATCATTCACTTGATAGAGATAGGCCGCACCACCGATGCAAACACAGAACACCATCACAAAAACCAAAGACACCAAATTCAAATTGGCACTGCCAGCACTGAAAGATTTCCTCTTTTCCGAAAAGCTCCTGCGCACAGCGCAAAAGGCGCCATTGCTATAGGTCGAATTTCGTTGCAAGCGAGCGTTCTTCAAGCTCGATGCAGATTTGTTTAGAATCAAAACTCGCGACATTTATTTTCAGCCCCCTGACAATAAATTGTTTGTTTATATTTATGTTTGTTTTTTATCCCGTTAAATTCTGTCTCCGTAGTGGACAGGCCAGCGTAGCTGGCTATTTAACTGGGATTATAACTTCTCACAAACTCTCAGTTTGGCACTGCGTGATCTCGGATTTTCTGCAATCTCCTCAACGCTTGGCTCAACTGGTTTTTTAGTGATGATTTTGACCTTCGCCATTTGGCCACATTGGCAAATCGGAAAATCAGCTGGACAGATGCATCCCCTAGCATGTGTCCGAAATATATCCTTAACTATTCTGTCTTCTAATGAATGAAATGAAATGATGGCCAATCGTCCGCCCGGATTCAATGCTTCAATTGCTTGCGGAATGAATTTTTCCAGAACCTCCAATTCATGATTGACTTCGATGCGCAATGCCTGAAATGTTTTAGTGGCTGGATGCAGTTTGCCGTGCTTGAATTTTTCTGGAATAGCCGTGTTGATGATTTCCACCAAATCAGTGGTCGTCTCAATTTCTTTTTTCTTGCGAGCATCCACAATTCGCTTGGCAATGATACTGGCAAATCTTTCTTCGCCAAAATTTTTGATAAGCCTGCTCAACTCGCCTTGTGAATAGGTGTTGACTACCGCCTTAGCAGACAACTTACCATCACGATCAAGGCGCATGTCCAATGGCGCATCTTGCAGAAAACTCATGCCAATCCCTGTGTCTTCCAATTGCATGGAAGAATATCCTAGGTCAGCCAGAATCGCATCTACTTTTTCTCCGCCAGCTGGCGGACCAAATTCTGTCAAAACATTTTTCAGATTAGCGAAATTGTCTTTGACCAAAATCACATTGTCCGCGGAATTTTTCTGTCGGAAATTTTCCACCGCCACTGTGTCCTGATCGATACCAACGAGCTTTCCACTTCTGCCAATTATATTTAACATGCCAATGCTGTGTCCGCCTCCCCCCAGAGTGGCGTCCACAGCAATGGACTCAGATTTCAAATTTAATCGTTCTATACTTTCTTTCAACAAAACCGGTTTATGAATAACCATCTAAATTACAAATTATAAATTACAAATCCCAAATAAATTCAAAATTACAATTTTCTAAACTCAAAACATTTTGGATTTTGATATTTGTATTTATTTGGAATTTGAGATTTTGGATTTTGAATTTCCTAATATACTCCTAACTTGCCCAACTGTTCCGCAATCTCATCTGAATTTTTCTCAGCACCTTTCTTGTATGCGTTCCATTTCTTTTCATCCCAAATTTCTAAACGATTATACAGTCCTGCAATCACAACATTTTTCGCCAGTCCTGCATATTCTTTCAAATAATCTGGAATCAAAATTCTTCCTTGCTTGTCCACATCCACATCCACTGCTCCAGCCAACATCAAACGCGTGAAACTTCGGGTGCCAGCTTCTCCGACTGGCAAGGTTCCCAATTTGCTGGCCAACTCTTCCCAAGCTTTCATTGGATAGACAAACAAACATTTATCAAGTCCGCGTGTCACCACAACTTTGTTTTTCAACTCGACTCGAAACTTGCTTGGCACCGCCAATCTTTTTTTCTCGTCAACTAAATGTTGGTATTCGCCTATGAACATCTTTATTGTCATTGCGAGGAGTCCGCCGCGGACGACGTGGCAATCTCGCGCTTATTCAGTAGTATCTAATTGTGAATCCCCACAATGTACCACTTGAGTTACCTACCTCCCTATTTTACTCCACTCACCCACATTGGCAAGGGCGAGTTATCCACAGGTCGAGCGACAAAAAAACAGCCCTAACAAGGCTGCTGGATATTCAATATTACAAACTAAAACCCTCTCGTTTCTCTGCGTTTTTTGTACAAATTTTCAGTGTAACCACCCTCTCTCAAAAACTTTTCTTCTAGCGCTCTTTTTTGTTGATCCAGAAGAAAGTTTGTCCTTGTGATGAGATCAATCATAATGTTGACCGACACAGCGAAGTCAGGAGGTAGCGGAGGTGTAGGAGGTAGAGGTTCGTTGTCTTTCACGAAAACCCTGAACCCCCTTTCCCTCCTCAACCCCTCAGAATTCCAAACCTCAATTTTCCCAAGCCTGGCAATATCCTTATAATCCTCCAGCAATTCCTCCCAACTCCCTCGCGAAACTCCAAGCATTTTGATATAACCCTTGAGACTCGTGCCCTGCATCGCGCCTTCGACGATGCATTGTTTGGATGAGCGTGCCGCTTGGTCCATCTGTTGACGTTGCCTCATGTTTTCTGCCCCAGAAACAAATCGTGCGATGAATTCTTTGTTCATATCATAAATAAGCACGGCATATTTGTAAGTCAAAAGATTTTTATAAGCAGGCTCGCCCATGTTTTTGTTTTTGAAATTATTTTTATTTTGTATTCTACTAAAAATTTTATTCCAAAACCCAGCTTTGGGCAAATAAAAAAGCGCTCCATTAGGAACACTAAAATTTCTTTAAATAAAAAAGATAGCCAGAAACCCCCGGATGAGGGCTCTGGCTATGTTTGCCACGAGTGTAGCTTGTGTTGAGGGATTCGCCCGGGAATCAGATGATGGCGCTCTCGACCTTGCCGCTGTAGTTGATCTGATCGCCGACCTGCACTGCCATCGCCTTATAGATACTGCGGGATGAACCATGGGCCACCCATTGACCGCCCGCTTTGCCGAGATGTTCCCAGTCGGCCGCCGATCCGTCCTTGACCATCACCTTGTCGCCCCAGGAGTCATTCCCCAGACTCCGCTGGTCGAGACCCTCCTGATCTGCCGGACCCGCCTTGGCCATGAGCAACATGATGACGCCAGCGTCATGTGAAGTAGCCGCGATTTGTCCCTTCTCGGTGTTGGGCATCACCACCAGGGCATTTGTCGCCAATCCCGTCACGCCATTAGGCACGGCGGTTGCAGATGCAACGAATCCACCGGACAAGAGAACGAGTGCTGCCATCAGCGCCGATAAAAGCTTATGCTTCATCAATTTAATCTGTTCCATCATTGCCTCGCTTTTTGTTGAGATTTATTTTATTTTACCTCTCACAAAAAAACTAGACTAGACTTCGCCGCCTCCTTTTCGGCTTTGTTATTTCGCATTTGCGAAACCCCACAGTGGGGATTAAAGAACTTGAATTACTTCTTGATATTTATATCTTAGAAAACTATGCAATTTGTGTCAATCACCCAAAAATTGCCACTTCGGTTTCAAATCCTAAAAAAATTATTTTTAAACATAAAAAACAGGGGCGCCTCATAAAGAAGCACCCCGCGTGTGGTGGCAGCAAATATTTATTTGCTACTCTTTTTATAGTCCATCTCCCAAATGAACTTTCTGGGTCGGCCGTCTGCTTCGACCTTATACACGATTAACTTTTTATGTTGATCAACTAGCATATTGACCCTCAGCTCAACTCCTCCCTCGCTAGTCGTGCGAATATTTTTATCAGCAGAATCGCTCAACAGCACATCAGGGCTATCATCGCCCAGATAAATCGAACACTTGACCCAGCGTTGATTCCAGAGCTGGCGATCTAATAGCACAAGCCCTCCAGCTGCTGGATCGGGATTGCCCAACATAATTAGCTTGACCAGATCTTCAAATGTTCTAATTATTGTCTCTGCCATCTCACCCCCTCAATCTAAAATTATTAGTAAGAACAATCTGTATGCCAAGTTTGGCATTGATGCAGAATAACAAGAAATAATCAGCGCGTCAAATAATAAGAAAAGCCCAACCTCTTGTGAAAACAAGGTCGGGCTTTGGGGTGGCGCGCGCCTGAGCATGGTCAAGCAGAAATTCCCGGATAACGGCACGGCAAATTGTCCGTGCATTTCTTGTTGATTGGAGCAACCAGATAGATAATACCAATCAAGGCGATTACTCCCAACGCCATGATTGCAACCCATTGCAGTGGCTGTTCTTCAATGTAGTTTATCCTGACGACCGCAATCAAAGCTATCCAAAGGATTTGCTTAAAAATAATAAGCATTACTTTTGCAGATAATGAGTTACCTCTTGCCTTTTTGCCCAGAAGCAGAAGGGAGGCTGGTGGGATACTAAGCAACCCAGCCACACACATGTTTAGCACTAGCGTTCGCAAATCCGACAATGTCGCCACCAAAGCAATAAAAATCCAGATGGACATAAGCGCTCCGGCTAAGTATTTTGCCAACAGCATATTGTCCCAACCATACTTCTGTTGAAACCGCTCACTCATAGCATGAATAAATTTAGTAATCCACCCATCCAAGCACAGAAAAGCAATCAAGCCAAAAGCCAAACAAGACCATGCATAGTTATCTAGCAAGTATTTCGTCATGACCGCATCTCCCTTTCTGACTTTTATTAGATTATATTTAGCTATTAGCTAAACTAGTTTAAGGTACTGCTGCTGACGATAATCCTAGCAAAACCATGAGCTTTGTCAACAAAAAAACAGGGTTCAATTCCCTGCCTCAAACGCTGATGCTGAAACTATTTTTCACTCAACTTTTTCTTGTCTTTGTTTACATAATCCAAATAGGCAAAAATGTTCATTTCATCTGGATGTTCTTTTTTGAGTTGGCTGTGGAATTCACATTCTTCACATTTTTTTTCTTTGTTGCGCAGTGACACCTGGCAAATGCCATCGCATAGCGTACCAATAATATACACACAAGCGCGCCCGCCATTTTTGCCACCGCAAAATCCATCTGCTGAAACATTGTCCGCGGCTGGACAAACTCCATACTTATCAACATTGGCGCCATCGATTTCTCGTCCGCATTTTTTGAATTCCCAACAATTTTGATTAGTCATATTTTTTTAGAAAATATAAACCCACATCTTCTCAACGATTCTATTATATTATGTTATCCACACCCGAGCAAGCCTTGCATGCCTAGTAAAATGATTGTATAATTTATATATAAAATAAAAACAAATCAAAAAAAATAAAATGACTGAAGAAAGGGATCCACAAGAAAATATTTCTGATAAAGTTCAAGCTTTGCGTGAGATGATTTATAACTCTGAAAAGAGCTTGCAATCCGCCAAGGCAATGCTTTTGCAACTGGAAGGCAAGAAAAAAGTTGGCCGCAAGAAAAAGATGGATGATGATGAAGAAGGCCGAGTCATCGAAGGAACTTTCGATGGTCAAATTATGTTGGGCACTGATGACAAGCAATATCCCGTGCCAGCCAACTATGCTTCAAAATCAAAATTGATCGAGGGTGATATGTTGAAATTGACCATCACTCCAGACGGATCATTCATCTACAAACAAATTGGACCCATCGAAAGAACCCGTCTAATTGGAATTGTGAATCAAGATGCTGATGGCAATTTTTTCATCATCGCTAATGGCAAACCCTATCGCGTACTTTTGGCTTCCATCACCTATTTCAAAGTTGAACCAGGCGATGAAGTGACTTTGGTGACTCCACGCGACATCGATTCAGATTGGGCATCCATTGAAAATGTAATTCAGAAAGGCAGTGCTATGCGCAGTTTCGCTTCAATGAAAGCGCAAGAAAGAAACACCGACATTGACGACATCATCAATGACAAAAAACCAACTGTCGACGAACCAGAAGCAACTCCAATTCAAGAAGAACCCAAAAAAGATTTTTCTATCATCGATGAATGGGCTCCCGACATCGAAGAACTTCGCAAAGAACTTAACAAGCCTCTAAACGAATAAATATGTTTAAGAATTTTTTCGCACGCTTTCCTTTCATCAAACAATTTGCTAAATTTTTTGTAGTTGGTGTGATGAATACCGGCGTAGATTTCACCATCCTCAACATCCTAATGTACACCACTAAACAGAATTCTGGACTTCCCTATGCATTTTTCAAAGCGTTATCCTTCATTGCTGCGGTCATCATGAGCTACTACATCAACAAGCATTGGACCTTCCAAGACAAATCTACTGAAAACAACGACAAGAAATTCTATCAATTCATTGGTGTCAGCATTGTAGGTGCTTTCATCAATGTCACTGCAGCCACCCTCGTGGTGAGCTTCATTAAACCAATGCTAACCAGCGCGGCTATTTCAGGCATCATTTGGGGCAACATCGGTGCTATCTGTGGAAGCGCTTCTGGCCTATTGTGGAACTTCGTTGGTTACAAATTCTGGGTGTTCAAAAAATAGCCCAATTTTTCTATAAATACGCTGTAGAGACGCGATTAATCGCGTCTCTAACTGGTTTTGGCGGACAATTTATTTTAATGCTATAATAGCTTCATAACCTTAGAAACTACTATGTCTACGACTTTATATAGAAAATATCGACCCAAAAATTTTTCGGAAATAATCGGACAAAAACATATTGTCCAGACTCTTTCTAATGCCATCAAAAACAATCGCATTGGCCAAGCCTACCTTTTCACTGGCCCACGCGGCACAGGCAAAACCTCCATCGCCAGAATTCTAGCTAAGACAGTTAACTGCACAGATCTCAAAGATGCGGTGACTTGCGAGAAATGTCGCAACTGCCAAATGATTGCTGAAAACAAATCACTCGACATCATCGAAATTGATGCCGCTTCCAATACGGGTGTGGACAACATTCGTGAATTGCGTGAAACTATTGGTTTACCACCGACCGCTTTGAAATACAAAGTCTACATTATTGATGAAGTCCACATGCTTTCCACGGGCGCTTTCAATGCCCTACTGAAAACTTTGGAAGAACCGCCAGCGCATGTGATTTTCATTCTAGCCACCACAGAAATTCACAAAGTGCCTGCCACTATTCTTTCACGCTGTCAGCGCTTTGATTTCACGCGTCTGCCCATTGAAAATATCATTGAAAAATTGACCTTGATCGCCAAGGCAGAAAAAATCAACATCGACGCTGATTCATTGGAGATGATTGCTATTTCAGCTGAAGGTGGTATGCGCGATGCTGAAAGTCTTTTTGGACAAATCATCGCCTTGGAAGACAAAAATATCACCGCTAAAGAAGTGGAAGAAATTTTGGGCACCACCGATCGCAAATTTTCCGCTGAAGTGGCCGGCATGATTTTGGCCAAAGATGCCACTAGTGCCATTGCCAAAATCAATGAACTTTTGAACAATGGCTATGACCTGCAAATTTTCACTAAATCTTTGATTAATTACACGCGACAATTGATGCTGTTGAAAATCAACCCCGAACTCAAAAACAATTTTTCCTATGAAGCCACGCAAGACCAAATCAAAACTATGGTGTCTCAGATTGAGAAAGCGGAATTGCCAAGCATCATCTTGACCTTGAATCTTTTGCTTGAAGCGCAAAACAAAATTGCCGCTTCCATGTTGCCACAGTTACCATTGGAGATTGCCATCATCCGCGCCACTCACACTTTTCCAGCCAACTCAGTGAACTACACAACCCAAGAAACCAAAAGCAACATCAATTTGCAAGCAACTGCACCAACCATTCAAACGCCGCAAATGTCCGCACCAATGCAGGCAGAAATTGTTGTCCCGCAAGAAACACCAATCACAGAACAAGTCTTGCCAGATGGCGACACCGACCTACACACAGTGAAAAGCAATTGGAAAAGACTCCTAACTGAAATCAAAAGCCACAATCATTCCTTGGCGGCTCTTTTAGCTTCCAATTGGCAAGCCATTGAAGTTGTTGGCAACGAAATTACCCTAGCTACGCCATACGACTTTTACAAAGAAAAATTGAATGATCATGCCAATAAGTTGACAGTCGAGTCAGTTCTTGGTAAAATTTTAGGGTTGCAAATTCGTCTGAAAATCGTCACCTATAAAGAAGCTGGAATTGTCGAAGCTCCGAAAATGCCCGAGGAACAAGCCACCGACAACACACCTGGCGAGCAAAATTCACTCCTAAGCTCCGCCATGGAAATCATGGGAGCGAAAGTAGTGACTGAGGAGTAAATTCAAAGCACGAAATAAGAAATCCGAAACAAATTCAAAAGATACAGAATTGTTTAATTATTTAAAATTTTAATATTAGATATTGTCTCGAATTTCGATGTTCGAATTTCGAATTTTATTACATTGGGGAGTAGCCAAGTGGTAAGGCACATGGTTTTGGTCCATGCATCCGGGGGTCCGAATCCCTCCTCCCCAACCCAATTAAATTTAAAGGCGCCCCTCAAGGGCGCTTTTAAATTTGATTTATTTTAGAGAGGGATTCGGACGGGTGTATATGGATGCAGACAATTAAGAAAGTCCTTTCCCATACAATAGGAAAGGACTTTGCTTTATTTCTGATTTTACTACATAAAATTAATGTTTTGAAAGCCTGTCTAATACAAAAACAATGATGGCGATAATAATCAGCATAACGCCGCTTACTATCAGCGCTAATTGGCTTCCAAATAGCTCTGCTAATTTTCCCGTTACTATGCCTCCAAGACCTGTGCCACCGAGCGCAAACATCATAACAAAGCCATTGACTCTGCCTCGCATATCCGATGACATCACTTCCTGACACTCCCCTCGCACACTAGATGAGCTTAGGGTTAAACCGAAACCTGCAGCAAACATAAGCGACATGCCCAGTATAAAAACAGATGTCAAAGTAAACAGGATTAATGCGGAACCAACAATCAAGCTTCCGCAAACAACAAAAAAATTCAATGAAATCTTTGATTTTGCTGAGGACAATGTGGATCCGATAAGAGCACCTATTCCGGCACAAGCCATAAGCACTGCATAATTTTTCGCCCCGGAATGAAAAATTTGCTCAACTACGACAGGAAGTATCCCTCGGTATGAAAAGCCGAAAAAATTTAGACTTCCAATAAGTACCAGATACCAGCGAATCTTTGGTTGACGAGCGACATATGCCACGCCCTCCTTAAACATCCTGAAATAGTTATTCTGGTCTTTCCTAATCTCCGTTTTCTTGTCGATTTTCATCATCCTAAGCATAATTATAACAGCCATAAATGATAGACCGTTCAAGACAAATGTCCAGCCAGTTCCGATTAATCCAAGTAGCACTGCGCCAAGACTCGAACCGACAAATTGAGACGACTGACCGATGGCGGAATTAAACGAACTCGTTTGTCTTATTTCAGTTCGGTCAACAATTTCAGGGAGAAAAGAATGGCGAGCCGGTCCGTCAATGGCATTAATTAGTCCCAAGCAAATGGAAAGTAATATAACAATCCATATACGCGAAACATTATTAATTACCATATAGCCCAGTAACATCGCTTGTGCCATGCCCAGAAAATTAGTGACATATAGCACTGCTCTCTTGTCAAACTTGTCTGAAATTATTCCTCCAAATATCGTCAGACATGCGCTGACACAGCGTGGCATTGCCAAAATCAAAGCAGTTAGACTCTCCGAATGAGTCAGATCCCAAATGTACCAGCCCATGGTGACATTTTGAAGCCAAGTGCCGGAAGATGAGATTAATTGTCCCCAAACATGGAGGCGATAATTCCGTCCTTTAAATGCAGGAAGGATTTTCACTATAATGGCCTTTATGCTCATGCTATATCTCCTTCGTGATTAGTTTATTCATAAATTAAAGAACAATGTATTATATTACCATCTCTGTGCATTTTTGCAAATGTGTTGTTCACGCATAACTAAATCTGAGGACGACAAAGTTCCAACTTCGTCCCATAGCCCCAACCCAATCAAATTTAAAGGCGCCCCTCAAGGGCGCTTTTAAATTAAGCAAATCTATATAAAATTATAATAGAACTCATGCCGAGAATGATTCCAAAAATTTCTATAGTAGTTATTTTCTCATTAAATGTAAACACACTCACTAGAACCAATAAACTTATACAACTTACTCCGTAGACAACACCCAGAGTTGAAAGTTTCATGTGTCTCGTGACAAACACCCATCCAAGACCTGTCAGCCCATAAATCAAACTCCCTACTAAGAGCGCTTTGCTCCAAACTGAAGTTTTCAATGATGCCTCCTTGATGAAATAGTCCGCAAGTACAGTAATAACTGATAGAGCTATCGCGAGTAAAAATGCCGTTATTTTAGACATAAAAAAAATTATCTTTTTGAATAAATATAGCCTTATTATATCATAAAAACCCTACTAAGCCTTACGACTGCGCTAATTCAAAAAGGCAAGTTCTAGCTTCGTCCCACTATATAGCCATAACAAAGTATGGATTCATTCCCAAAGAATAGGTTTTTAGTTTTTCCAATCAACATTGACTTTCCACCCCACCCTTGCTAGAATTTATTAATTCTTTAACAATATGAAAAAATCAACTGGGGGTGAAAATTCACATGAGAAGGACAGAATTAACTGTTCATGATTTGATGACTATTGACCTAGAGCTGGGAGTACTTATTGGCCCAGCAGATACGCTCAAAACTATCCGCAACCAAACATTTAGGATATACAAGGAGGGCAATGAAATCGGAGATGTCAAATCCAAAGGACGTTTTTTTGGATATGATGAGTTACGAGATGCAATCAATACTCTTTTAGGATCACTGTGAAATTCACAAAGCAACACAAACTCAAAAAAAGTACGAGGAGGAAATGAAGTGGACAACATCAATCCGCAGGAAAGAGTTTCTCTTATGGATCTTCTTGGCATGCTCAAAGAGCTCTTGCCGTTTTGGTCAGCTTTTGAGGCCATGCTTACTGGAGGTGGTGACTCATTCGAGCCAACACCAGCGCCGGCAGATTCAGTTGATAAAAGTAGTGAGGTCATCGTCCGAGAGCTCACCGTCAAAGAAAAAGCTCTCTACACTGGACTATGTTTGTCTGAAGGGCCTCGCTTAACTGGAAACTTCTATAAAATGCTCTGGGAAACCATTTGGGCTAATCTCGACATCAAGTGCCCGCATGGCATCGCTATCCGCGATGACTACAAGGTCGTACGTCTTTCTGCTGATAGCAAGCCACGAAGCTGGTTCAGTATCAGTCCAAAGGACACGGCACTTATTTCTTGTACGGGACATATTGACCCGCAAGATATACCCGCCTTGCGAGAATTGGCCACTACACTTCTCGCGAAAACTGAAGGCCAAAACAAGATCACTGTCCGCGGTGGCAATCCAACTACTATACTCGATACCGCCGCCGCTCATCTCAACGATAACAATGTCATAATCTGGAAGCAGGATAAATCATAAAAACACCCTGCTATCGTTATAACACTCCGAAAGGCACAAAGCTAACAAGCTATGTGCCTTTCTTTATTTTGTATTGTGAAAAAATAGCTATAATACCAGCCAAAAATAAACTGGCCGAAGTGCTCATCATCCCCAACCACTCAAACAAACTCTCAGGAAAAATCTGAATCATCAATGAATTTGAGGGGAAAATCCAGTTGCCTTGCGGGAAGAAGATTTGGTGAAAGTGGATGAAAATATTTTCAAAATCAAACAACATAAAAATACCCAACAAAATTATTATAATAATTGTCAAAACTGATCCGGCTCGTAGACTGCACCAATAAGTTTGCGGATTTTTTAATATAAAATAACTCCCTACTAAAATCATTATCGAAATCACCAGCATCCACTCCCCTACCACAAACAAATTTTTCACATCCTGCATATGGGCTGCCTCTGATTCAGTCATTTGCGCTGGCAGATTGTCAGTGTTCAATAAAAATCCTAGGGTATGCTCAGCATAAATTTGAGCATCTGCTTTAGACGATTCGCTGTTTTGTAAAGCTGCAACTTTTTGCACCACAACATCCCCCTGCCAAACCAACACAAAAATTGGCAATAAAATTATAATCAATAAAATTGAAATGGCGACAAATATTCGGACGATTTTATTCATATTTCCATTCTACTCTATTTAAAAAATTGCGCTAACGGTGAGATGCTATATAATTGAAACTATGGCATATAAAATTTATACAACTTCAACCAAGGCATGGGATGCTATGCTGAGCGAAATCGACCAAGCCAAAAAATCAATCTTTTTGGAAATGTATATTTTTCAAGAAGATACAACGAGCAGTCATGATTTCATTGGCAAACTCACAAAAAAAGCCAAACAAGGCATCAAGGTGATTCTAGTGCTAGATGCTTTTGGCAGTTCAGACCTTAGTGAAAAATCTATCAAATCTATGCAGTCAGCTGGCATTGAAGTTGTCTTTTTCAGCGATTGGTTGCGACGCATTCACCGCAAGATTTTGATTGTCGATGAAAATGTGGCTTTTGTCGGAGGCGTCAACATCGGCAAGAAATTCGCTGCCTGGAACGATTTGCAATTGAAATTGAAAGGCAAGGTCATTCGACCTGTTGTCACCTCTTTTGCCTATACATATGAAATGGCGGGTGGCAAAAACAAACATATTCTAATGCTCCGCAAAAAAACTTTGACTAGCAAATTAAAATTTTGGTTTTTGGAACATTGGCCAGTATTAGGCATGTATTCTTTGAAATCAATTTATACTCGCAAAATCTTGTCAGCTCAAAAAAGCATTCGCATTGTCACCCCTTATTTCACTCCTCCACGCTGGTTCGCCGCTCTTCTGGATGGTGCCGTCAGACGCGGAGTTAAAGTTGAAATAATCATACCTAGAAAAACCGATTTACCACTGGTTGACCGCGCCAATCAACATCATATTTACAATCTGTCTCAACTTGGTGTGAAGTTTTTTCTTGGTCGCGAAATGAATCATGCCAAAATCATGCTAATTGATGATCAGGAAGGTCTAGTTGGTTCACAAAATATCGATTTCCTATCCTTCAGTTTCAATGCTGAATCTGGCGTCTTCTTCAAACAAAAGAACATTGTTGCAGAATTGCGTAAAATAATTCTACGCTGGGAAAAAGAAGCATCTATTTACAACCCCCGGAGATATAAAATGAGCCTGGTTGATTATCTGATTTTCCCAATTATAAAATTGATTTATCATTTGCTTTAGAAAAGAACTAAACAACAATTGTCATTGCGAAGGAGTTCCGCAGAACGACTGTGGCAATCTCTAGTTCTGATGCACGAATCATGGGATTGCCGCGCTCCTTTCAGTCGCTCGCAATGACAGAAGAAAAACAAAAAAAAGAAGCTCAATTACGAGCTTCTTTTTTGTATTGAAAGTTTTTTGAAAACTATTTCAAAGTTACAGTTGCACCAGCTTCTTCCAATTTCTTCTTCATAGCGTCAGCATCAGCCTTTGATACCTTTTCTTTGATAACTTTTGGAGCAGCATCAACTAGATCCTTAGCTTCTTTCAAACCAAGACCAGTCACTTCTCGTACAACCTTGATTACGTTGATTTTTGAAGCACCTGAAGCAGTCACTTCAACATCGAATTCTGATTTTTCTTCTACAGCAGCACCAGCCTCAGCAGCAGGAGCAGCACCCATCATCATTGGAGCAGCAGCGCTAACACCAAATTTTTCTTCTAGAACTTTCACCAACTCACTTAGGTCCAAAACACTCATTGTTTCGATTTCAGAAACAAGCTTTTGGAATTTTTCTGGCACTACTACGTCCTTTTTTTCTTCTGTCATATTTTTTGATTAATGATTTATTAAAAAATTACTTAATTAACTCTTTATTATTTCTTGTCTGCAATTGCCTGCAAGGCAGTCACAAATCCTCTCATATTGCCAGCCAAAACATTAACGAATCCTGAAACTGGAGCATTAAGAGTTCCAACCAATTTGGACAACAATTCTTCCTTGCTTGGAAGTTTCGCCAAAGCGTTCACTTCCTCTGCTGACAATTCTTTGGTTCCCAAAATTCCTCCAACAATTTTCAAATTTTCATTAATCTTAGCAAGCTTAGCAATAATCTTAGCTGCAGCCACTTCATCTTTGCTTGAAACAGCGATGGCCACTTGTCCTTCCAATTTCTTGGCATCCATTTCAATACCAGCATCTTTCAAGGCTCGATTCATCAAAGTTTTTTTCAAAACTTGCAAATCCACACCCTCAGCTCGCAAATCGCGACGAAGTTGAGTCATGTCTTTCACATTCAATCCTTTGTAGTCAGAAAAAACAACTGCCTTGGAGACCTTCAATTTTTCAACTAGATCTTTTATGATAACTTCCTTTTGTACTTTAGTTTGCATATTGATAGTGCCTTTAAAAAATTAAAATCTGCGTTTGATCGCAGACTAAAAAGCCACTTTGGCCTTCCTCGGTAGGGCTTATGGATGCCTACTGTCTACGGATATTATATTTATTCTATATGAAATTTGTCTTTTGTCAAACTATTCAGCTTTTGGCTCTTCAGTCGCAACTGGAGCAGCTTCTGTCTTCACTTCCTCAGCAACTGGAGCAGCTTCAGCCTTAACTTCTTCAACAACCGCCTCAACTTTCTTAGCTGGCACCTTAACTCGTCTTTTTGTTGCTTCAATAACACCCTTTTTCACAAAAAGATTACAAGCTGTATCAGACATTTGAGCTCCCTTGGAAACCCAATATTGAATTCGATCTGCTTTCAAAACAGCCTCTTTTGAATGTGGGTTATAACTACCCAAAACCTCAATGTGACGACCACCAGGAGCGATTGTGTGCTCTTGTAGCATGATCTTAAATTGAGCCATATTCCTTTTTCCAACTCTTGCAAATCTTATAGTTAACATAATTCAATTCGGGAATATTTTATTCCTAATTTAAAGCTTATTTTTAGTTACTTAACCAGTTTATACTATCCTCCTAAAGTTGTCAATTATTGACCTCAAATTACCAATTTATTGCAAAATTCGACCTCCTTGACCAACTTGGTCCAAACGAACTGACAAGAGCTTGGAGATTCCTTCATCACCCATTGTCACGCCATACAAAACTGAAGCTTGGCGCATAGTTTCACGATTGTGCGTGATGGTCACAAACTGCGTGCTGCCTGAAAGCTCTTGAATGATACGGCCAAAGCGCTTGGAATTGGCCTCGTCCAAAGCAGCTTCAACTTCATCCAAAACCGCAAATGGCGGTGGATTGTGCGCAATGATAGCAAAGAGCAAGGCCAACGAAGTCAATGATCTTTCGCCACCAGAAAGCATTGAGAGGTTGCTAATTTTCTTGCCCGGAGGTGAAGCCGAGATGTCAATCCCAATATCTGATTTTTCTCGTCGTTCCTCTTCAGTTTCAATTGGCAACTCCTCACCTTCTTCGGCACCACCTTCAACTTCATCTTTGGATTTGTATGATCGTTTTCTAACCTCAACTTTTTTCAAACTGGCATTGCCACCACCAAAGATGATACGGAAATATTTTGTGAACTCCTTGTTGATTTCTTCAAAAGTTGCTGAAAACTCACCGTTGATTTTTTGATCCATTTCCTTGATGATTTCTCGCAATGACACGATGGCATTCTCCAAATCCTCAGACTCTTTGGTCAAAAATTCGAAACGCTTGTTGGTTTCTTCATATTCTTCCACCACCAACGGATCGATGCCACCAATCTGTTCCATCTGACCCTTGAGCCGAGTAATGTCTCGTTCCAATTGTCCACGATCAATTTGTGAAATTTCTTGTTTCAATTCTTCCACATTCAAGCTCAATTCTTTCAAAACATCCGCGCGCAAATCCTCTTCATGCACCTCCACACGCGCCAAAGCCACCTTGGAATCATTGAACTGGTCTTTCATTTTGTTCAACTCTTCCTGCTTGGCGCGGAAACTTCTCTCCACTTCAAAGAATTTTTGTCGCTTCTGTCGATCAGCTTGAATTTCGGCTTCAATTTTTTGTTCGATGTCTTTGATTTCAATTTCAATTTTGGCAATGTCTTCACGCAATTTGATAGTCTTTTCTTTGAATTCAATAATTGCCGTTGAATCAACCGTTGCAACCACAACTGGTTTAGCCGTACAGACGTCCCGTTGGGGCGTCTCTACAACATTTTTATCTTTTTTGCCATTTTCAATATCTGCCTTGAGTTCAAACAATCGTTGCTGGATGGAACGGGCGAATTCTTTGATATCTTGCAAGTCATCCAGGCTTTCAGCGTTTTCAATTTGGGCAATCAATTTTTCTTGTTCCGCGCGAATATCCTCAATACCCTTGCGCACATAGTGCAAATCCACTGGGATACTTTGCACCTTGATTTCCTCAATCATTTCAATGTTCTTCTGTTTTTCTTTTTCAATTTCAATGCGGCCTTCAGTCACAATCAAATCGCGATCAAGCTGATTGAGCTGATTTCTTTTTTCACTTTTCTGTTTTTCCAATTCTCCTAACGCAACATTCACCTCATCCACTTTCGCTTCACGATTGAGCTCATCCGCCAATTTGTCCACATCACGTTGCATATTCATCATCGTGCGGCCCATTTCTTCCTTAGCAAGATTAAAAGTGTTTTTTTCTTGTTGGAAATTGTTCCACAAATAGGTATACAAAGTGAGTTGTTTTTCCCGCAGTTCTTTGATGACCCCTTCACTTTGAGAAGCTTTTTCCGCTTGACGCTTGAGCATCTTCAAATGCGGTTTGATTTCTTCGGCCAAACTACGCGCCTTGTCCAAATTCTCACGAGTTGAATCCAGTTTACGCAAAGATCTTTCTTTCTTGATTTGATATTGCTTCACGCCAGCTGCCTCTTCAATGATTGAACGACGATCAAGTGGTGTGGCATTCAAAACTGCATCGGCCATACCTTGATTGATAATTGAATAGCTTTCCTTGCCAATCCCAGCCTTAGCCAAAATATCCACCACGTCTTGCAAACGTGCCCGTGAACCGTTGATCAAATATTCACCTTCACCACTGCGATATATTTTTCGTGTAATGGAAACTTCGTCAAATTCCAAAGGAATTTTTTTGTCCGCATTGTCGAAATACAAAGTTACTTGCGCACTACCGAGACGGGCTTTCTTTCCAGAACCAGCAAAAATGATGTCGTCAGATTTCTTGCCACGCAAATTTTTCATCGACTGCTCACCCATCACCCAACGCAAAGCATCAGCAATGTTTGATTTGCCAGAGCCATTTGGTCCAACCACTGCCGTGATGCCCCGCACGCCATCGTGAGAAATCGAAAAATCCAACGAAGTCTTGTTGGCGAAAGATTTAAATCCTGAAATTTCTAATTTTTTGAGAAACATTTTTTATTTTTGCAGATTGATATTATATAATTCTATATTACCATTTTTTCGCCTCCAACCCAGCAGCAGCCGCATTCCTTTGCGCTTCTTGTTTGGACATGCCTTCGCCAGACGCAATCAGTTCATGATCAAGATAGACTCCAACTACAAATTTTCGCGCATGGTCTGGGCCACTCTCTTCAATGACTTTGTATGACGGGGTCACACTGACTTTTTCCTGCGCCTTTTCTTGAAAAAGACTTTTCGGATCCATATATGATTTGTTTTCAATGATTTCAGCCAATTCAGAGACAACATTTTTCAAAATAAATTCTTTGCAAACATCATAGCCTTTTTCTTTCTGATCCAAATAGACTGCGCCGATAATAGCTTCGAAAGCGTTGGCCAACAAATATTGCCGCGCCTTGCCAGTGTCTTTGGCTTCACCTTTGCTCATCAACAAAAATTCTTCCACACCAATCCGACCAGAAATCTTAGCCAACATTTCACCATTGACCAATGACGCGCGCCAATTGGTCAGCTCACCTTCTGGATTGGAAAATTTTGCATATAGATATTCGGTCACTACCAACTCCAAAACAGCATCACCCAGAAACTCCAAGCGCTCATTGTGCTCAAGTTTGTAGTCTCGATGCTCATTCAAATAGGAACGATGCGTCAAAGCTTGTTGCAAAAGTTCAATATTATTAAATTTTACGCCGATTTTTTCAGCTAATTCCTCAATCACAAAATTTGGAAGTCTAAATTCTAAAGTTTAAAGTCCAAAGGAAGTTCTAAAGTCTAAAGTCTAAAATATTTTTTATTTAAACTTTATACTTTCAAACTTTAGCCTTTATTTAGACTTTAGTAATTAGACTTTAGATTTAAAAAAAACTAATTATACCCCCTCGGCCACCACTTCACCCCCATCACACTTGACCTCCGCAACCTGTTTATTCTTTTTCGATGTATCATTCTTCATCGGCTCGCCCAATTCTCGATAGATAGTTCCAAGTACACCATTCACAAATCGTCCGGAAGATTCACCGCCAAAAGATTTGGCCAATTCGATGGCTTCGTTGATGGCCACTTTTGGTGGAACATCTTCATAATTGCCAAACAAAAGTTCATAAATTCCCAAACGCAAAATGTTGCGATCCACCACTGTCACCTGATCCAACGGCCATTCTGGCGCGCATTTTTCAATCAATGGATCAATTTTGCCTTGGTTGGCTACTGTGTTTTTCACCAAATGACAAACAAAAGAACTGTCCTCAAGTCCAGGAGCAAATTCTTCAATATTTTTTTTGACAATCTCATCTAAATTCTCGTTCTTCTTGCCCTTGAAATCCCATTCATAAAGAGATTGCATTGCGATGGAACGTGCTAGGTGTCTATTAGCCATAAATATAACTCACAAATTCTGAACTAATATTGAGCAAATAAGAACGAACGCACTCATTAGTTTTTATTAGTTTAAAATTCGCTTTTACTTAGCGAGTTTTTTTACTTTTTTCATCGTATCTACAACTTCTACGCCCTTGTAGAATCCGCATTTCGGACAAGTAATGTGAGCTTTGATCTTGGCTCCACATTTTGTGCAAGTTACAAGTTTAGTTGAAACGAGCTTCAATTCAGCTCTCGCTCGGTCTCTTCGCCCTTTGGTGTGTCTCTGTTTCTGTGTTGACATAGTGTTATTATTATTCTCTGATTAAGTTTTATTTACTTACTTACTAATTTATCATCTTTTACTATTTTTAGCAAGGCTGGGCATAGGTTCGAAGGTTTGGCGGTGGATTTCGCATGGGCCAAATTGTTGCAGGGCGTCCATGTGCAGTTTGGTGCCATAGCCTTTGTGTTTGTCGAAACCATATTGCGGATATTTCTCGTGCATCTCGAGCATCAGGCGGTCACGCATGACTTTGGCAATGATTGACGCCGCTGAGATGGATTTGGAAATTCGGTCGCCACCAATGACCGCTTCTTGATAGAGCGACAGGTTAGGAATTTTTTTGTTGCCGTCTACTAGAATAATATTGTTATCAAAATTTGGCATCTCGTGGCGAAACTTTGTTTTCAAATCCGACAGCGCTTTTTTCATCGACAAAAAGCTAGCTTCCAAAATGTTGATTTCATCAATGGTTTTGTGATCACACATTCCCACACCGATATAGAAATTTTCATGGATGAAATCAAAAAGTTCTTCACGCTTTTTGTGCGAAACTGTTTTTGAATCGCGCACAAAGTCCATCAGCTTCTTTTTTTCCTCTGGAATTTCAAAATTTGCCCCGCGATAAATCGCCGCGGCCGCCACTACTGGTCCAGCCAAAGGTCCACGTCCTGCCTCATCCGTACCAATAACAAAAACATAGCCCTTGGTCAAAAGTTTTTTCTCTAAATCAAATGAAGATGCGTTTTGTTTTGTCATAATAAATAAATTATACCTTGATATCTAATATTTAAGTAGCAATCTTATAAGTAGAAATTATTACTTGGAATTTTTGCTAATTTTACCCTTATTTAAGCCACAATCTTCCAATTGGTCTTTATCTATTGACTTTTATTCATTTTTATGCGACAATTGAAGTCAGATTGGAGCGTGCGACTGAATAATTTATTGCAATCGCACATTTGTTTTTTTAAAATTAAAGGAGACAGAGAAACATGAAAGAGGCCAACCCTTTTCCTGTTTTTCCGATTTTCGTGGTGGCGCTAGTCACCATGGGTCCGGTGGTTGTTGTTCACTACCCAATTTTTATGGCATGGGTAGTCGCCGGCATCAGCAGCATTATCGGTGTCGTGATGGCATGGCGCAATCGCCGTGTTGTTGCAAAATGTATGCGTAACACCATTCCGACAATACACTATTACGCATATGTCGTTGGACGGTTTATTTATTATACCGCCCTAAACATCATCGCCAGACGACAATACGCCGACTGGCAAAAAGGCGTTAGTCAAAGAATTACGCAGCCACATGAAATGCTGCGAAACCTATCCTTAACCCACCCCGGAGAGAATGAAATGCGCAAAAATATTCAAGGATGCATCCCTACGTGATGCTCCTGCCCGCCAGAACCCGCTAGACCCATGAAGAACATTTCATGCGTGTCTCTAGCGGGTTCTTTTATTTTCCAAACCATGCTATACTTGTTTCATATCAATCTACCTTGCAAAACCCAGTGAGCAATCCGGGCTATGAAGGAAGAGACAATCATATGAAAAAGTTTTTATTAGTTTTTGACGCATAAGCCCTATTTTTTAGAATAGTGGTTTTTTTATTTTTTATAAGTCTAAATTTCAAAGACTAAAGACTAAAACAAATCTAAAGTATAAAGTAAAAAGAAATTAGACTTAAATATTTTAGACTTCATTTAGTCTTTAGATATTAGACCTTAGACTTATCTAACAGAAAAAATTAATTAAAAAAATTACACATTAAAATATCATGTCTGAATCTACTAAAACAAAATTTACCCACTTACATGTTCATACTCATTACAGCCTTCTCGACGGCTTGGCCAAAGTTGACAAAATTCTTGATCATGCCAAGGAGTTGGGCATGGATTCTTTGGCCATCACTGATCATGGGGTTCTCTATGGCGCCATTGAGTTTTATATCAAAGCCAAAGAGCGTGGCATCAAACCGATTATTGGCTGTGAGTTCTATGTGACTGCCAATGATTTGCACAGCAAGAATCCAACGGCGGAAGATAAAAAAAGATTTCATTTGATCATCCTAGCCAAAAACGAAGCGGGCTACAAAAACTTGATGCGCCTCATCACTATTGCTCATCTGGAAGGATTCTATTACAAGCCGAGAATCGATCGCCAAACTTTGCGCAAATATTCCGAAGGTCTCATCGGTCTTTCTGCTTGCGCGCAAGGTGAAGTGCCCGCCCACATCATCATGGGTGATTTGGCCAAGGCCGAAGAATTGGCACTAGAATATCAAGACATTTTTGGCAAAGGTGATTTCTATTTCGAAATTCAACATCATCCCAAATATCCCAATCAAGAAGTTGCCAATCGCGGACTCATTGAGCTGGGCAAAAAACTCGACATCAAAGTTGTGGCGACCAATGACATTCACTACATCAAAAAAGAAGACGCCGAAATTCAAGACATTCTTTTGTGCATCCAAACCAACCGCAAAGTTGATGAGGCTGATCGTATGAATCTGATGGATTTTGAATTGTATTTGAAAAGTCCAGAAGAAATGGCTGAGCATTTTGACTATATTCCTGAAGCCATTGCCAATACACAGGAGATTGTCGACAAGTGCAATTTGGAAATCAAGCTTGGCGAAACGCAACTCCCCCATTTCGATTTCCCTGCAGGCTTCACCGCCCAAACCTATTTGGAAAAACTTTGTGAGGATGGTCTCATCAAACGTTTTGGTGACGACGTGACCAAAATTCATCGTGACCGAATGGATTATGAAATGAGTGTTATTGAAAAAACTGGCTATGCCTCATACTTTTTGATCGTACAAGATTTCACCAACTGGGCTCGTAGCCAAGGCATCATTGTTGGCCCAGGCCGTGGTAGTGCCGCTGGCAGTTTCGTTTCCTATCTGACTGGTATCACTAACATCGATCCAATCAAATATGATTTGCTCTTTGAAAGATTCTTGAATCCGGAACGAGTCTCTATGCCCGATGTTGATATGGACTTTGCTGATGACCGACGTGATGAAGTTTTGCAATATGTGCGTCGCAAATATGGCAATGATCATGTGGCCCAAATCATCACCTTTGGAACTATGGCCGCCCGCGCCGCCATTCGTGATGCTGGCCGCGCTTTGGGCATTCCATATGATTTCTGTGACAAGACTGCCAAACTTATTCCGCAATTTTCTACTATTGAAGAAGCCTTGGAAGAATCCAAAGAATTCAAAGATTTCTATGGCATGGATCCCAGCGCCAAAAAATTGATCGACAGCGCTAAACGTTTAGAAGGCGTGATTCGTCATGCTTCAATGCATGCGTGTGGCGTAGTGATTACCAAAGATCCTGTGACAGAATACACTCCCTTGCAGAATATCATCAAGGGTGGTGAAAATGGCGGGACAGTAACACAATATTCATCCTCAACCAAATCCAGTTTTGTAGAAAAAATTGGACTCCTCAAGATGGACTTTTTGGGACTCAAAAATCTCACCATCATTCAAAACACTTTGCGCATTGTCAAAAAGTTAGAAGGTCTCGAAGTTGATATTGATACCATTCCACTAGATGATGCCAAAGCCTTTGAACTTTTGCAACGAGCTGAAACTACTGGCGTCTTTCAGCTAGAAAGTTCTGGTATGAAAAGATACTTGAAACTTTTGAAACCGACTGAGTTAGAGGACATCATTGCTATGGTAGCTCTCTATCGCCCAGGACCAATGGATTGGATTCCCGATTTCATCGCCCGAAAACATGGTGAGAAAAAAATGTCCTATCTGCATCCAAATTTGGAACCGATTCTCAAAAAAACTTACGGCGTAGCTGTTTATCAAGAACAGGTTATGCAAATTGCGCGCGATTTGGCTGGTTTCTCTTTGGGCGAAGCTGATGTTTTGCGCAAGGCTATGGGCAAGAAAATTTTTGCCTTGATTGCCGAACAGAAAATAAAATTCATTGAGGGATGTGTAACGCAAGGTGTGGATCGCAAAATTGGTGAAAAAGTTTTTGAATACATTGAGCCATTTGCTGGTTATGGATTCAATCGCTCTCATGCGGCTTGCTACGGACTCATTGGTTATCAAACCGCCTACTTGAAAGCGCATTTTCCAGCGCCATTCATGGCCGCCCTACTCACTTCTGACCAAGACAACATCGATCGTGTCGCTATTGAAGTTTCTGAGTGTCGTGATATGGGCATTGAGGTTATGGCGCCACATATCAATGAAAGTTTTGAAGAATTTGCAGTAATTATTGATCCAGAAACCAAAAAAGAACGCATTCGTTTTGGACTCAATGCTATCAAAAATGTCGGCCACAATGTAGCGCATGAAATTGTGGAGGAAAGAAAAAGAGGTGGCAAATTCAAATCTCTGACTGATTTTGTCGAAAGAGTGCAAACCAAAGATTTGAACAAAAAATCTATTGAAGCTTTAGCCAAAGTTGGCGCCCTGGAGGGACTCGCTGAAAGAAATCAGGTGGTGGCTTCCATTGAAAACATCATCTCCCATTCCAAGACTTTTCAGAAAAATCAGAATTCACAACAAGGCAGTCTGTTCGGTGCCTCGGAAATTGCCCTACCAGAAATTGCCATGGTTGAATGTGAACCGGCTACCAAAAAACAACGTCTGAGTTGGGAAAAAGAATTGATGGGGCTCTATATCAGTGATCATCCAGCGCGAGAATACAAGGATTATTTTGCTCAGATGGGTGTGCCGATTCGAGATATCAACTCTTCTCACGTCGGACAAAATATCAACGTTGGTGGCGTTATTTCCAAAATTCACAAAATCTATTTGAAAACCCAAAAGACCATGTTGTTTGTGACTATTGAAGACACGGATGCGGCTATGGAAATTTTGGTTTTCCCAAAAATTCTCGACACTACTGGCGCAGTTTGGGAAGAAGATAAGGTCGTACTGGTGGGTGGAAAAATTTCTGACAAAGATGGCAATTTCAAAATCCTGTGCGACACTGTCACCGTCATCAACCAAGCTGAGGTGGAAAAATTCAGCCGCATTTTGGCTACGCGCAAATTGAACGAAAAGACACCAGAGCCAAAAGCTGATGCCACCAAAATGATCATCACCCTACCTAGCAACGCCGAGCAAGATGTCCTCAAAAAACTTTCGCAATATTTCGACCGCTGTGACGCTGGCGCCCTCAAAGTCTATCTTTCCATCAACAATCAAAAACTTGAAACGCCATATTGCATCACCCAATCCAACAACCTCGAAACAAACTTGAAAAATATTATTCCGGAAGCAAAAATATCTATCTTCTAAAAACATAAAAAACTCATCCGTAAGGGTGAGTTTTTTGAGTGCACGTTATTTTTATTTCATAAAAATACAGTTCGCCATTTTTCTTTTCCCAAAAGAAAAGTGGCAAAAAAGAAAAAGGCCGCACAGCTGCATACCAAGACAAATTTTCAACTTTCTCGCAAAAAAATGCCGGTTGCCCCGCGCCGGACCAGCATTTTTTAGTGCTCGTAAGTTTCAATTTGTATCTTGGTATTCCGCGAGTGCGTAAAAGTTTTTAAGCTAACAACTCAAAAAAACCGATTCGCCCATAACGAAGTGCGTTTCTAAATTTCAGCGCATGAGCGTTAAAAAATTACATACTAGATAGCCTTTCTAACACTTATTGGAATTTTAGCGAAGAAACTGAAAATTTATTTTTAAATTTTGCTGGGCGGCACATTTTCTTTGTAACTTTCTTTTGTGTGCCAAAAGAAAGTTAGAACCGACCTTTGCTGCCAAAGAAAATGGACACTTTGTTTTATTTTGCAAAAATAAAAACGCTGAACAATCCAAATACAAGAGGGGCGCCAGCATAACTTTGCCAGTACCCCTCTGTCCTTTAATTGCAGCGTCGACTCAGATGCAGTCAGAAATTCCCAACCGCCTCCGCAAATCAAGAAATGGCTGCATCTCTTTCTGAATCTTCTCAGTCTTACTTCGTATTTTCCTTAACTCAGTTACAGCATCTTCCAGGATATTTTTGATTATGTACTCACCCAATTTATCCTTGGAATGTCCGAGATGACGCATGATGATCTCGAAGAATCCATCTGCTTTCATACTCAGACACTCCTTGTCGATCATTACCTTGCATTCCAGAACATGCTCGTCGAACAACGGCTTTTTAATACCCTCTCGTTGATTCGGCTGTGGCTCTTTACGAAATACCACATCCACAATCAAGAGGTGGGCGAAATCAGCGAGAATGAACAAGCGTCTTTCAAAAAACTTGCCATCTTTTTCCCTTGACTCCAAGGTGCGCACAGGAATAAAAAGCCACTTGTCATTGACGGTCAGTGCTCCCGGCAGACCACGAATGACCTCATCAGGAGTGATTCTTTTTTCGCCATATTCCCCTCCCTCAACTGAACAATTTAGAATATCCTTCATAAGAACTGCTTTACTACCCCTTTCTTCTGCCACCTTACGCATAACAGAAGCACAGGCCTTCAAAGAATAGTCGATAAGAATAAGCCAGTCGTGTGGCTTTAGCTGTGCCGGATTAGCACACCCATGCATAATAAAATAATAGGCTTCCGAGATGTCATTTCCTTTATTATGCACTTTCCCATTCTTCTTTTTAGTAGTAGCCATCAGTAGACCCAGCCTCCGTGTTAAGTTTTTGACTCAATTAAGCCAGTTTTTATATTGAAAGCGCATATATTATATGTGCCTATATTTTCAACGAACCACCAAACTACCCGCATTCTAACAGACATAACCACTAAAATGCAAGCGGATCATATAAACCCTAAACCCAAGACTGCTTAACTATTTTATGCTAAAATAATCCTATGGATATAATCTCTCATGGACTCTGGGGCAGCGGCGTGTTTGGACAGAAAAGTCACAAACTTTTTTGGCTGGCTTTCTTTTTCGGAATCATGCCAGATCTTTTTTCATTCGGCATTCTTTTTTTTCATAGAATCATGATCCGATTTGGAATTGTTTCTGGAGATATGCCAGTGCAATCTTTCCGCCCAGAACACGCTTCACTTCCATTCTATGTAAATCCCCTTTACGATCTGACTCACAGTCTGATTATATTTTTGATAATTTTTTTCATAATCTGGTTGATTAGAAAAAAACCGCTTTGGGAAATTGGCGCATGGGGACTGCATATTCTCATCGACATTCCATCCCACTCAAATGCCTTCTTCCCAACACCATTTTTATGGCCAATCTCTGATTTTCATGTCAATGGCATCAGCTGGGGCAACCCAATTATATACATTCCAAATTTAATCCTCTTGGCGCTTCTTTATGGCTGGTTTTTCTATTCTAAGAAAAAGAAAAACACATAATTGCAAAAAAAGTGGTTTTATACTATACTAATCTTACAAACAAATGAGATTGTGAAGTGGCTACCAACCATGGAATCTCCGTAGGACCTGACGAATCTGGTCAACAAAGTGCCCAAAAATTATGGGAATTCGAGTGGAACCTCCCGTCGCTCTCAAACGACTGGACTCGAAATCAGATAATTTTTTGGCATTTTTATTTTTTCTCTAAATCTTTGATTTAGCTAGAAAAAATAAATCCGCCCACTGGCGGATCAGTCATATTTAAATAATTTTATTTTTACAACACTATGAACGAGCAAAACAAACTAGAAATTCTTCGCCACTCCGCTGCCCATGTTTTGGCGGCCGCCGTTTTGGAAATGTTTCCCGAAGCCAAATTTGGCACAGGCCCAGCTATTGAAAATGGCTTCTACTATGACTTTGATTTGCCAAGAACTTTGATTCCGGAAGATTTGGAAATTTTGGAAAACAAAATGAAGGCCATCATCAAGGCCAATCACCCATTTGAACGTGCTGAAATTTCAGCTTCGGAAGCCAAAAGTGATTTCGCCAAACTTAGACAAGACTACAAACTCGAATTGCTAAATGAATTGGCTGAGGCCGGTGAAAAAATTTCAATCTACAAATCTGGACATTTTGTTGACCTCTGTTCTGGACCGCATCTTGATTCAACTGGTGAAATCAAAATTGATGCTTTCAAACTAACAAAGATTTCTGGTGCGTACTGGCGAGCAGATGAAAAAAACAATCAGATGCAACGCGTCTATGGCGTGGCTTTTGAAAGCAAAAACGATTTGAAAGAATATTTGCACATGATTGAAGAGGCGGAAAAAAGAGACCACAAAAAACTTGGTCGTGAACTTGATCTGTTTTCATTTCATCCTGAAGCTCCAGGCTCAGCCTTTTGGCATCCCAAAGGCATGTTGATTTGGAATGAACTAGAAAAATTTGGAAAATCAATCCGCAAAAAATATGGCAATTTAGAAATTCAAACTCCACAACTAGCTAAAAGTATCTTATGGAAAACTTCCGGCCATTGGGATCATTATAAGGATGATATGTTCTATTTTGATGTCGAAGAGGAAACATATTGTTTGAAACCAATGGACTGCCCATTCAATATCAGAATTTATCAGACTAAGCAAAGATCCTACAAAGAGCTGCCTATTCGTTACACAGAAATTGGACGAGTTATGCGCAATGAAAAATCCGGCCAGCTCAATGGCCTTCTGCGTGTGCGCTCAATCACACAAGATGACGCACATATTTTCGCCATGGAAAGTCAGATTGAAGAAGAAATTATGACTTTGCTAAAAATGGTAAAGGAATATTATGCAGTTTTTGAAATCGAACCTGAATTTTATCTTTCAACTCGACCGGAAAATTTCATGGGAGAAATTCCGACCTGGAACAAAGCTGAATCAGATCTAAAGGAAGCCTTAGCAAAAGAAAATATTCAATATAAATTAAAAGAAGGCGACGGTGCTTTCTATGGTCCCAAGATTGATATCGACATGAAAGACGCGCTAGGCAGAAGATGGCAACTAGCTACAATTCAACTCGACTTCCAACTGCCGCAAAGATTTGAGCTTGAATATGTATCTCAAGATGGCAGTAAACAAATTCCGGTCATGATACACGCTGCAATCTTTGGTTCCCTAGAAAGATTTATTGGGATCTTCATTGAACACACGGGTGGAGATTTGCCAACTTGGCTTTCCCCTGTTCAAGCGATGATTATTCCAGTTTCAGAAGAAAAATTTGGCGCCTATGCCATTGAAGTAAAAGAAAAATTAATTGCCGCTGGTGTACGTGCTGAAGTGGATGCTACTGCTGAAGGTTTGGGCAAGAGAATCAGAAACGCCGAAAAACAAAAAATTCCATACATGCTCGTAGTCGGTGAAAAAGAAATGGAATCTCAAACTGTAGCCATGCGACCGCGAAGCACCAAAGATCAAACTGTGATGAGTGTGGATGAGTTTGTGGAAAAAATTACACTAGAAATAAAAGACAAAAAATAAATTTAAAAAAGAATCAAGGGCCGGCGGTTTTCCGCTGGCCCTTTCAAAACAATACTTCATAAAAATTCATCGTGGACGAGACAGGATATGAGATTGCCTCTCGCTTTTTAGAGATAATTCCCTTCCCATTTTGAAGCCTATCTCATGCCTCTTTGCCCTGCCCTTTGCCGTAATCGAAAATTCCTTACTCACATAGCCCTTTTTCATGAGCCACCAAATAGCCGAATTGCATGCTCCGACATTTTTTGAATTCAATGCCAGTATGCGAGCTTTTTCGAACGGCGACATGCTAGCAACATCTTTCCCGTTGTCACTCTGCCACATGATACTCGCCAGAATGGTTCTCCTAATAGCTCTCACTCTGCATTCCTCCTTGATTTCATAGTTATCTTAAGGTATTCTAATAAATACCTAGCTTCTAAGAACTACCAATGAAATATTACATTAAAACCTTCGGCTGTCAAATGAATATCTCGGATTCTGAGCGAATTGCGGGCTTTTTGGACGAGAAGGGCTATCAGACGGCTTCCGACATGACAGAGGCCTCCTTGGTCATTTTCAACACTTGTGGAGTACGTCAGGCGGCTGAAAACCGAGCCTACAGCCTGATTCACAACCTCAGGAAACATGGAATACAAAACGTGGAATGTAGACCGCTAATCGTGCTGACAGGCTGTATTGCCAATCGCAAAGACGTGCAAAGACGACTCAAGGGCAATGTTGATTTGTTTTGTGAAATCAAAAACTTTCCAAGCGAAATTGAAAAAATTCTACCAACTACAAACTACAAACTACAAACTACTTTTGACGATGGCTTGAATCAATATCTAAAAATACAACCAAAATACACAACCAGATTCTCTGCGCAGGTTCCCATCATGACTGGCTGCAACAACTTCTGCTCCTACTGCGTCGTCCCCTATGCTCGCGGTCGCGAAACTTCCCGACCAGCCGAAGAAATAATTGATGAAATAAAAAGCCTGATTAAACTTGGCTATAGATCTATCACTCTGCTTGGTCAGAATGTAAATTCATATCGTGGAACGTGGAACGCAAAACGTGGAGCGCAAGAAATTAATTTTGCTCAGTTGCTAAAAAAGATTGATGCGATTCCAGGGAAGTTTTGGATTCAATTTGTGTCTTCCCACCCAAAGGATATGTCGGATGAATTGATTGAAGTTGTTGCCAGATCCAAAAAAGTTTGCGAAGCTGTGCATCTGCCTGTTCAGTCTGGCTCAGATGAAGTCATCCAAAAAATGAATCGCAAATACACTGCCAAACATTATATGAATTTGGTACGCAAAATCAAAGCTGCTTTCAAAAAATACAAACCTGGCGTGCCTTTTGCCTTGACCTCTGACATCATTGTTGGTTTCCCTGGCGAAACCAAAAAACAATTTTTGTGCTCGGCTGAGATTATGGAAAAAGCCAAATTCGACATGGTGTTCTTTGGCCAATATTCACCCCGCCCTGGCACCGTAGCTTGGACTATGAAAGACAATGTTTCAGATGCTGAAAAAGAAAAACGTGAAGCCTTCCTGAATGAAATTTTGAAAAAGACCACTTTCGCCAACAACAAAAAATATCTCAACACCGTGCAAGAAGTTTTAATTGAAAAAAAGCAACTCGCGAATGACAAACAAATCAACAACGAATCAAAACTAATAATTTATTTTGGCAAGACTAGAACTGGAAAAAATATTAAGATTTCATCCAATAAAGATAATTTAGTTGGCCAGTTTGTGAAAGTGAAAATAACTAGCATCAAAATATGGAATCTCGAAGGTAAAGTAATTTAAAAAATATCTGTCATCCCGGGCTTGACCCGGGACCTTCTCAATAATTCATGAGATAAATTTAAATTCGCAATTACGGTAAGTAGATTCCGGGTCAAGGCCGGAATGACAAAGGGTATATGAAAGATAAATTAAATAAAGTTATCGTAATATTAGGCCCAACCTCAGCCGGCAAATCAGCGGTGGCTATTGAGCTTGCCAAAAAATTTGACGGTGAGGTGGTCTCAGTAGATTCACGCCAGATTTATCGCGGCATGGATGTGGGCACGGGAAAAATTCCTGGAACGTGGAACGTGGAACGTGGAACGTTTTTATCAGAAGGCATAGATCATCACATGATCGATGTTGTTAGTCCGAGAACCAATTTCAGCGTGGCACAGTTCAAGAAGAAAGCTGACAAGGCTATTGCAGACATTTTGAAACGCGGAAAGCTGCCCATCTTGTGCGGTGGCACTGGCTTTTGGATTGATGCAGTGGTTGATAATATTGTTTATCCAGAGGTTGCGCCAAACTGGGAGCTACGCAAAGATTTAGAAACAAAATCGACTGAAGAATTATTCACCAAACTCAAAAAACTAGATACTCGCCGTGCTGAAAACATCGATGCCAAAAACAAAGTGCGCCTCATTCGTGCCATCGAAATCTGCCAAGCCGTTGGCCGAGTTCCAGACAATCGTTCCACGCTCCACGTTCCACGTTATGCGTCCTTGAAAATCGGCATCAACCCTGGCAAAGAAAAACTGCACGCCAAAATCAAAAAACGTCTTGATCAAAGATGGAAAGATGGCATGCTTGAAGAGGTGCAAAAATTGCACAAAGTTGGATTGAGTTGGAAAAAAATTCAAAGCTTTGGCTTGGGATATTTTTGGATTCCTAAATATCTGCGAGAAGAAATAACTCTGGAAGAATTATATGAACGCGTCTATCTGGCCGAAAAAGATTATGCCAAGCGCCAAATGACTTGGTTTCAAAAAGACAAAAAAATTCTCTGGCTGACCAAATATTCTGATATACAAAAAGCAGTGACAAAGTTTATAAAATAATCAGGGACCGAGAAAATCTCGATCCCTTTTTGATTGCTGAGCGTTGCTCAAAACAATCATGCCATTGCCTGCTGATGCACTCCCGATCTCTTGTAGTAATAATTGCCCATTGGCCTCCTCTCGTCTCCGCCACAAACAGGACAATTTTCTGCCAACAAATCAGTAGGGGCAATATCCACTGGATGCAATGTCCAGTATGGATCGTCATAACGAGGAGCGTCCCTCATTAAAACCCTACCGCAATTACATTGTGCCAAAAATTTTGGTAATTCCACGCTGGCCATATGTCCACCTCACTAGTTGAGTTAAAGAGCCAAAAAAAATCACCCCTACGGGCGATTCTTCAAATCACTTATTTTGAATTCTTCTTTTTTGAGTTCAAAATTTTTCATATTATATCTAATATACACCTATTTCAAAAAATTGGCAATAAAGTAAATCTAATTTGTTTTATCAAGTGTGCTGTCTGGCAATTTACCCAGAGTTTCACGCAGGCTTCTTATCGCTTCTCGTCTATTTCTTTCTTGAATTTCATTTGTAATACGCTCAGCTATTTCATCAGCATTAACTGGCTTGCCCGCCTCAAGTCTAGCCCTTATTTCCTCAGGCGTAAAAGAAAATCCGCCACCGCCAACATATTTAGCTAATTTATCTGAAACAGCTTCCAGTCCTTTTGGTTTTTCTGGTGCTTTTTTAAGCTTATTATCTGGAACAACAGTTCTTTCTAACATATTAACCATATTTTTTAAATTAGTAATTAATTTTACTAGCCTAATTTTTTCTTCAACATTTCAATCACCATCGCTGGATTAGCCTTGCCCTTTGAAGCCGCCATCACTTGGCCCATCAAAAACTGCAAAGCGTTTTGTTTGCCGGCCTTGAAATCCTCCACTGATTTTTGGTTCTTGGCCAAAACCTCATCCACCACTGTTTCCAAAACTCCTTCGTCACTAACCTGCAACAAACCTTTGGCTTCAATGATTTGTGATGGATCGCCACCTGTCGCATACATCTCTTCCAAAACAGTTTGCGCCGCGCTGGAATTGATTTTTCCATCTGCCACAAATCCAATAAGTTCTGCATAATTTTCTGCGCTGATTTTGACATCCGCGATTGTTTCACCATTTTTCACCAAATGCTTTTGCAATTCACTAACCATATAGTTAGCTGCCAGCTTGGTGCATTTTTCCTTGTCAGCTATCACCTCTTGGCATTGCATCTTTTCATCAATTTCAGAAACAACCTGCTCAAAATATTCGGCCAGACTTTTGTCACTCACGATCACCTCTACATTTTCCCGTGACAAACCATATTCTTCCACAAATCTTTTCGCTTTGGCGTCTGGCAGTTCTGGCAAGTGACGGCGCAAATTTTCTACATAATCAGTTGCAAATCGCATTGGCGGGATGTCCGGCTCTGGGAAATAGCGATAGTCATGTGCTGATTCCTTCTTGCGTTGTGACACAGTGATGCCTCGTGCTTCATCCCAACCCATAGTTTCCTGCACGACCTTTTCACCTTTTTCCAAAATTTCAGTCTGACGCTTGATTTCATAATCAACAGCACGCTCCACCACGCGAAAAGAATTTAGATTCTTGATTTCCGCTTTGGTGCCGCTCAATTTTTCTTCACCTTCTTTGTGCAAAGAAATGTTCACCTCGCAACGCATATGACCTTTTTCCATGTCAGCCTCAGAAATTTCCAAATAACGAAAAATCTGCTGCAACTTCTGGCAGAACAATCTTGCTTCTTTACCCGTCTCAATATCCGGCTCAGTCACCAACTCCATCAAAGGCACCCCCGCCCGATTGAAATCAATCAAAGAATGATCGGCGCCTTTTGGATGCACCAATTTGCCCGTGTCTTCTTCCATGTGAATGCGTGTAATTCCTATTTTTTTGGTTATTGTTTCTTGGTCATTGGTTATTATATCTATGTGACCCAAGCCACACAAAGGCTGATCATATTGTGAGATCTGATAGCCCTTGGGAATGTCTGGATAGAAATAGTTCTTGCGATCAAATTTGGAAATTTCTGCAATCTGGCAATTCAAGGCCAAGCCAGCCATCTGCACAAATTTGATAGCCTCTTCATTGGCCACCGGCAATGTTCCGGGTTGCGCGGTACACACTGGGCAAATGTTCACGTTCGGTTCAGTCTCCATGCCCAAGCCGTTCTTGCAACTGCAAAACATTTTTGATTTTGTCTTCAATTCAACATGGATTTCCATGCCGATGACTGGAATATATTTTGTCATAATATCTAATTTTTATGATTTACAATAAAATTACTTTTTAAATTCCAGTGCTCCCAAATCCACTAGCACCTCGCTCAGTCTCATCTAATTCAACCACTTCAATTATGTCTGAATTTTCTACTTTCTGAATAAGCATTTGCGCAATTTTATCTCCCTTTTTTATGTTATATATCTCTTGTGATAAATTTATCAAACCCACTTTAACTTCGCCACGATATCCACTATCAATAACGCCACCTAAAACTTTTATTCCACCATTAACGGCAATTCCACTCTTATCCCAAATCAAGCCCACATATCCATTTGGGATTTGCATAGCAATTCCAGTTCTACAAGTTATCCTTTCCATCGGGTGCAATTCTAAATTTTCCAAAGAAAAAATATCCATGCCAGCATCGCCAGCAAGCGCATATTGAGGAAGTCTAGCATCAACTTCTAATTTCTTAATTTGTATTGTCATTTTATTATCTTTTCTATTTTATTCCAAACAATTTCCCCGACCTCTTCTATCGACATCAATTTTTTATTTTTAATACAATTTATTCTCTTCCAATTATTATTTTTTCGTATCAGCTTGATTGCGTTATCCTTGGCATTTCGCAAGTGTTTCAAATCATTTTCAGCTGCATCTTTTCTACCTTTCAAATATCTTTTTTTGTGACTATTGCCTTTTTCTTTCAGAAGCTCTTGCGAAACTTCAATCGGCACATCCAAATAGACAATTGCGTCAGGTTTGGAAATTCCAAAAACTTCAAATTCCATTTTTTCCAACCATGCCAGAAATTCTATTCGTTCTTTTTCATCTTTTATTTTTCCGCCCTGATGGATTTGATTGGAACTAGTATAACGATCGGCAATAACAACATAGCCCGCATCAATCCATTTTTTGATATCCTTGCTCGATTCGAATCGATCAGCCGCATAAAGCACTGAGGCTATGCGCGGATTGACTGTCAAAAAATCTCCATGTCCGCCTGCTAAACACTCTCCGATGAATTTCCCAAAAAAATTATGATAGTATCTCGGAAAATCAATTGATTTAACTTTGACTTTATTTTTTCGCAGATGTGCTACCAACAACTTTGTCTGCGTCGCTTTGCCACTCCCATCGGTTCCATCAATCACAATCAACTTGCCTTTCTTCATTTTTATTTTCTCGTTAATTCCAAAAATTTAAATTTATACTGTCCATTGTCAACATTTTCCTCTTTCACAATTTGATTGAATTCAGCATAATCCGGAAAGAATGTGTCCGCGTCTTCTGGCGCGTCATCCACAATTGTCAGATACAATTTATCCACCAAAGGCAGTGAAAGTTTATAAATCATTCCCCCGCCAATCACGAAAACTTCTTCTTCACTATTTTTATATTCGTCCAGAGTTTTGAAAAGATCATGACTGACCTCGCAACCCTCCGCTGAAAAATTATCATCCAAACTCACCACGATGTTTTTTCGATTCGGCAATGGTCTGCCAATTGAGGAATAGGTTCGATCGCCCATAATCACCGTGTGACCAGTGGTGGTTTCCTTGAAATGTTTCATGTCCTCCGGAATGTTCCAAAGCAACTGATTGTTGCGGCCAATTGCATTGTTTTTCCCGATGGCGGCTATAAGTGAAATCATAATTTCAAACTTTTATTTATATAACCATATTACCATATAAAAATAAGGACGTAAAACCTTCCAAACTTATTGAAAAACTTGAATATTGTGGGTTTTAATGCCATAAATACACTAAAAATCAATCATTCCATCCGTTTGACTTCAAGCAATCTTTTTGCTATTATATTTATCTAAAATAAAAGATCATTAGTTCCTATACAACTAAAAAAACAGGAGGGTGAAGCGTTGAGAATATCTATTGCGGAAATCATAAAGGGATTTCGGGAAACATTACCAGCATTCCCTGATGGTCGAATCGATTATTCAACTTCAAACAGTGCACCAGTTGTACTGATCTTCGTCAAAGTTGGCGATGAGTTTTTGATTCTACGACGAAGCCAGAAGGTGTCCAACTATCAAGGCCAGTGGAGTGGTAGTGCTGGCTTCTTGGATAACGAAGGACTCATCCAAGAAAAAGTCTTTGAGGAACTCATCGCCGAAATAGGCATCCCTGAAGAACAGCTACAAGGACTAATCGCGGAAATCAAAATTCGCGAGCATTATGAATTCGTCGACAAAAAATCCGGAAAGACCTGGATCAAGGTTCCAGTCCTGGTCGAACTGAGGAAGAAACCCACAATAAAGCTCGACTGGGAGCATGATGACCATCGCTGGATTCGAATTGGGGAATTACCCGACTTCGAAACAGTCATTGATCTGGAGACCGCTCTCCAGCACGCCTTGGGCTAAAAAAGTAGCCCGACAGGGCGGACAAGCTGCATCAGCTTGTCCGCCCTTTTGTTTTCACAAAATTCACTGATTGCCAACATCCTATCAAAATGATAATATAGCTATACAAAAAAATAATAACTATAAGCCCTTATGAGCATTGAAATAACAAGTATTTTGGGGAGTGGCAGACTTATACCAACAGAAGATATCGGAAAAATCGCAACTAATCTCAAAGAAGCTGGCTACAAGGTTGTGCTAACGCAAGGAGTTTGGGATCTGATTCATGAGGGACACGCTAAATACCTTCAGAAAGCCAAAGAACTTGGCGATGTTTTGATTGTAGCTGTCGATACTGATGAAGTAGTGAAGCATCGCAAAGGCCCGACCCGCCCGATTGTTCCAGAAGATGAAAGAGTGAAGATGATTTCTCATCTGCGACATGTTGATCTGATTGTTATGAAAGAATCAAAAACAGATCATGGAAAACTGATTAGGGATATTCGACCAGACGTTCTAGTTGTGTCAGAAACCACCGAATCAAATGCTCAGGGGAAAAAGTTTATTGATATGATACGAGAAGAACATAATGAGTTCTGCAAAGAAATCATCAACCTAGAACCACAATCAACAACTTCAACTTCTGCGCGCATAAGACTCCTAACTATCAAGGGGGCTGAGGATCTTGCACAAGAATTGCAAAAAGTCATAGAAAAATTTTTATATACTAAAAAATAATATGTCTGAGAGAAAAACTCTGATTGCCCTAGTCCCAGTCATCCATATCAAATACTTAGAATTATTCAAAAAATATCCGGATCATCTTTATATTCTAGACAATACAATCCTGGAAAAATGGGATAGATTTGAAAATTTAAGGAGAGACCTGCGATCAATTGATCAAAAAACTGTTTATGATTTTATCAAAAAATCAGGCATTGTAAAAAATGTTGATTTGTTAACGTTGGCAAATTTGAAAAACTTGGAAGAGGAACATCTTTCCATTGTTATGCCTGATGAAGACGTATCTCGCTGGTTCGCAGAAGAATTCCTGCCCAATACAAAAGTTGAATTTGAAAATGTCTTTTTGAGATGGAATAAGCCTGTGTCAACTCAAGAGCTGGAAGTTCCTAGTGATAGAATAATTACGTATGAAAAAGCGCATGAGGAACTTATGAAAAAAGCCAACGAATTGAAAGAAAAAAGCGCCAATTGGTGGAGACAAATTGGGGCCCTAGTCACAGACACAAATGGTTCGATAATACTTTCAGCATTCAATCGCCATGTTCCCACTCAAGAAAATATGGCTGTTTATGGTGACTTGCGAATGTGTTTTGATGCTGGCGAACATCATCATCTTTCAAACTCTATTCATGCAGAAGCGTCTTTGATTGGAAAAGCTGCCAAGAACGGAATTAGTTTGAACGATACCAATTTATACGTCACAACCTTCCCCTGTCCAACTTGCGCCAAGCTAGTGGCAGAAGCAGGTATTAAAAAGGTTTACTATGAAAATGGTTATTCACTTTCTGATGCTGAAAATATCCTCAAGAATGCTGGAATTGAAATTATTTTAGTGCAATAGCAATTCTACAAAAAAAGACCATCGATTTATTCAATGGTCTTTTTTATTGCACTCTTAGCCAATCCTTGTGATAACTGGCTCATCGCCACTAGCAACAACCAGCTGAGCGTGCAAATGTTGCACGGTTGCACCTGTTTTACCAGTACTGTCCGAACGCATCAAAAAAGTACTGTGCGTTATTTCAAGTTCTTGCTTAACTTTTTTAATAATATTCCACAAATCCAAAATCTCCTCATCTCTCATTTCTTCAGGCGTCAAGATATGGCGCTTAATCACAATAACCAAATGTTCTCTGGTGTGTTCATACGGCCAAGCGTTTCTCGTCACTATCCAAAAATCAGTTTCTATCAAAACAGGATTTGAATGATATGCTGGTTTTTCCTTATCAACAAAATCATGACAAAAAGGACACACCCCATCAGAAATAATTTTTTTCATAACTGCAATTTGTTCCTCTTTACGAGCATTTTTTAAATCTAATCCGCTTTTATTCATATCACTAATATTGTAAATTATTTGATCTATACCGGTGTTGGAATTTTGAACCAAGGACTTGGGTCATAATCTTCAAGCACAAAATCCTCTTTGCGGAAGTCTTGAAGTCTTGTCACTTCCCTATTCAGTTTCAATGTTACAGTTGGAAAAGGCTTGGGCTCAATAGCCAAAATTTTATCCACAGATTCAGCTTGAACATCATAATAATGCGGATTAGATAAGAAGTGAGTATATTTAGTAAATTTATAACCCAATAAGTGTGCTACCATCAAACCAAGAGCGGACCATTCAATCAAGTTAAACTGCAGACCGACTGGGACATCAGCTGATCGTTGTGTGTGTGTCATTTCCAGTTCTTTTTGTTCATCAAAAATTACAAAATGAATGAAATTGCCATGACAAGGAGCAACAACAACTTTACGCTTAAATCCCTGTTCTTCATCTCCCATTGATAGGGGCGGATTCCACGTAGTTAGAACATGGGTTCTCAGGAATGGCGCTTTTTCCATTTGCCTTTGAACAGCACTGACTTGATCAAATTCCCCCTTTGCGGATTGAAAATGCCCTAGAGAAGCCCCATAAGATCCATCACCCAAATCACCCTCAGGTAAACCAAATATGGCACATTTTTCCTTTGTAACCCAATCTCTCCAAAAAACTTCTGGGCAGCCATACTCTTTCAGGCCACTTAATGTGCTTTGTCCATTCAAAAATGCAACAAGCTCACCTATCGCTCCATAAAATGATTTGCTCAAATCACGTTCAGTCAAAACAGGGAAACCGTTATTCATATCAAATTGCAACATAGCACCTGTTATTTCTTTTGAGTTTTGATGCCCTGAATTAGCATTCTCATTGAGCCTAGCATGAATAGGCACTTTATCTTTTCCTATTTTTTTAATTTTTTTAAGTAATTCTTGATATTGCAAATCAGGAACTCTCTCGCTAAATGGAAGATAATCAATGCCTCCCACTACTTTATTTTTAACTTCCGTACTTGTCATATTTTTATTGTAAATTAATTTTGTTTATTTTAAGATATAGTTCCTTTTTAGTTGATTCATTTACCAGCAAATAATCCGCCATTGCAATCGGTCCGGCTTGTTGTAGATTCTCAATTTGCGAATAGTCGCGACTTTGTGCCTCCTTCAAATTCAATGGGCGGGTCTTTCTATTTTCGAGTCGGCTATATCTTTTTTCCGGTGACGCATAGACAGCGATGGTTTTGAATTTTTCGCCAAATTTCTTTTTCAAAAATAGATATTCATGCCAAGAATATAGGCTTTCCAACAAAATCACCTCTTCATGATTTAATTTTGCAATTTTTTCAGCCACTCTTTTGGCATAGACCAATTCACCAAATTCTTTGCGCAAACTTTCCCGCACTCGCCTTTCATTTTTCTCATTGATTTCCAAATTCAATCGGCGCATTTCATCGAAGGTCACCTCACCGAAATAAATCTTTGGCCAATTATATTTCTTGATCAGATAGTTAATCACAACCGATTTGCCTGACCCCGGAAGCCCCAAAACTGCGATGATTTTCTGTTTTTTCATGCTAGTTACTTTAGGTTCTGAGTTTCTTAATTTTACTCTTTTTCACCTTTTTGGTCAAAAAAAGTCCCGCTTTGACGGGACTCTTAATTTATTGCATCGATTTTTGTGTTATCTCACCCATTATCCGATCTGTTTCGGACAACAGATAATCCAAGTCCTTTTCATTGCGAATTGTGAAATCTGCTTTGGCTCCAATTTCTGGGATATGCTTTTCGGTTTCATATCTTTCTTCTGTTTCTTTAAATTCTTCAAAAGAAACATCGTCATCAGATTTTTCACCTCTCTTGGCTGACCTCTCCCAGCGCAATTTTTGATCTGCTGTTATATATATAGTGAATCCGTGTTCTACATTCTTAATAAAATCATAATCCTCCCAAAATCGCAGGCCGTTGATTACAACAACGCCTTCTTCATTTTCGATTCTTCTTTTTATGGCTCTTGGGAAAATATCAGCCCCAAATCTTTTTCTCATTTCAAGCGCTAACCATTGCTGATCTTCTCTTGAAATTTGATCGAAAAAAATATGCAAGACCTCTTTAATCGGATCCGCAAAACGCATCAATTTGACCCCATATTTGTCTTTCAAATAGTTAGCGACCGTATCCTTGCCTGAGCCACTCTCACCTATCAAGCCAATAATAATCTTTCTTTTTTGTCCCATCTTCAGAAATTTTACTTTATTAACCACCAAATAATTCTAGCAGAAAAATACCACACAGTCAACATTATAAACAATTTAGCACTTTAACATATTAACATTTTAACAAAACACAAAAAAACACTGACCAAAGCCAGTGTTTTTTGTTAATATGCTAACATGTTCAAATGTTAACGTGAATCTATAGACTAATTTTAATTCCATTGCCCATAGTCGAGCAAACGGTGATGTTGGTGATGAGTTTGCCCTTGAAAGCAGCTGGCTTAGCTTTGCTGATAGCATCTACAAAGAATTTGATGTTTTCTACAAGCTTCGCATCTTCAAAAGAAAGCTTTCCCACTGCTTGATGAACATTGGCTGAATCATCATTCTTGAAAGCTGAACGGCCTTTCTTCAAAGCTTCTACAGCCTCTTTAATTTTCGTTGTAACGGTCTCAGTCTTTGGGTTTGGCATCAAGCCCTTTGGCCCCAAAACTCGAGCCGCCTTGGCCAATTTTGGCATCATTTCTGGAGTAGCTACCAAAATATCGAAGTCAATTTTTTTAGCAAATTTTTCAATCATTTCTTCGCCACCGACAATGTCAGCTCCAGCTGCTTTGGCCTCTTCAGCGCTAGTTGAAGTGATAACTGCCACTCGTTTAGTTTTGCCAGTTCCGTGCGGAAGAGACACTGTTCCACGAATTTGTTGGTCACCTTTCTTTGGATCAACATTGGTTTTGATGTGAACCTCCACTGATTCGTCAAATTTGGCAATCTTATTTTCCTTCATCATTTTCACAGCCTCTTCGATAGAATACACTTTGTTCTTATCGATTTTTTCTGCAACTGCCTTGTACTTTTTTCCTCTAAACATATTTTTGTCGTGGTCCAAACGTTCGATATTATGAACTCCCACAATTTAAAAATTAAACTTTAAAAACTTTATGAACTTTTGACTTCAGGATTATCCTTCAATCTTTATCCCCATTGATCTCGCTGTTCCAGCAATGATCTTCATGCCAGCTTCAACGTCATTTGCATTCAAATCAACCAATTTCTTTTCAGCGATTTCTCGCAATTGAGCTTCAGTAATTTTTCCAACCTTGTCCTTCAATGGATTGCCAGCTCCTTTTTCTACACCAGCTGCCTTGCGCAAAAGGTCAGAGGCTGGAGAAGTTTTCAAAACAAATGAAAAAGTTCGATCTTCATACACGGTGATTTCAGCTGGGATAATGTCTCCCATTTGTCCCTTGGTTGCTTCATTGAATTTTGTACAAAATTCTTGAATGTTCAAACCATGTTGACCCAAAGCTGGACCAACTGGAGGCGCTGGATTAGCTTTGCCAGCTCCGATTTGTAACTTGATAACGGTTTTAATTTTCTTAGCCATAATATTTTCGTGGAACGTGGAACGTGGAACGTAAATCATTAAAGAGTTATGCGTTTCACGTTATGCGTTTTGCGTTATATGATTTATAATTTATGAATTTGTAGAAAATCCAATTCAACTGGCGTTTCTCGTCCGAAGATTGAAACCAAAACTTTGACTCTTCCTTTGGCTTCATCGACTTCATCAACTTTCGCATCAAAATCCTTGAATGGTCCGTCCACAACTTTGATGGAATCACCAACTTGGACATCAATCTTGTATTTTGGTTCAGACACACCCATTCTTTTCTTCAACATTTCAATTTCAGCTGGATCAACTGGAGTTGGAGTTGTACCAAGCCCGATGAATCCAGTCACGTTTGGAGTGTTTCGCACTACATACCATGAAGCATCCGTCACCATCATTTCCACCAATACATATCCCGGATAGATCTTTTCTTCGACAACTGTTCTTTTGCCAGCCTTGATCTTGATTTTTCGTTCAATCGGCACCATGACATCGAAAATCAAATCCTGCATATCCATTGATTCGATTCTTTGTTTCAAGTTACGAGCCACATTGTCTTCATATCCACTATAAGTGTGGATTACATACCAGGCGCGCCCGTGATGTTGGGTTTGTTTTGCCATATTATTTTATAATAAATGTTTTTAATAAATAACCAAAAAAATAATCTAAACTTCCCAAAAAAATCGCACCGGCGATGCTAATTCCAATGACTAGAATTGTATAGTTAGTAGCCTGCTTCTTACTTGGCCAATTGACCTTAGTTAATTCCGTCTTGGCTTCTTGCAAAAAAGTCACGATTTGATTTGCCATATTTTTCTATTTTTATGGATAAATTTGCCTTATTTAAGCCAAAATTCACTATTTTGTCTTTTAAAGCTTTTTTAAAAAGCCCCTGAGGCTTTTCTATAGATAAGTTTATATTATTAGACCCCAACTGTCAATACCAACAAAAAAAGATCCCTGCGGATCAATTTTTCAACTATGTGGGCGTGCCTAGATTCGAACTGGGGACCTCGTCATTACCCGCCGCGGCGGGCGCGCTCTAACCACTCTCTTCCCGCACCTGTTTTAAGAAATTTCTCAAAATCCAAAGATTCTTTTCTAGTTTCAAAATCCTTACTAAAAAAGATTGACCATGGACCCTTATTATAAGTAGTTCTATGAAATCTTGCTTTTTCTACAGAAATATCGTTGTGCATCAAAATCCTTTCTTTCACATTTTCAGTACTTCCTGTATAACTCTTCCCACTACAGTTTTTGATGATGTATGTAGTAAACATGTGGGCGTGCCTAGATTCGAACTGGGGACCTCGTCATTATCAGTGACGCGCTCTAACCAACTGAGCTACACGCCCATGCTTTATTTTAAACTCTGCAAATCGACTGTCATTACCCGCCGTGGCGGGCTTGCTCTAACCAACTGAGCTACACGCCCATTGTTTTTCTTTTCTATATTTGTAATATGGGTGGACCCTAGGGGATTCGAACTCCTGACCTCCTCGGTGCAAACGAGGCGCTCTAGCCAGCTGAGCTAAGGGCCCATATTCAAACTCAAAAACTGTAATTTATTATAACAGATATAAAATCTTTGTCCATAGTCGCTAGCCTCAGCTTATTTTAGGCCATCAACAACCGCCTTAAACTTGTCTCCGCGATCAAATTCGTTCAAAAATAAACCAAAACTAGCTGATCCAGGTGAAAGCAAAACCACATCACCAGAGGAAGCTTGTTTGCGCGCTTCTTCCACTGCATCCAGCATTGAGCTCACAACAATGAAATCTTGCTCACTGCCCTGTGCCTGCATAGCAGCAATTATCTTATCTGTCGCCACACCTTTCAAAAAAATAACCGTTTTCACTTTTTCCGAAATCTCCTTGGCCAATACTGTCATATCTAAATTTTTATCTGACCCACCTGCAATCAAAACAATTTTTTCTGAAAAAGAATTGATACCAGCAATCGCGCCTTCTGGTGAAGTAGCTGCTGTATCGTTGTAATATTTCACGCCGTCAATTTCTTTCACAAATTCCAAGCGATGTGGTAAGCCAGAAAAGTCTACAACAGCCTTAGCAATATTTTCATCATCAATCTTCATCCAATGCGCAACCGCCACGGCTTCTAGAATATTGGCTAAATTATGCTCGCCTTTCATTTTTATATCTGACACAGTCAAAATATTTTTCTCGCCAGTCTCATCCCCAATCACAATTTGACCCTCTCGAACAAAAACTGCTAATCCAGTTGGCTTTTCTTTGGTAGAAATTTTTATTATCTTGGCTCTAATTTCTTTTTCAAATCCACGCACCACTTCATTATCCCAATTCAAAACACAAATACCATCCTCGGCTTGATCTAAGAAAATATTTTTCTTGTCTGCTACATATTCATCCATTGAACCATAATAGTTCAAATGATCTGGATAGATATTGGTCACCACGGCAATTTTTGGACTCAATTTGTGACGACCCAAAGCACTCAAGCGCCAACTGGAAAGTTCAAAAACCACAATTGAATCTTCTTGCAATTCATTCAGCTTGTCCAAAACTGAAACTTGGCCAATTCCAACCTTCACTGGATTTTTGCCAGCCATTTTCAAAATTCCATAAATCAAACTGGAAGTTGTGGTCTTGCCACGTGTGCCAGTCACGCCAATGATTAGATTTGGACACAATTTAAAAAACAAGCTAGAGTCAATTTCCACTGGAATATTTTTTTCTAGAGCTATCTTTATGAACTCATTAGTCCATGGAATTGGCGGAGTTTTCACAATCATATCTGCCTGAGAAAAATCTTCAACCTCATGCCTGCCTAAGACATACTTGATTCCGTCCAATTCTTTCAATTTTTCTAGTGATGGTTGCAACTCGACCTCTGATTTCATGTCAGTCACGGTCAAAATGGCGCCTGCGGCATGCAAAAAACGCACAGTGCCAACTCCACCGCCATGTAGGCCAAGACCCATAACTGTTATTTTTTTACCTTGCAACTCAGATATATTCATCAATTTCACCTAAATAGGCTCTAGCGTCTAATTACCCGGCCATTGCGACCATTATTATATATACCATCTTGTAGCACAATCTGTCCATTCACCAAAACAAAGTCAATTCCCTTGTTATACTGATAAGGATTTTCTGGTGTAGCCATGTCACGAATTTCATCACGATTGATAACCACAATATCCGCAAAATATTTCTCTTTCAATTCCCCGCGTCTTTCGATGCCAAACTTTTGCGCCGGCATCGAAGTCATTTTTTTCACGGCCTCTTCCCAACTAATGATTCTTTTGCCTAGAACATATTTTGACAAAATTCTTGGAAAGGTGCCAAAGCTTCGCGGATGCACCATCTCACCAGTCTTACTGTGAGTGTCAGCATAACCCGAGCCATTAGTAGAAATCATCGAGGCTGGATGCACGATTGCCTTAGCAATATTTTCTTCACTCAAAACATCCAGGGAAATAATCACACGGCCTTCTGACGCAAGCAAGATATCAATGACCGTGTCTTCAATAGTTTTTTCCTGTGAAGTCGCAATTTCAGAAATTTTTCGGCGCGCCAAAGTTTTGTTCAGCGGAGAAATAGCAATTTCAATTTTAGCATAATCAATTCCCGATTCTTTCATTTCAGCCACTAGCTTGGCTCGCGTCTCTAGATTTTTTAAGCGACTCAACAGCATCTTTTTTCCACCATCCGTTACCCAGTCTGGCAAAAGCGTATACAAAACTGAACCTGTATTGGTGTAGGGGAAAACATCAAAGGAAACATCCAGCCCAACTTCATTTGCTCGAGAAATCGCATCAAGTGCGCCATCCATCATGCCCCAATTTTTTTCACCCATCACTTTTAAATGAGAGATGTGTAATTTCACTTTTGATTTTCTGGCAATCTCTATTGCCTCTTCTGTTGCCGCAATAATATCGGAATTTTCATTGCGCATATGCGTCACATACACGCCATTATATTTTTCTATTGTTTGGGAAAGATTCACCAATTCATCTGTTGTAGTGCTTCTAGCATGCGAATAAATCAAGCCAGAAGACATTCCTAGCGCGCCATCTTTCATAGCAGTGGCTAATTTATTGGCCAAAAAATCAACTTCTTTAACATTCAAATTTCGCATATCGTCACCCAAAATACTTCGTCGCAAAGTTGCATGACCCACTAGAGTGGCAAAGTTTACAGACATTTTTTTTCGCTCAACTACATCCAGAAATTCTTCCATTGTCAACCAATCCAAACTGGTCTGACTGATGTTGGCCCATTTTTGCACCGAAGATATTGCATTAGCGCCAAGAAGTGGCGCCAGCGATGCGCCACAATTTCCACCCACAATTGTGGTGATGCCTTGATGTACTAAACTTTCCAAGTTCGGATTAGCAAAAATTTGCCAATAGGTGTCGCTATGATTATTGACATCCACAAACCCAGGACAAACCAAGCGCTCTGAAGCATCAATCTCCAAATCACTTTTTTCATTGTGCAAATCACCAATTTTAGCAATCCGATCATCCTTAATGCCAATATCCGCCCGATACATTGGTTTGCCACTACCGTCAATTAGTGTCCCGTTTTTTATTATGATGTCGAACATAAAAGTTAATTTCAAAACCCAAAATCATAAATAACAAATAAATTTAAAATTGCAATTTTCAAAATCCAAAAGTTTTTTTTGAATTTTATATTTTGGTCATTGTAATTTATTTGGAATTTGATGCTTTGAATTTTGGATTTTAAAATTTTTAATAAATACCTACAAAAAAATTATTCCATTTTACTGCCCACAAATTCCGCCATTTCCACAAGTCTATTAGAATATCCCCATTCATTATCATACCAACCCACAACTTTGACTAAATTTCCATTGGCCATAGTCAGTGGTAAATCAACAATCACAGAATGTGGATTGCCCTTGAAATCCATAGAAACCAACTGACCCTCTTCCGCTTCCATGATATTTTTCAACTCACCTTGTGACGCTTTTCGAAAAGCATTATTTATTTCATCTACCGTAGTATCTTTTTTCAAAACACAGATAAAATCCACTACTGAAACCACTGGAGTTGGTACGCGCAAAGAAATTCCATCCAACTTGCCAGCCAAATGCTTCATCACCAAACCAACGGTTTTGGCAGCGCCCGTAGATGTTGGGATAATATTGAGAGCTGCGGCACGCGCTCGGCGCAAATCTTTGTGTGGCAAATCTTGCAAACGTTGATCGTTAGTGTAGGCATGTGTAGTGGTCATAAAACCTTTCTCCAATCCAAAAGTCTCATCCAACACCTTAATCATCGGTGCTAAACAATTGGTTGTGCAAGAAGCGTTAGAAATAATATTTTCTGTTGGATTGTAATCATGCTCATTGATACCTAGAACATAAACTGGGATATCACCCTTAGGCGGCGCAGACAAAAGAACTTTTTTCGCTCCAGCTAAAAGATGTTTTTGTGCGCCTTCTCTGTCCACAAAAATTCCAGTGCACTCCAAAACAATATCCACTCCCAAATCTCCCCATGGCAATTTTTCTGGTTCCTTTTCACTGAAATATTTTATTCTTTTCCCATCTACAATAATTTCTGCACTAGCCTCATCTACGGAAACATCGTGACCACTCTTACCATAAGATGAATCATACTCAAAAAGATGCGCTACAGTCTTGATGTCCACCAAGTCATTGATAGCTACCACCTCTACATCATTTTTGGTTAGGGCGATTTTGAGCGACATGCGTCCGATTCGGCCGAAGCCATTGATTGCTATTCTTGTCATAATATAAAAATTAAAAAATTATTAGATTTCGATGTTGGTGATTTTCCAATTATCCCCTGATACTTTTTTAAACTTAAACTCGGTATTTTTCAATATTGTGTTTTTAGCAATGTTTTCTAGTCCAAATTGAAGATTTTCCACATCAATATCTTCGGTGTGCTCATCAAAACCATCATGCGCCAAAGCGATTGTGCCAATTTCAACATCAACACTTTTGATCGCTGTCAGTTTTTTTTCTGCAGCAATCGCTAGAACTTCATCAACAATTTCTTTGGCTAGTAGAAAATCATGCATGAATTTCGTGGAACGTGAATCGTGGAACGTGAATCGTTACATGATTTGCGTTATAAATTATACAATTTGCGATTTATATTATGCGTGTTGTGCGTTACACGTTTTGCGATTTACGTTATACGTTCTTCCACAGCCCATGCACATTGCAATAAGCGCGCACTTCGAAATGCTCAGCATCAAAGAAAAATTCTGCTGCTGGCGCTCCACCTGGTTCCAAATTTTTGCGATATGCTCTGTGTTCAGTGATTACCTCAATCCATTCAATATAATGCTCACTTTCCATCGGATGCGCCACAGATCCTACACGCACAATCACACCTGCATCCGTTTTTTCCACCACCGGTCGATGTTTTTCAAATTTTTCTTCTTCAGTCTTTTCTATTTGCAATCCCATCGGTTGTCCGCAACATACCAATTCCCCAACTCCCGTGTGCAAAACTTCCACAATATTGCCACACACATTACATTTATAAACTTGGTTTAATTCAGTCATGATGATTTAAGTCACAAATCAATCCCTAATTATTCTCAAATATTCGCGAATTATTAGTGAAAAATTCGTGTAGATTAGTGATTTATATCCTTAGTGTACTGCGCAAGAAATGCAAGGATCATAGGCACGAATGAAACCGCGGAGTTTTTTTTGTTTATCAGCGTCTTTCAGGTCAATAATTTCTTTGATATAGTCTGCCACATCATCTTCCAAATTCGACAAGAATTGTGCAGTTGGCGTGATGATATTTACATTTTTCAGATAGCCGTTGTGATCAACTTCTACATGATAATAGAGCGTTCCGCGCGGAGCTTCCACTGCGGCCACCCCAACCCCTTCTTTGATTTCATATTTTCCAGTCACCACATTGTTCAAATCAGAATGCAATAATTCCTTGATCAATTTACTTGATTGTTCAATACAATGAATAACCTCCACCATCTGACACAAAATGTTATGAAATGGATTGTAATCTGGAAAAGTGAAATTCAAACTATCAAGATAACTGCTAGCCTGTGGACTAAGCTTATCACGACTATTGTTGATTCTAGCAATCGCGCCAATCATATAGCTCTTGCCTTCATGCACAACTTTTTTGATCAATTCAGTTTGTTTTTGCAATTCTTGAAAATTGCTTTCAAATTTTTCCACTGGAATGTGCAAACCCTGTGAAGAGATTACATCACCGTCATAAATTGCATACTCCCCATTTTTTCCTAGACATATATATTCGGTCTCGCGTTGAAAATCTGGGATTTTTATTTTCTTGAAAAATTCTCCTAACGCCACTGCATCTTTCAGCGCCTGACTACTGTCAGTCACGATTTTTCGTAGAGCATCTGCGTCTGGTGCCTTTTTGAAACCGCCCACTTCGTTGGTCAAAGGATGCACTACACGCCCGCCAATCACTCGCACAATATCCATCCCATAATCTCGCAAGCGCATGGCAATTTTGGCCTCTTCTGGATAGGTGCTGATGAGTTGAATATCGTTATCCATATCCAAGAAATCAGCTAGAGACAAGAAGAATAGATGCAGGGAGTGCGAATGTATGATTTGACCCAATTCCATCACCACGCGCAATTTTTCAGCCTCAGGCGACACGGAAACACCCATAGCACTCTCCAAAGCCTTGATAGCTGTCAAATTGTGCACCACTGGACAAATTCCACAGATGCGCTGAGCAATTGTCGGCATATCAGCATAGTGCCGACCAATCAAAACTCCTTCAATTAGGCGAATTCCCTCTTGCACTTCGAGCTTGGCACTTTTAACATCGCCATTGAGAACACTGGCCATAAAGCCCGCGTGTCCTTCCATTTTTGCGATATGATTGATTTTTATTTGCATAATATTTTATTTTGATAATTTTTCCTTGGCCTCAATATCATCTCTGAGTCCGAAGATTTCGGTTATATTTTCAAACTGATGGTCTGTGATCATATTTTTCAAAGCTGCACGCATAGCCTTCACATTGCCAGTTGGGCGCAAACCCCGACAACCCTGGCAAGTCATTCTGGAAGTTGGACACACGGCATTGCAACCACCTTGGATCATTGGTCCAAAGCATGGCTTCTTATCCAAAAGCAAACATCGATTACCAGCTGCTTTGCATTCCACACACACTGGTTGATCTGGAATAACCGGAATCTTGCCTTCCAAAAGCTCAGGGATATATTTCAAAAATTCCTCACCATTGATTGGGCACCCAGGAAACACAAAATCAACTTTCACAAAATTATCAATCTCCTTAATTTCTGGATTGCTAATACCTTGAATATATTTATACACATGCTTGATGGTATTCACGCCCTCGTGATAATTCTTGATTTCTGGAATTCCACCCATCGCCGCACAATTACCCAAGGCCACCAAAATTTTGGCACGCTTTCGCAATGATTCCAATGTTTTCACATTTTCCTCAGTCACTGGATTGCCCTCTACGAGAACTAGGTCAAGCTCTCCGCCATCATCTTCTTCATCCTCGATCAAACGAAAATCAATCATTTCAATTTTGCCTACAAAATCCAAGAATTTTTCTCCCAGATCCAACAAAGCAAACTGACAACCCTCACAGGAAGTCAAACTCACAATCGCTACTTTTGGTTTTGACATATTTTCAGTAATTTTTATTTTCCTTATACTCATATTTTACCAGATTTTTGCCAATTCAACAAAGCCACATAACTTGATATACTAAATACGCATTGTCATTCCGGCCTTGAGCCGGAATCTAGTCACAAAGCCTCGATACTAGATTCCCGTTTTCACGGGAATGACAAAATTTAATTTAAGTTATTATGCGAGTATTCAATTATCCACAAAAAAACAAACAGCAAATCTTAGCTCTTGGACCAGAATCCAATGGCAATTTTTCGGTTTTTAGCTATAATAAAATTTACTTTTCTGAAGATTTTGGAGACCTCTTGAAAGACACGAATTTTAACGAATACCAACACGAATTGAACAAATTCTTAAGAAAAAATAAAATCAAACCGGATATTATTCTGACTGATTTACATCCGCTATATAAGACTACTATACTAGGCAAAGATTTGGCCAAAAAGTATAAGGCCAAACATATTCAAATCCAACACCATATCGCCCACATCTTTTCTGCAGTTGGCGAAAAAGCTCTACAAACTACCAACTACAAACTACCACCTAAATTCTGTGGCATCGCTTTGGATGGTACGGGCTATGGCACCGATGGCAAAATTTGGGGAGGTGAATGCTTCGCAATTTCCAATTTACAATTTCCAATTTCCAATGACAAAATTTCAAAACAAAAAATAAAAATTGAAAGGATTGGGAGTCTTGAAAATCAAGTGATGATTGGTGGAGAATTGGCTATTCAGGAACCAGCGCGAATGTTGATTAGCATACTGGACAAAATCACAAGATACAAAATACAAGATACAAGAAAATCTCAAATCTCAAATCTCAAATCTCAAAAAGATTTTATTTATTCTTTTGTAAAAAAATATTATTCAGTGCAAGAATTTGAGGTTTTATATAATCAGCTGCAACAAAATTTCAATTGCATCGAAACTTCAAGCTGTGGCCGAGTTTTGGATGCCGTCTCTATTTTGTTGGGTTTTTGTAAAAACGAAAGAAAGCACAAACACGAACCAATCCTGAAACTGGAAGCTAATTCAACTAAACCGTATTTGGATATAAAACCAAAGATTGAGATGCCAGAAAGAGTCATCAGTCATCGGTCATCGGTCATCCTAAATACGACTTGTCTTTTCGAGTACTTGATAAAAAATTTACACAAAGACAAAAAACGCCTAGCCGCCACTGCGCAACTCTATATCGCGGAAGGCCTAGCTGTAGGGGTGAAACCCCTACAGCTTCCGATCTTTCTGGCTGGTGGCATTGCCAACAACAAAATAATCTCTGAATATCTAATCTCGAAAGGTGCTTATGTAAATAAAAAGATCCCGCGTGGCGATGCAGGACTTTCTTTTGGACAAATAATCTTTTATCTAGCAAATCCTCGGAATTAGTTTTCCGCGTGGCACATCGATTTTTTTGGTGCCACCTAGGCTGGTATTCAAGAATACGCCTTTTCCTGGCTCAACTGAGCCAATAATTTTGGCCTGAGCATTGAATTTTTGCAAAATCTGCAAGGCTTTTTTGGCTTGCTTTGGCTGAACTGTGGCCACAAAGCGCCCTTCCGATGGAAAAGAGAATTTATCAATTCCTAGAAGCTCAGAGAGTGCCACGGTTTCTTTGGAAAATGGCAAGGTGTTTTCAGCCAGCACGATTTTGACTTTGGATTTTTCCGCAATTTCATTGAGTACCGCTGCCATGCCACCGCGAGTTGGATCCTTGCAAGCAGTCAGATATTTAGCAACGCTTTGAATTTCGCGAGTCAGTGTCTGACAATCACTTTTTATTTTCGTTTGATAGTTGAAACGCTTGGCCAACAATGCCACCGCATGTTCACCCAAATTGCCAGAAGCAATGACCACATCCCCCACTTTTGCCCCGCTATTTCCAATTATTTTTTTCGCCAATCCAACACCAGAGGTGGTGATTTCAATTTTGTCGATTTTGCCACGCTCAGTGACTTTGGTGTCACCTGTCACAATCGGTACACCCGACTCAGCTGAAACTTTTCCAATTGATGCCACAATTTTTTGCAAATCTTCTTCGGGAAAACCCTCTTCAATCACCAAACTCAAACCAATGCCAATCGGCTTGGCACCCATCACTGACAAATCATTGATTGTCCCACACATCGCAATCTTGCCAATGTCGCCACCTGGAAAAAAAATTGGATCCACAATAAATGCGTCGGTGGTAAAGACTAATTTATTCGACGCAGTAGAGACGCCCTGCCGGGGCGTCTCTACATTGTTCATACCTAGGTCAAAAACCGCACCATCATCCTGCATATTTTTCCACTTGCGACTCACCGCAAAATTTTTTCGGATTTGTGAAATCAAACTATTAGATTTTTCTCCACCCGCGCCCGATTCTAATTCAATTGTTTTCTTTTCTCTTTCCATTGTTTAAATTTCAAAATAAAAATTACAGCTAGAAATATTCCAATTGAATCAATAACTACATCTCTCAACACACCTTCTCGGCCGAAAACAAAAGTCTGGTGCCACTCATCTGATGCTGCATATAACAAGGTTGTTATTCCTGCAAACCAAAATGATTTTTTCTGGGAAAAATTTTGCGCCCAAGCTCGCCACAACAAAATACTTAAGACAAAATATTCAAGCACATGAAAAGTTTTTCTTTCCACAAAATAGAACAAGCTATATGGGTGATCTCCAGTGCCTGGCATAGCCGAAAGACCAAAAATAATAATTGCCCACACCAAAACAAGAAGCCAGCTTACTATAGTTTTAATCTTGTTATTTTCCATATCTATATTCTACATTACAACTCCCTTCTACCGAAACCATGCAAGCACCTTGTGGATTATCTAGCGTGCAGACCTTGCCAAACAATGGACATTCCTTGGATTCAATGAGTCCTTGCAACACCAAGCCACATTTGCAAGCACTCAACTTGGGTTTGATTTCTTTTCTGATTTTTTTGATCAGATTGGCATACACAAATTCCGCATCTTGCTTTTTATATTTCTTGCGAATTTTCAAGCCTGATTTTTTGATTTCTCCCAACCCACGCCAACGCGCATCCGAGATTTCGAAAACTTCAGAAATCAATTTGCGCGCTTTGGGATTGCCGTCCTTTTTGACCAAGCTGGTATATGCGTTTTGCACAATTGTTTTGTTTTCCAAAATCTGTGTCAACAACATTTCAATTGCCAAGAGTATTCCTTCTCCATCAAAGCCAGCCACCACTTGTGGAATTTTGAATTGTTCATAAACTTTCGTACCAATGATGGAGCTGACGTGACCGGGATTCAAAAAGCCACCGACTTTGATTTTTTTGTTAGCCAAAAGCGCGCTCATCGCCGGTGGAAAAATTTTGTGTGCGCAATAAACAATTAGACCTTGCTGAATTGCCCAAGCGGTCATGCCAGTGGTCGTCTCAAATCCCAAACCAAAAAATACCAAGCCTCTTTTCTCTTGGCTCATCGCCACCGCCTCAGTGATATCATAGACAATGCTCACGTCTGCACCCTGCCTTTTCGCCTCCTCCAAGCTCATCAAATTCCCCGGCACCTGCATCGTGTCACCATAGACCGCCACGGGAATGCCAGCCAAAGCCAAGCCCACCATCACATCAATGTCCGTCTGATCAGTCACACACACCGGACAGCCTGGGCCGGAAACCAACTTTACATTTTTGGGCATCAAACTCTTGATGCCATGTTGCGCAATCGACTGCGAATGCGTCCCGCACAATTCCATCAATCGCAAAGGCCGACCAATTTGATTGGCATTATCTTTAATACTTTGCAAAAGTTTTTGTTTGTCTAATTTCATTTTTTATCTAAATATCCTTGAATTTCTGAAGCCAAATCCATGTCCATCTTTTCAATCGCAAAACCAGCGTGCACCATGACAAAATCGCCGATTGCAACATCAACCATGGCAATATTCACTTCTTTGCGGATGCCATTGAAATCAATTTCGGCTGTTTCACCTTTGATTTTTAGAATTTTTCCAGGGATTGCAAGACACATAATTTTAAAATTTAATATTTAGTATGTCATCCCGGGCTTGACCCGGGATCTCCTCCATGTTTCATGGAAATAAATTTAGATTCGCAATTACAGTGAGAAGATTCCGGCTCAAAGCCGGAATGACAGGAGTACTCTTATAATTTCCTAGCCTGTCCGCCACCATTCACACATCCTCCTTCACACACCATCGCTTCAATGATTTTAGTTTCCACTCGTCCTTTTTCCAAATCCCGCAGAATGTTTTTTATTTGTGACACGCCATCAGCCACTATATATTTGACTTTCAATTTCTTGGCCAACATCTCCGCCATCCCACCAGTTCTTGTGATGCTCTTTATTTTTTCATCTTTCACGGCCAGTCCAGAACTGAAATCACTTTCTTTGATATCTTTCAATTTCAAATTTTTCTGACGAATTATGCGTCCCAATTCTCTAACCGTGATGACATAATCCAAATTCTTCCCCTTCTCTTTTTTCTTTGCCACACAAGATGACAATGAGATCACTACTAAATCCTCTGAGTTTATTTTTTCCTTCTTGGCAAATTCAGTTTTCAGAAAATCGGCCGTCAACTCATCAGGATGTGCCACAGTCAGAATGTTCTTGGCAAACTGCGGATAATATTTTTTTACAAACAAATTGAATGATGGACAATGGTTGAGCAGTAGATTGTTTTTACTACTTTTTTTAATCTCCTGCGTCATATTTTCCAAAGCCAATTCCATACCAAAGCCCAAGTCAAAAACTTTTTCAAAACCAATTCCTTTCAGGGCGCTAATCAATTTTCCACGTGAATCAATTTCAGGATGTTCAAAGGCCACGCTTTCCAAAACTGCCGGATCAATCAACGCTATGGCCATTTTTTTCAAGTCAGCAAGATCTATCATAATCTTGGTCAAATCATTTTTGTCCGTAATTGCTCCTGTCGGACAATTCTTCACACACTGACCACAGAAGATGCAATCCAGCGACTTTTCATAGGCTGTGCCAACCACCGTGTCTCCCGCGCGATGGTTGAATGACAATTCTTTGGTTGGACACACATTGATGCAACGACGACATTCCACACACAATTCTGTAGTGCGTGTTAGACACGCGTTGCCATCGTCCACCACCACCCGAGAACGATTGTCTTTCAAAAGATCGAGATTCTCACTATCTGTCATTTCTTCTTTGCGTGGCACAAAATGAAAATTTTCAATCTTTTGACTAATGGCCAGATTTTGCAATTCACAACGCTGATTTTTCTTGCAAGTTGAACATTTGCCGGCGTGGTCCGCCCACAACAATTCCAAATTGATTCGGCGCGCCTTGGACACATCTTCACTTTCTGTCACAACCTCCATACCTTCAGAAGCTTTCACATTGCAAGAAGTCGTCAATCGCCCACCATTTTCCACCATGCAAATCCGACACACACCCTCATGAAATTTTGGAATTGAACACAAAGTTGGAACTTGAATTCCATTTCTACGACAAACATCCAGAATCATTTCTCCGTCTTTGGCTTCATATTCTTTTGTATTGATTTTTATCCTCATAACTTATATCACCTAGATAGCTTATAAATCTCTTTTTGAAAATTGCTTATCGCATCACCAAAAGCCGTGGCTGCAAATTTGCCCAATGGACAAAATGTGGTGTTGCTGAGCGTCCACAGAATGTCTTTGATAGCCGCCACATCCCGCTCAGAAACTTGTCCATCTTGCAGACGCTTGGCGATTTCCCAGAGGCGAAATGTGCCTTCGCGACATGGCACGCATTTGCCACAGGATTCGCGATGGAAAAAACTCATCCACGACAACAACAATTCATGAATATCCACTGTTTTGTCCACCACCAAAATTGCGCCAGATCCCAAAGGAACTTTGGCTTCACGATCATATTCCAATTTCCTAACCAAATCTTTTTCCAGAACCAAACGCCCAGATGAGCCGCCCACCTGCGCAAACCAAAAATTTTTACCTTTCTGCATCCCACCAGCATACTTTTCAATCAAATCAGAAAGTTTTGTGCCCAATGGCGCCTCAAAAACATCTGGATTTTTGACGGATCCATTCACGATGAAAAGTTTGGTACCAGCTGATTTTTTTGAACCAATGGCTGCATATTTTTTTCCACCATTGGAAATTATCCAGGGAATGTTGGCCACGGTCTCAGCGTTATTCACGGCCGTTGGTTTGCCAAAAAGTCCGACTTGCGTTGGAAAAGGTGGACGTGATTTCGGCTCACCGCGATTGCCTTCAATCGAATTAATAAGGGCAGTTTCTTCACCGCAAATATACGCGCCTGCACCTGCAAAAATTTCAACCTCCAATGAATATCTGGAACCTAAAATTTTCTCACCAAGAATCCTTTTTTCTTGTGCTTGCTCCACCGCCCGTTGCAAAATTTCAATTTGTCTTTGATAGTTACCATTGACATAGACGAACGCTTTTCGTGCACCCACAATCAAAGATTCGATAATGACGCCTTCTAAAAGCATATGTGGATCATTGTCTACAATCGAACGATCTTTGTATGTCCCTGGCTCTGATTCATCCAGATTGCAAATAAAATATTTTTCTTTGCTTTTCTCTTTCTGCACAGACTCCAATTTCATTCCCGTTGGAAAACCAGCACCACCGCGCCCACACAAGCCAGAAAGCTTGATTTCCTCCAAAGCCAAAACTGGCGTCATTTTGTGAATGAATTTTTCCAACGCTTGATAGCCACCCACTTCAATCGAGTCATCAATCTCATTTGGATCTATCTGACCCCAATTTTTGGTTATTATTTTTGTTTCCTTCTTCATCCCGCACTAACTTTTCAACATAATAATTCTTGTGAAATTATATTTAAAAGTCGTAAATAATTAACTCTCCCGCGTATACTTCAAAAGTGACACAAGCGACTTGAAAAGTTAGTGCGGGACAAGTACTTCTATTATATCCCGACAATCACTTTTTGCATATTTTTTTCAAAATAAAAATGGCATCCTTGCGTTTCACAAGTCCGCCATTTTTCTAAGCTACCCCCCATTTGATACTACCGACAAGAAACTTGAGTTCTTTGAGTCGGGCCAGTTGATATGAACCGCCCATACCCATCAGTGTATCCAGGTGTCACATCTCTGTAGCACTGACCATTCTGTGCTGACCGTTCTATTGCGCTGGCCACCCCAATTACTACGCCGCCTACAACGATTACTGTTGTTGCAGTTAATACATCGCGAATGAACCCGCCGACTATGCCTCCACCGCGACTGCTACGATGATGCTCATAGCTATGTTTTTTATTATTCTGGCGACGATTTTCACCGCCGCGATGTTCATGTCTCCGTCCATCACCACGCCATCCGCCTTGATTCGCGTTAAGTCTAGCAAATGACATAGACGGCACCAACACCAAAAATACTGCAAAAAGAACAAGTAATTTCTTCATGACAATCCTCCTTGAGGTTTTGAGTTTCTGAATTACTTACCGTAATTTGTCATTATACAGCAAAATTGAAATAAAGTCAATATTTACCAAGATTATTGCCTATTTTAAGCCAAAAATTGTTCAAACAAAAATCTACCCTTGCCAGAATTTGAAAACAGGACTATAATATAGCCGAAAGCCTTCAGAATGGAGAGGCGAAAAATTGAGACCCACCTGGTTTTTCAGGGAAAAAATTATTTTTTCCGTTAAATTTTTCAAGGGACTCAGACGCCTAGGGTCTGCTCATAATATTTCTTTCGTAGCAGAAATAAATATTGTGAGCAGACTCTGTCTCCTGCATTGAGGGCTTTTAAGTTTTTATGGCACAACAAAAAAATCGAGGTAAGACCTCGATTTTTTACATAAGAACAGCAAAATATTTTACATATAATTCTGCAAAATTTCCCGCGCGCTGCTGGGTGTAACTTGGGTGAAGATTTTTTTGTTGATGATCATAATTGGTCCGCGACCGCATTGTCCGAGACAACTGATGATTTCCAGTTTCACATTCGGATTGAAATCATCCCCAGCTTTGATGTGCAATTGGTTTTCAATTTCTACAATGACTTTGTAGGCATTTTTCACCGCGCAATTAGCTCCGGAACAAACTTGAATCACTAAAGGTGGCTGTGGCTTGGTTTTGATCAAATCATAGAAACTGGCAGTTTCATAAACCTTGCTGAGTGACATAGAAAAGTAGTCAGCTACTTTTTGTGCATCCATTTCTGAAACATAGCCAAAACTAGCATTGATTTTTTTCAACGCTGGCAAAAGATTTTTCAATTCCACATCAAATTCCAAAAGAATTTTTTCAACAGTCATTTTATCGTATAACGCGTATCGCAAAACCTGAAACGCGAAATATTTTTAAAAAAATTATATCTTGCAAATAATTTTGTTGCGCGTTATGCGTTTCACAATTTACGTTCTACGCTTTGCCCACGCAACCAAAAAGCTCCATTTTTCTTTTCACACTTTCTTTGACCGCGTCACGCGCTTCGCCAAGAATACTGCGCAAATCAAGACCAGGATCCTTATCACCCTTGAAAATCGTACTCAGCGTGTTCACGAAAGCCAAACGAGTGTTGGTGTCCACATTGAAACAATTCACGCCCAATTCAATAGCTTTGGTCGCCTTGCCATCTTCCCAATCAGAAGCGCCATGCAAAATAATTGGAATCTCGATCATGCTGCGAATTTTTTCCAATCTCGCCCAATCTGGAACTTCCCGCTCGGTGAAAAATCCATGGGCATTACCAATCGCTACCGCCAATGTATCAATGCCAGTTTTTTCTACAAAATCCCTAGCTTGTTCTGGATCAGTCATATATGCATCCCAGTCCACCGCCCCCATTTTGTGCTCGCTTAGATATGGCACACTACCCAATTCGCCTTGCACAGTTATATTATCACCGCCTTTTTTGTGGCAAAAATCCACCACTTTTTTCGTCATTGAAACATTATCCGCATATTCTTTGCGTGAACCATCATACATCACCGATGACCAACCAATTTCCACTGCTCGCTCCACAATTTCAAAACTTGAACCATGATCCAGATGAATCCCCACTGGAATTTCTGGCGCATAAAATTCCACATCATTTTTGATAATGTTGAAAATCATGCGTCCACCAGCATATTCCATAGTCTTTTCCGTCACCTGAATGATGACTGGTGACTTAGTTTCCTTGGCAGCTTCTACGATAGCGCGAGTAGTTTCCAAATTGGTGGTATTGAAAGCTCCCACGGCATAGCCACCAGCCTTGGCTTTTTCTAAAATTTCTTTGACGCTGACGATCATGGATTTAAAATACCAAATCGCAAGATACAATAGCCAAACAATATCCAATGCTCAAAATTCAAAAATCAAAAGTTTGTATTTTGGATATTTGAATTTGTTATTCCTGCCTGCCGGCAGGCAGGTGTTTGTGTTTGTGTTTTTGTTTCTTGGTTATTGGTTATTATTTATTATTTCTGCAATTTTTATAAAATCTCCTGGGGTCAAACTCTCTCGGCCAATCAGTGCTCCATCCATTTCTGAATCAATGCAAACTTGCTGGACAGTTTTGGCACTAACACTGCCACCATACAAAATCGCCACCTCTTCAGCATATTTCTTGCCAAAAAGTTCATGCAAAATCTTGCGAATGAGGAGCTTAGCACCCATCACTTCATTAGAGGTTGGCAGGGCATCTGTCCCAACTGACCAAACTGGTTCATAGGCAATGATAATTTGGCCAGCCTTGGCGCGACTCACGCCCGCCAAAGCTTCCTTGACTTGGCGCGTGATAACTTCCAAGGTGTAGTCAGAATCCTTTTCGTCTTTCGTTTCACCAACACACAAAATTGGATGCAAATCATTTCCCAGCGCTGCGATGATTTTGTGATTAATAAATTCTCCACTTTCACCAAAATATTTTCTTCTTTCACTATGTCCAATGATCACATATTCACAACCGAAATTCTTGAGCATGACTGGAGAAATTTCACCCGTAAAAGAACCTTTATTTTCAAAAAATATATCTTGCGCTCCGCGTTTCACCTTCTTGTTTTTCCATTTCTTGAAACCCTCCAAATGTACAAATGGCGGACACAAAATAATTTCTGTACCCGTGAATTTCTTGCCCGTAGTCACGCGATCCATGCCTTTCAAATAGATTTCGCGCTCAGACATCGACAAGATATTCATCTTCAAATTTCCAATGACAAATTTTTTCATATTTTTTATTTAAGTTTACTCTTCACCAATTTAAATATGGCTGGGAAAACTGAAATTATTATTATACCCATAATCACCACGGAAAAATTATTCTTGATAACTGGAATGTTACCGAAAAAATATCCAACGAAAACAAAACCAACTATCCAAGTGAAACCACCTAGAAAACTATAAGAAACAAACTTTCGATATTGCATCTTGCCAATGCCCGCGACAAATGGCGCAAAGGTTCTAACAATCGGCATAAAACGAGCCAAAAAAACTGTCTTGCCACCATGCTTCTCATAAAATTCTTGCGTCTTATCAATATGTTTCTGGTTAATTGGGATATATTTATTATTGATTATCTTTTGTCCAAAATAATGACCTATCCAATAATTTATATTGTCGCCCAAAAAAGCTGCAGACCAAAGCAGAAGTGCCAAAACAATCACATTGAACGATCCAGTGGCCGCAAACATACCGCCAGCAAAGAGCAATGAATCACCAGGCAAAAATGGAGTGAAAACAAAACCAGTTTCAGCAAAGATTATCAAAAACAAAATAGCATAGGTTAACTTTCCATAAGTCACAATCAGCTCACCCAAATGCACATCAATGTGCAAAATAAAATCAAAAATTCCCATGAAATACAATCTTAAAGAAATTAAGTCTTTCTTAAATACTCAGCGGCCATTTCTGGTTGTATTGAAGAAACTTCAATGCCAGTTGAAAGTTCAAAGCCAGCCCAAACAGCCGTGCGCGGAATAATTTCAATGTGCCAATGATAGTGCGGATAATCCTTGCCATCACACGGCGAGGTGTGAATGTAGAAATTGTAGGCTGGATCTTCTAACGCCTTGTAGACTTTGTTAATTGAAATTTGTAACACTTCTGCCAGCGCCATCTTGTCTTTGTCGGCCGTTCTTTCAAAATATGGCTTATGTTTTTTCGGCAGAACCCAAACTTCAAAAGCTGCACGAGATGAAAAAGGACAGAAGGCCACGAAATCATCATTTTCAAAAACAATTCTTTTTTTATGTTCAGTTTCCCAAGCAATCATCGCGCAATAGACGCAACTCTTGTTGGCTCTATGATACATCTCTGCGCCATCCAGTTCCGATTTTACATATGGTGAAACCACTGGAATAGCCATCAACTGTGAATGTGGATGCGCAATTGATGCGCCGGCTTCCTTGCCATGATTGTGAAAAACTTCAATGTAATTGACGCTTTTTTTGTTCATCAAATCGATATAGCGCTCTTGATAGGCATCAATCATTTCAGCCACTTCCAGAAAATTCATTTGCGCAATTTGTCGATGGTGATCGCGTGTCACAATCAATTCATGATAGCCCGTGCCATCCATCGCAAAATAGGGACCCTCTTCCAGATGTTTCGGGGCTCGTCCGCTCACGAAAGATGGATATTTATTGGGAAAAACTCGCAAGCTCCAATCACCATTGGATTTTTCATAAATCAAAACATCTTTTTCCTGATCTGTTTCTTCTGGATGACAAAAAAAACATGGATGACTTTGATCCTCCTCTATGAGCGTCCTGCGACTTGAGGCAAACTCCTCTGGTCTCTTGGCGCGCCCAGTGGCAATCACCACCCAGTCGCCCGTCACCAAATCTTGGCGCAGTTCCGTCAATTGTATTTTTTTCTTGTTTTTATTTTGCTCCACTTTTTTATTTTAAATCCTGCCGATAAACTAAATTTACTTCTTATATTTATATTTTCCCATAATCATCCGCCATTTAACTTGAAAAAGTTCTTTCAAGGTATTTGCGTAACCACTAGCACCTACTAGACTCAGGCCGGCATCTTCCCAAACTACGGGAATTTCTACGATATGATAGCCCATTTTTCTGGCCAGCATCAACATTTCAAAATCTCCACCCCAACGATCAACTTGCATTTGCGGCACCACATCCAGCACAACTTTTTCTGAAAGCATTTTGAAACCACACTGCGTATCCTCAAGTCCACGCAATCCCATCATAAACTGAATGAGAAGATTACCAGCATCGCCCATCAATTCTTTCCACCTTGGTTGATGTTTTTGAATGTTGGATTCTTTCAAATCCCGAGAGCCGATTATCACTTGCTCACCAGCTTCCATTTCGCGCCAAAAGTTTTCCAAGTTAATAATTGAGGTTGCTCCATCTGCGTCTGTCATAAGTCTAAATTTACCATTAGCTTTCAACAAACCTTCGCGCACGGAATACCATTTACCGCGATTTTCTTTACGATCAATTACCTCAAGTTTAGTAACTAAGCCTGATAAGCCCCTAACGAACTCCGTTGTATCATCCTTTGAACCATCATTCACCACAATTACTTCATAACTAACACCCTTTTCACGCAAATGCAAACCAATCTCTTCTAGATTCTTCTTCAAATCTTCACCCTTACGAGAGCCTTCGTTATAGGCGGGGATTATAACTGACAAATATGGTTTATTTTGTTCTTCCATTTTTCTGTATCTTAATAGATTATGCCTTGCTGCATTTGTGTAAATTATAGCACAAAAAAGCAAGATTCAAAATGTAGAGACGCCCCGTCGGGGCGTCTCTACAGGAATATTCATTTTATTGTCGATCCAACCAGCTCTGTAGAATTATCCTGGCTGCTTCTTGATTGTCCAGATTTTTAATCTTTTTGGCGCCTTTTTCCTTCAATCTGTCTTCAGCCATTTTAGTCGTGAACATTTCATCTTCAAATTCTATCCTGACCAATGGAAATGATTCCGAAATTTCCGAGGCGAAACGGGAAACACTCACAGAATTATACTGCTCAGTTTCTTTGGGCTTGCCAATGACCACAACCCCAACTGCTTCTGCCACAATAATATCCCCGATTTTGTCTAAAGCGTTTCGGTCATTGTCCAGAGTGCTGTGCGCAAAGGCAATTTTCACCTCTGAATCAGCCACCGCTAAGCCAATCTTGGCTTTACCATAATCCAGACCCAAAAAATGCTCAGTTTCCAATGTTTCTTCCATGATTATTTTCGCGTTAAAATTTCTACTCCGACTTCAGTTACCAAGACTGTGTCCTCGAAATGAGCACTTAGCTTGCCGTCCACGGTTACATAGGTCCATTTATCTGAAGCTAATTTTATTTTATATGTTCCAACATTAATCATCGGCTCCAACGCCAAGGTCATGCCAGATTGCAAAACTATTTCTTTTTCTTGAGATTTATAATTTGGAATATGCGGATCTTCATGCAAATCTTTGCCCACACCATGTCCCACTAAATCACGCACTACGGAAAAACCCTGCGCTTCCACATATTTTTGCACGGCCACGGAATAGTCACTCAATTTTCTACCAGCTTGTATTTTTTCAATACCTACATTCAAACATTCACGCGTCACATCCAGAATTTTTTGCGCTTCCACCGAAATTTTTCCCACAGGATATGTGCGCGCCATATCTGTAATCATCCCCTCAAAGCGCATCCCAATGTCGATTTTGAAAATATCACCTTCGCGCAAAACTCGTTTTTTGCTAGGAATACCATGCACAATTTCCTCATTGATTGAAGCGCAAATTGTAGCGGGAAATGGATTGCCAGATTCTTTGCCATAACCTTTGAAAACTGGAGTGCCACCAGCCTCCAAAATCAATTTTTCCGCTAGTGCATCTATTTCAAAAGTATTCTTTCCTGGCGCCACAACACGCCCAAGCTCTTCCATGACCGAAGCTAGGATTTTCCCACCCGTCCGCATGGCGTCTATTTCTTTCTGAGTCTTAATTATAATCATATTTGCTCTATATTTTTAATAATCTCTCCTGCAACTTTTTCAATCTCCTGCTCACCATTGATTTCCACCAAGACACCCTGTTCTTTATAATAGTTTATCACTGGCATTGTTTCCTCTGCAAAAACTTGCAGTCTTTTTTTGATGCCAGAAACTGTGTCGTCATTTCGTTGTGTTATTTCTGCTCCACATTTTGGACATTTCTCTTTTTCATCCTTAACATCTTTTCCCATAATAAAAACGCTTTTGCAATCCTTACATATCCAACGCTTAGAAATTCGCTTAATTGATTCTGCCTCAGAAATATTTATAAAAAAGACCGCGTTAATTTTTCTGCCAAACTCTTGCAAAGCTTCTTCCATATATTCAGATTGATCCATTGTTCTTGGAACACCATCGAAAACAATACCCTGCTCGCTAGGGATTGACCCAAGCTTAAAATGCAAAACCTCACGCAAAATTCGGCTTGGCACAAGAGTTTTGGTGACATTTTGGATATCATATATCTCTCGTCCTAACGGTGTGTCCAGTTTTGCAACCTCACGCAAAGTCTTGCCCATGTCGATATGGATCAAACTCATTTCTTTAGCTAAAAACTCAGCCTGAGTTCCTTTGCCACTGCCTTGTTGTCCTAAGATGATAATATTCATTTAACGTTGAACATGGAACGTGGAACGCAAATCGCGTTATGCGTTATGCGTTTTACGTTTCGCGATTAAAATCCTTCATAGTCCCTCATCACCAACTGTCCTTCAATTTGTTTCACTGTTTCAATGACTACTGAAACAACAATCAAAAGACCAGTTCCGCCAATGGAGATTGATTTCATATTTGTGAAGCCTTGAATGACAAATGGCAAAACTGCGATGGTGCCCAAAAAGATGGCACCTGACAAAGTTGTGCGATTGATAATTTTGTATAGATATTCCGCGGTGGTTTTTCCTGGTCGAATGCCTGGAATGTAACCACCTTGTTTTTGCAAACTTTCAGAAATTTTGTGTGGATCAAAAACTACCGCGGTGTAGAAATAAGTGAAAGCCACTACCAACACAAAGTAGGCTGAACCATAGAAAAGTTGATTTTGAAAAATGTTGCCGACACTCTTAGCAATACTCGCCACCGTCGGATTGGAAGCAGTCGCCAAAAAATTGGCAATCATACCGGGAAACAACATAATTGACATAGCAAAGATGATTGGAATCACCCCCGCTTGATTGACACGCAATGGCAAATGAGTCGAAGACCCACCAAACATTTTGTTACCCCGAATTCTTTTAGCATAGGAAACTGGAATATTTCTTTGGCCTTCGGTCATAATAACCACCCCAAAAATAGCTGCAATAATAACTGCACCTAAAATAATATAAGTGAAGAGTTGGGATGAATCAAAAGTCGCTGAAATTTGAGAAAGGCTCGCTGGCAAACCAGCTACGATTCCCGCAAAGATGATCAGAGAAACACCGTTACCAATTTTCTTTTCTGTGATAAGCTCCCCCAACCACATCAGCAAAATTGTTCCAGCGATTGCCACGGTGATAATAGAAAACATTTCAAAACTTGAAACTGCACCCAAAATATTTTGTGAGCGCAAAAGTGAAATCATTCCAAAAGTTTGCAAAGCTGCCAAAGGCACAGTTGCCCAACGAGTCCATTGATTGAATTTTTGTCGACCAGCCTCACCCTCTTCTTTGTAAATTTGTTCTAGTGATGGAACAATCATCGTCAAAAGTTGCATGATGATTGAAGCGGTGATGTATGGACCGACACCCAACATAACAATTGAAATACTACTGAGTCCGCCACCCGAGAAAAGATTCAATAGCCCGAAGAACTGATTGCTACTAAAAAAGTTTTTTAATTGTTCTTGATCAACTCCTGGTACAGGAATGGTTGCAATTAAACGAAAAATAATTAAAATTCCAATGATGAATAAGATCTTATTGCGTAATTCTTTAACCCTAAAAATCTGTGTTATTTTTTCCAGCATATTTTTAATAGACTAATTATTAAGATTTTAACAATAAAAGGGGGCTTGCGCCACCCTTTTATAATACACTATTATCGAAGATTATTCTACTTTTCCACCAGCTGCCTCAACGGCGCTCTTTGCAGACGCGCTGAGCAAGATTCCAGCTGCAATGGTCAATTTGACTGTCAATTCTGAGTTTCCAAGGAGTTTTACTTTAGCAGAGGTCTGGATTTTTCTGATCAAATTCTTGTTGGCCAAGGTCTCAATACTCACCATTTCGCCGCTTTTGAAGTTCTTTTCCAATTCAGCAATATCAATAGTTTTAACAGTTTTAGCTAGTGAAGTAAATCCACGCTTTTTCTTCATGTGATCAACCAAAGTTGAGCGACCGCCTTCAAACAACGGATTGATTTTGCAACCACTTCGCGCTTTTTGACCCTTATTTCCTTTTCCACAATAAGTCCCCTTTCTTCCACCACGACCAATAGTCTTTCTTTTTTGCTTGGGGGTCTTAATTTTTAGCGTATTTATCTGCATATATTTGAATAAACTTTTTTAAAAGCTGTTGATTACTTAGCGCTCACTTCCGGATTGATTCTTTCTTTTCTAGTTCGAGCTTGGTTTAGGGTTGCTAACGCTTCAACTGTAGCGCGAGCCACACTCAATTTATTAGCTGTTCCAAGTGATTTAGAAACAATATCTTTGATTCCAGCAAATTCAACAACTGATCGAACGGCACCACCAGCAATAATTCCACGTCCTTCCACCGCTGGTTTCAAAATAATCTTAGCACTTCTAGATTTAAAATTGATATCATGCGCGATTGTTCCTTTAGTGATCTTGACCACAATCATGCTCTTCTTAGCATCTTCAAAAGCCTTTTTGATAGCATCAGAAACATCTGCTCCTTTGCCAACGCCCACGCCAACCTTGCCTTTTCTGTTGCCAATAACTAAAGTTGCTCTGAATCTAAATCGTCGTCCACCTTTAACTACGCGAGTTACGCGAGCCAAATCAAGAAGCTTCTGATCGAATTCAGGCTTTTCCTTTTTTCCTCTAAAATTTTTGTTGTCTCGTCCCATATGCCTTATATTTTATAAATTCGTCTTATTAGTACTATTCGTCTAATTAAAATGAGATTAGAATTTAAGTCCAGCCTCGCGTGCCCCATCAGCTACCGCCTTAATCTTTCCGTGATACTTGTAGCCAGATCTATCGAAAACAATACTTTCAATTTTCAAAGCTTTACATTTTTCCGCTACAGATTTACCCAATTCCTTAGCGCCATCTACGGTGTTTTTAGCTTTCGAATCCAGAAGATTAGCCGACACAAGAGTCTTGCCTGAAATATCATCAATCACTTGAATAGAAACATTGCGAAGACTTCTAAAAATAGCCAATCTTGGCATTTCAGAGCTTCCAGAGATCTTAGCTCGGATTCTTTTCTTTCTATGTAATCTTGTTTGATTTCTACTTAGTTTTTTCATATAGCTTATGCTCTTTAAAATGTGTCTTATTAAGTCTTATGTGTCTTATTCAAGTTTTATTTTGAAGCAGCTTTCTTACCAGCTTTTCTTCGCACTTGTTCACCAACATATCTAAATCCCTTGCCCTTATATGGCTCGACTGGTTTCAATCTTTTGATTTCAGCAGCAAATTGTCCAACAGATTGCTTGTCAATACCGGAAATCACCAGAACACCTTCTTCAATCTTAGCTTCCAAGCCTTCTGGAACATCAACATTCACTGGATGGGAAAAACCCAAGGCCATATTAATTTTTTTGCCAGCTACTGCCATACGATATCCAACGCCTTGCAATTCCAATTTCTTAACATAAGATTCTTTCACGCCATCAATCATATTGCTAATCAGTGCGCGAGTCAAACCCCAAATAGCTGGAGCTTTCTTTGTTTTACCTACATTCTTAACTGAGATTTCCTTTTCACCAATTTCCAAAGAAACTTCTTTGTGATGCACAAAACTAAGAGTACCTTTTGGTCCTTTAACCTCAAGCATATCTTGATTAAGAGTTACGGTAACTCCTTCTGGGATGGTTATAATTTTTTTACCAATTCTACTCATATATTTTGATGCGTCTTATTAGTCTTAAGTATTCTACTCTATTAATTAACAAATTTCACAAATGACTTCTCCACCCAAACCAGCTTTCTTGGCTTCAAAACCAGTCATCACACCCTTTGGAGTTGAGATGATTGAGATTCCAAAATTGTTCTTAACTGATCGGATTTCCTTATTCTTTACATAAATTCTTTGACCTTCCTTACTAACTCTTTTAATTTCCTTGATGGCTGGAAGTTTCTGAGTATTTGATGTTCGGTGATATTTCAATTCAATCTTGATGTTCTCAAGAACTTCGAGTTTTTCTTTCGAAACAGACGCTACAAAACCTTCTTTCTTAAGAATATCAGCGATAGCCAATTTCAATTTAGACGCTGAAATAACAACATCCTTATGCCCTGCCATTTGAGCGTTTCGTATTCGAGTTAACATTTCTGCTATAGGATCTAACATAATTTTTCGATTAGTTATTGGTTCACTCGCCTCGATTCGACTTGATTGTCTAATCGAGTCGAAGCGGGCTGCCAACTATTCAACTAATATTATTGGCTGATAACGATTAACATTTATAATTTACCAACTAGATTTCTTTACTCCTGGAATTTGACCTGTACTTGCTAATTCTCGAAAGCAGATTCTGCAAATATCAAATGCTCGCATATATCCATGCTTTCGACCGCATCTCCAACAGCGAAGGACTTTCCGAGTTGAAAATTTTGGTGTTTTTCGAGCTCTAGCTTCAACAGATTTTTTTGCCATATTATTTTAAAACTTAATTCTAATTTTTCTCTATTATCAAATTTAATTTTTCTTTACCAATGGGAAACCCAACGTTCTGAACAATTCCAATCCTTCTTTATGATTCTTAGCAGTCGTGGTGATATTGATTTGGAATCCAACAATGTTTTTTACATTTTCTGCCAAAATTTCTGGAAAAATTGTATGCTCTTTGATTCCTAAATTGAAATTACCACTTGCATCCACGGCTGATTCTTTGATTCCTTGGAAATCGCGCACTCGAGGAATGGCAGAATTTACCAATTTTTCAATGAAAGCCCACTTTCGTTTGCCTCGCAATGTAACCTTGATTCCAACTTCTTGACCTTCTCGAATCTTGAATCCAGCGACAGACTTCTTAGCTTGAGTCATAACTGGTTTTTGGCCAGCAATCACAATCATAGTTTTTTTCACATCTTCAACCAGGGCTGAATCCTTGATAAACTTTCCAATTCCAACATTAATGACAACCTTTTCGATTCTTGGCACTTGCAAAGTACTTTTGAAACCGAATTGTTTTTTCATCTCAGCTACAACTTCAGTATTATATTTTTCCTTGATTGATTTATACATATTTTTCTTATAATTCAGCTTTACATTGTTTACAAATTCGCATCTTGTCTTTGCCAGTTATTTTATATCCAATTCGAGTTGCTTTTCCACATTTAGGACAAACTAACATCGTGTTGGAAACATTGATCTTGCCTGGAAGTTCGATGCGTTGTCCGCTCTCGCCTTCTTTTCTCGCCTTAACATGCTTTTTCACGATATTCAAACCTTCTACAATAATCTTATCTTCAGTCGCAAGCACTCGCAAAACCTTGCCCGTTTTTCCTCGGTCTTTGCCAGCTAATATTTTAACTTGATCGTTTTTCTTTATCTTCATAAAAATGTTTTAGGTGTCCTTTTTTTAAATACTATAATACTTCCGGGGCTAAAGAAACAATTTTGCTGAATCCTTTTTCTCGAATTTCTCTGGCAATTGGTCCAAAGATACGAGTTCCTTTTGGCTCTTTGCCATCCAAAATCACAGCGGCATTTTCATCAAATCGGATGTAAGTTCCATCTTTTCGGCGAAGCGCCTTGACTTGTCTCACCAAAACTGCGCGAACCTTGTCTCCTTTTTTCACCATTCCACGAGGTTCAGCTGATTTGATAGACGCCACAAAGATGTCACCAATCTGAGCATATCGTTTTTTTGATCCACCAAGAACCTTGAAGCATTCAATAACCTTTGCTCCAGAGTTGTCAGCTGATTTTACTTTTGATTCTGCTTGTATCATATATTTAGACTACTTTATATCGTTTATCCTTACTCATTGGTTTACATGGGATGATCTCAACTGCGTCGCCAACCTTGTATTTCCCTTCTTCGTCATGCGCCTTATATTTCTTGGTTGACTTGTATTTCTTCTTATATTTTGAATGAGTCTTCAAGCTTTCCACAGCCACTACAACAGTCTTGGCCATTTTGTCGCTGATGACAATGCCTTTTTTCTTGATAATTATTTTAGCTTTTTCTAAATTCTTTTCCATTGTATTATTTAGTTTCTTTAAGAATAGTTAAAATTCTTGAAATGTCTCGTTTGCTATTTCGGATATCTCGGATATTCTTAACTTGTTTGGCTGCAATATCAAATCTGAGCTTTCGCACGAGCTCTCTTTTCTCAGCTAAAAGCTTCTTTAATTCTTCAATATTCTTTTCTCTAATTTCCTTTATTTTCATATATGCAGTTTATCTCTTTCGCGAATTCGCGATTTAATTATTCGTTTTCTTTAGATACAAACTTTGATTTTACACACAACTTGTAAGCTGCCAATTCCATAGCTTTCTTGGCAATATCTTCTTTCACACCGTCCATTTCAAACAAAATTCGCCCTGGTCGCACAACAGCTACGAAATGATCCACTGTTCCCTTTCCTTTACCCATGGGAACTTCAGAACCTTTCTTAGTGATTGATTTGTCCGGGAAAATCCTGATCCAAATCTTGCCACCACGTTGTACATATCTGGTCATCGCTCTTCGAGCTGATTCAATCTGACGAGCAGAAATGAGTCCTGTCTCCATTGCTTTCAGTCCAAAGCTTCCGAAACTCACATCATTTCCACGATTAGAGTTGCCACGGATTCTTCCGCCTCTTTGAACCTTTCTATGTTTTACTTTTTTTGGCATCAACATATGCGTATTTCGATCTAATGTCTATGTTTAATTATTTCTTGTTTTCATTATTAAATACTTCTCCCTTGTACAACCAAACCTTCACACCCAATGTTCCATAAGTTGTATAGGCTGTCGCTCTGGCAAAATCAATGTTTGCGCGAAGGGTGTGCAATGGCAATGTGCCTTTGCTTGACCATTCTCGTCTCGCCATTTCTGCTCCACCTAGTCGGCCTGACATTTCTATCTTAACTCCCTTAATTGACGTATTTTTCGTAACTTGATCTAGCATTGATTTCATTGCGCGTCGGAAAGCGATTCTTTTCTCCAATTGCTCAGCAATGTTTTGCGCAATGAGGGATGCATTTTCTTCAAAATTTTTCACTTCCTGAATTTCAATCTTCAACGCAATCTTTTTCATTTTGAAAAAATTGGTTTTCACATAGCTCTGAATATCTTCCACTCCGCTTCCACCTCGTCCAATCAAAACACCTGGTCGAGCAGTTTTTACAATGATTTTCACCATCGCTGCAGATCTTTCAATCTCAACTTCAGCAATCGCAGCTGCTTTCCATTTTTTAGACACAGCCTCGCGGATTTCTATATCTTGTCTAAGATTGCTTGTATATTCTTTTTTCCCTCCGAACCACTTTGATTTCCATGTATTCGTGATACCTATTCGGAGTCCAACTGGGTTTACTTTTTTTCCCATAGCCTTTTTTAGTTCTTACAATAAACTATTTAAATTACATTCCAGCTTTTCTATTAAACATCTTCTTAGCCCAGCCCTTGTCAGAAGCTTTCGTTTCTGTGCGGGCGTCTTTTGATTTCACTTCATTCTTCTCAACAGCCTTGGTTTCTTTTTCTTGCTTATCTATTGAATCTTTTTCCAGTTTCTTTCTTGCGTCCAAACGAGCTTTCTTTTCTTTTTCCAATTGCTCTTTGGTCTTGCGGTCTTTACCTTCAAATCTTTCTTCTAGCACGATCTCGATGTGAGATGAGCGACGTCGGATTGGAGTGGCTCGGCCATAAGCTTTCGGCATCCATCTTTTCAAAGTAATTCCTTCTTTCACTACTACGTCGAAAATATACATGTTATCCTTGTTGATTCCGAAATTGTTTTCACCATTTGCAATGGCACTGTCCAAAAGAGTAATCAAAAACGGCGCAGTCTTTTTGGCAGTTGCATTGAGCTGATTCAAAGCATCGGCAACATCCATACCTATCATTAGGTCGGCTACCAATTTAACCTTTCGGTTTGGCATTCTGAAATTGTTTAGTTTTGCTGATACTTTCATGATGTTATAAATCTCTAATTAATCTCTAATCTATTCACTAATATTCTCTAATTTTTTATTCGCGATTATTCGAGTCAGATTTGTGTTGATTCGCGATTTATATCATTATTTCTTTTTTGCGTCTCCACCTGCCTTGGCAGCTTTAGAGGCATCCAGTTCTTTTTGTTTAGCCGCTTGTTCAATTTCTTTCTGCATCTTTCCTCCGTGTCTATTGAAAGTCCGTGTCAGTGAGAATTCTCCAAATTTGTGTCCAACCATTTCTTCAGTCACAAATACAGGGATGTGTTTTCTTCCATTATGCACACCGAAAGTGATTCCGATCATTTCAGGAGAAATAACACTCGCTCTAGCCCAGATATTCATGGTGGATTTATCACCAGCTGGTCTATTTTGAATCTTCTTTATTAATCTTTCGTCTATATACAGACCTTTTTTTAGACTTCTTGTCATAGTTGTTATGTATCTGAATTATTTTCTCTTTTGTCTTCGCTTGATTATAAACTTATTACTATATCTCTTTTTCTTTCTGGTTTTCTTTCCAAGAGCCGGCTTGCCCCATGGAGTCTTCGGATGTTTCAAGCCAATTCCTTGCTTGCCTTCGCCTCCTCCATGTGGATGGTCCACTGGATTCATAACGGTTCCTCGAACACCCGGTCGAACGCCCATATGACGTTTACGTCCAGCTTTTCCGATATTAACTGCATTATGTTCAAAATTACTAACTTGTCCAATTGTAGCATAGCAATCACTGCTCACCAATCGAATTTCTCCAGATGGCATTTTCACTTGAGCAGTCTTGTCTTCCACGGCTGTCAAAATTGCGCTTGAACCAGCTCCACGAACAATTTGTCCACCTTTGCCTGGGAATAGTTCCAAATTACAGATAGTTGTTCCAGTTGGAATGTTCTTCACTTTTGTTCGGTTGCCCAATTTGATTGGCGCATTCTCAGCTGTCAAAATTTCCATTCCAGCTTTCATTCCTTCAGAAGCCAAGATATATCTTTTCTCTCCATCAACATAATTGATCAAAGCAATGAAAGATGATCGATTTGGATCTCGTTCAATCGCTGCAATCTTGCCAGGAATACCAAACTTATCTTGTCTGAAATCAACAATTCGGTATCGTCTTTTGGCTCCACCACCTTGATGACGCACAGAAATCTTTCCGTGTGAACGTCCAGCCTTGCTCTTCATTGGAGCCATCAGGGACTTTTCTGGTTTTTTACTAGAAACATCCTCCGATTTTACAATCGACATGTTTCTTCGTCCAGCGGTATTCTTTTTGTATACTTTAATTGCCATATTTTTAATCTTTCAGTTTAGTCCTTATACTCCTTTAAATAATTCGATTGAATCTCCTGCTTTCAATGTTACAATTGCTTTCTTGCTAGCAGCTTTGAATCCTGGAGTTCGGCCATGACTGACTGGTTTTCTATGAGTATTTAGGGTGTTAACTGAGATAACTTTCACCTTGTACAATTCCTCAATCGCAGTCTTGATTTGATCCTTGGTAGAATCAGTTGAGACTTTGAAAGTGTACTTGTTCAATTCGATTGCCATAGTAGCAGCCTCAGTGATAATTGGCTCAATCAAAACTCTATACGCAATGCTTGCGCCAGTTGCCTTTTTAATTCTATTCGCCTTATTAACTTTTTTACTTGTCTGTTTCATTTCGTTTCGATTCTTTTTATTATGCCTTAGCTTGGTACTTCTCTTCCAAATATTTGATTGAATCTTGAGTCAAAATCAAATTCTTGTTATTCAACATATCCAAAACGTTCAATTTTTCTACTAAAATATTGTTAACTTTCACCAAGTTGCGGCTGTAGATGCGCATATCGCGCTCTTCTGGAGCAAATCCGATCAACATTCGGCCTTTCACACCTAGATTTTTCAAAACTTGTGCCATTTCCTTGGTTTTCTTTTCTTTCAAAGCCAACTTGTCTAGTACAACCATTTCACCTTCGCGCAATTTGGCGCTAAGAACGGTCAAAATAGCTTTGGCGTTCATTTTCTTGTTGATTTTCACTTTGAAATTGCGTTCTTTAGTTGGTCCAAAAGCTACACCTCCACCTCTCCAGGTTGGAGTTCGGCTTGAACCTACTCGAGCGCGTCCTGTTCCTTTTTGTTTCCATGGTTTGATACCAGAACCAGATCTTTCTCCTCGAGTCTTGGTGTGAGCCAAAACTTGTCTTTGATTAGCTCCTAATGAAACGAAAATCTGATGAACCAAATCATCATTTGCAGGCAATCCGAAAACTGCATCAGAAACTTCGATTTCTTTTACTTCTTTTCCTTCTGTATTGTATAACTTAACTAACATGCCGATTTCGCTAATTATTTAATCAAATGTCTTTTGTCTAAATTATGCTTGATAGATTTCCACCATTGCTCCAGGCACGCCTGGTACTGCACCTTTGAGGGCCATCAAATTCTTTGCTTTATCTATGAAAACTACTTTAACTGCCTTGCTAGTAACTCTCTTGCCACCCATGCGTCCAGCCATTCTCTTGCCCTTGATAACATGTTCTGGATAACCGGCTCCAATTGAACCAGGTTGTCGCAAATTGTGCTTGCCTCCGTGGGAAGCATTTCCTCCCTTGAAACCATAGCGCTTCACAACACCTTGGAAGCCCTTTGCTTTGCCAAGTCCGCTGATATTCACCTTGTCTCCAATTTCGAAAGATTCCACACCAACTTCATCACCAATCTTCATGTCAGTTGCTGCAATTCTGAATTCTTTTTTGAAAGTCTTGTTTTTGGTTTTTGGCATTGCCAACTGCACTGCCACAAATCCGTCTTTTTCTTCTGTTCTGATCAAAGAAACTTTTGTATCACATTCAACAAGAGTCACATTTAGTGCTTCTCGCGCATCATTGAAGATGGTTGTCATTCCAAGTTTTCTTCCTAATATGAATTTTGCCATAGTCTTTTTTTACAAATAAAAAATCGGGTATCCACAGTCCAGTTACTCCAGTCATGGGGATTATTCCCGATTTATTCTGGTTGAGTATCCCAATTGCTCAGGACTTTAACTAGTATTCTATAATAACTTCTCTTAAATTACATTTTTATCTCGATATCCACTCCCGCTGGTAGGTCCAAATTAGTCAGACTATCAATGGTTTTTGGGGTTGGGTTCCAGATATCAATAATTCTCTTATGCATGCGCATTTCATATTGGTCTCTAGCATCCTTGTGAACAAATGTTGATTTGTTGACGGTGAATTTTCTGATTTCAGTTGGTAGTGGAACTGGACCGGTAATGGTTGCTCCTGATCTCTCAGCTGTCTCAACGATTTGCTTGGCAGTCTGATCAATGATTTTATGATCATACGCCTTAATCTTGATTCGGATTCTAGATTTTGCCTCTTCTTCCTTTTTTATCATCTTTTTTAATGAAAGTTTTTCTTTATTATTGTATTTATAAATCTTACTTTATAAGATCGCTTATGTCAAATGTTTTCATAAGCGATCCCAAAAGTCAAATTTATTTAATGATCTTTGTAACTACTCCAGCACCTACTGTGCGGCCTCCTTCACGGATAGCGAAGCGCATTCCGTCTTCCATAGCTACTGGGGCTCCCAATTTAACATTGAAGTTAATTGTGTCTCCCGGCATAACCATTTCAGTTCCTTCTGGAAGGAATACTTCACCAGTCACATCAGTTGTTCGGATGTAGAATTGTGGTTTGTAACCCTTGAAGAATGGAGTGTGTCGTCCGCCTTCTTCCTTTGTCAAAATGTATACTTCACCTTCAAATTCAGTATGAGGAGTGATTGAACCAGTTTTAGCCAATACTTGACCTCGCTCTACATCTTCTTTCTTGATTCCACGAAGTAGAAGTCCAGCGTTGTCTCCAGCTTCACCTCTTGCAAGAGATTTGTTGAACATTTCGATACCAGTGACTACAGTTTTAGCTGTTGGTCGGATACCTACGATTTCAACTTCTTCATTGATATTGATAACTCCTCGTTCGATTCGGCCTGTTACTACTGTTCCACGACCTTCAATTGAGAAGATATCTTCGATTGGTAGCAAGAATGGTTTTTCTGTTTCACGAACTGGATCTGGAATTTTTTCATCAACTGCAGCAATCAAATCCCAAATTGGTTTAGCCGCTTCATCATCACCAGATTTTGATTCAAGAGCTTTCAAAGCTGAACCACGGATGATTTTAGCGTTATCACCATCAAATTCATATTTTGTCAACAATTCACGAACTTCAGCCTCAACTAGTTCAACTAGCTCTTCGTCGTCAACCATATCAACCTTGTTCAAGAATACTACGATTTCTGGCACACCAACTTGCTTTGCCAAAAGAATGTGTTCTCGAGTTTGTGGCATAGGACCGTCAGTCGCAGCAACAACCAAGATAGCACCGTCCATTTGAGCTGCACCAGTGATCATGTTCTTGATGTAGTCAGCATGTCCCGGACAGTCAACATGAGCGTAATGTCTTTTTTCTGATTCATATTCACAATGAGCTGTTGCAATGGTAATACCTCGTTCCTTCTCTTCTGGAGCCTTGTCGATTTCGTCGATTCCTCTTTCTTTAGCTTGGCCTTTGAACGCCAAAACGTGCAGGATAGCTGCAGTTAGAGTAGTTTTGCCGTGATCAACGTGGCCGATTGTACCAACGTTAACATGGGGCTTGGTTCTTTCGAATTGTGCTGTTGCCATATTATTAGTTTATATATTCGTTTTATTTCACGAATTAAATCCGGAATATAAACCGGATTCGCAAATAAATACGAATTAAATTATTATTTTACTTAGTTTACTTATTTTATACCACCTTTCAATTCTTGGCAAGCTTCCCCGCTTTTTGACCTGTGGATAAGTGATTCCGTTTTGCGGAATCATCCCGAGTTTATCGAGGGATCTCACAAACTATTTCCATAATTTAGGCCTTCTCGTAGGTCACCTCAGAATTGTCGATTTCGCTGATTTCTTCCAGCTCAATCAGCTCAGCCTGTTTCTCCTCTTGGACAAACTTCCAGCTGGCTATATCGTTGTTAATCTTATCAACCAATTCCTGCTTTGTCAAGCCCTCAATGCCCTCTTGCTTCACCTTTTTGAATTCCCGCAGAGTCATAACCACATAAACCTGTTCGCCGTCCTTCACTACCGCTTTTCCGCCCAACAATTCCATGGCTTCTTTGAGTTTTTTGTCTAACATAATTTTTGTGTTAAATATTTATTTTTATGACTCCAATTTTTTAATTTTCGAAATTTTGACCACAATGGCGCTGTGCACTTTTTCACCTTCATTATCCGGCATATTACAAACAAAATCAAACCATTTACCGCTAGTATAATTCTTAGCTTTGCCGGTGATTTCATAGCCCACGCAAGCTTTTTCCCAGTCTTTGTTCCAGATGGCGATAGAAACATTAGCATTGAGCGCAATGTTTTTGATTGATTCTTTGATATGCGCATTAGTTATGACCAAATTATCCTCAACCACTTTCACATACGCCACTGCAATACTATGTGGTTTGCCATTCTTGCCCACAGTCGCCAAAGCCATGGCATTTGCTTCGATGAATTTTTTTAGTCCAGGTGTGATCATAAAATTTTATTTATTCAACAAATTAGTTATTATTTCCAATTCAAATATGTTATTGTCAGTTGCAAAATTGTGGCGAAAGAGACCCACACAAGATATGGAATTTGAATGTAGGTGATCCAGCGTGCGTAGGGAAAGATTCCAACCATGCTCCAGATGAGCGTGACCAGAACCAAGAGAATATCGATGGCCGCCAGATAATTATTCTTGAGACCAAACTGGATTGGCGTGAAAGAAAAATTGAAAATCAAGTTCAAAATGAAAGGCAAAGCCACCAAGAATGGAATTTGTTTCTTGAGCAACAGCCAAAAAACTCTACCAAAAGAAATCGCGATCAAAACATACAAAAATGTCCACACTGGACCAAACACCCAGCTCGGTGGCGACCAAGTCGGTTTTGCAAGTTGTTGGTACCAATCATATGCCTTGTTCATATTTTTTTATTTTAATTGCTTAATTTATTTTTTACATACAAATATTCTTTTTCCACGTCCAGCTCTGTCTCGCAACCACTTTCGATTATGATTGGGATGTTTTTGTTGAAAACCGCATCGAGAATTTCTTGTTGTTGCGTTTTGTGCAGTGGATCATGAAAGGTTTCAAATCCGCTCAAGTGAATTCCAGCAATTCTGTCGGGGAAAGCTTTCACAAACTCTTTTGCCAATTGCATAGTCGAATCATTCACAAAACAATGATTCAAATCCAACACCATTTTCGCATCAAACTGTGCAAACAATTCTTGCAGATCTGCAACATTGCGATAAAAATCCTTTCGATTATCCATATTCTCAACTGCAAACGGAATGGCAAATTTTGACAAAGTTTTCCAATCAATGCTTTTGTCTGGATGCACGACCACATAGGCAAAGCCAATTCTTTTCTGCGCCACTTCAATTTGACGCAAAACTCCCTCCAAATCTTCGGCAGAAACTTCTTGCAACAATGGTGCATGCAGAGAGATGTGCTCAAAACCTTGCAAATCATCTAGCGAAATTTCAGCCAATCTCGAAACACTTTCGACGTCATAGCACATGATTTCAATTGCATTGCACCCAAGTTTTCGAAATACATCAAAAGTTCCCTTGGCCATTCGATCATGCGTTTTGTGCAGACATCCTGATGAAAATCCTAGAATCATATCTTTCTATTTATTCAACAAATTAGTTATCAAGGCAATTATAACATCTTTTTCTTTTGGATTGCTTTCTGCCACCAACAAAGCCAAAGCCGTCAAAGCGTTGTCATTGATTTTCTTTTCACCCTTGGTGTCATAAAGATATCTGTTTTTGTCTAAGAAGTATACAAACAAGAATGCGCCGATGCGCTTGTTGCCATCAGAAAATGGATGATCTTTGATGACTAGATACAAAAGATGAGCCGCTTTCGTTTCTAGATTGGCATACAATTCTTTGCCACCAAAAGTTTGGTATAAATTTTTGATAACAGATTCAAAAGCTCCGCTACGCTGGGTGCCAAAAATATCGCTCGCTTCTTTCTTGGCCATCAACTCACGCTTGATCTCCGTTACAATATTCTGGCAAACCTCATATTTCAAAACAAACTTCGCCTTCCCCGCGCGCGCCACTTTCAATTTGCTTTTGTCATATTGCTCCAAAAAGGTCAGTGTTCTGGCATAGTCACCCAAAAGATCTAAAATCTCACTCTCCTGCCCTTGCAAAGTTTTAGCGTGCGCCTTCTCGCGCAAAAACGCAATGGTTTTTTGCAATTTTTCAAAATTTTCTCGTTCTTGCAACAATCTTTTTTGATTCACCGTGTAACCTTTCAAAAGATGTTCTTTCAAAACATTGGTTGCCCAAATACGGAATTGAGTGGCACGTTTTGAACTAACTCTATAACCAACAGATAGAACCATATCTAAGCTATAAGAGTCCACTTCACGTTCAACCATTCTTTTGCCTTCTAAACGAACTATTCGGAATTTCCGAATAGTTGCCCTTCTACTCAACTCTTTCTCTTTGTATATATTGTTTATATGCTCATTTATTGCAGGAACTCCCTTATCAAATAGATCTGCAATTTGTTTTTGTGTAAGCCATATAGTCTCGTCGCCAACATTAACCTCAAGCTCGATTTCCCCGCGCTTGTCCTTGTAGATTATAATCTCCCCTTGTTTTGGAGCTTCTTTTTGTTTTTTCACCATATTTTTTATTTTAATTTGTTATGGTGATATTATATCATCATAACAAACTTCTGTCTATTCTTCATCCTGTGGATAACTCGGAAACCACAGCTTATTTCCAATTCAAATATGTTATTGTCAGCTGCAAAATTGTGGCAAAAGAGACCCACACGAGATATGGGATTTGAATGTAGGTGATCCAGCGCGCATAGGGAAAAATTGCAACCATGCTCCAGATGAGTGTGACCAGCACCAAGAGAATATCAATAGCCGCCAGATAATTGTTTTTGAGTCCGAATTGAATCGGAGTGAAAGAAAAATTGAAAATCAAATTCAAAATGAAAGGCAAAGCCACCAAGAATGGAATTTGTTTCTTGAGCAACAGCCAAAAAACTCTACCAAAAGAAATCGCGATCAAAACATACAAAAATGTCCACACCGGACCAAACACCCAGCTCGGTGGTGACCAAGTTGGTTTTGCCAATTGTTGATACCAATCATAGGCCTTGTTCATATTTTTTATTTTATAAATTTATCTTCTTCAAACTCATCAATATTCAAAAAATCTATGCCCGCCGCTTGTGCCGCGCCACTGTCGGAGCGACTGTCGCCGATGAGCAAATATTGGGATTTTGGAACATTCTCATCATAAATCAAAGCAAAGCCATCTGCGCTCGGCTTGATATATCTAACATCATTGCGCGTAACAATTTTTTTGAAGAATTTCACCCAATTTAGTTCTTCCAAAATTGGCATGATTGTTCTTTTGTCATTGGATGTCCAAAGATACAAATCAGCATTTGTTTTGGACAATTCCAAGAGTGGCATTGCCAAAGGCGACAAATCATAACCGGAAGAAAAATTCTTTTCGACATTATAATTCATTTCCATTATCCGATCCCTCATCGCATCTCCACCTTTTTCAACGCAACGATTTAGCATTTCAGAATAGTTGAAATTAGAACTCCTATCTACATTCAATCCTAACTCAGAAAAAATATCATCCATTTCCTTACGCCATGGATTCCAATCAACTAACAACGTGCATAATGTTGCGTCAAAATCAAAAATAATATGATTCTTGTTTTTCTCTTGAAGATAATTTTCGAATTGTTCTTTGTTCATATTTTTTATTCAAATTATTCCTACCCAATAACATGCTGACATTCTTGAGAATGTGAGAATGTTCTATTGTTGGGAGAATGTGGTTAGGAATTTATGGAGAATCTTTCCGTAGGGAGAAAGTTCGTGTGCGACTGTCCGCCCTCGATAGACCTTCACTACGAGCCCGGATTGAGCCAAACGCCAAAGATGGGACGAGATCGTTTTTACATTGCAATCCAAATTTTCCGCAATGCCATCTACCGTGATTCCTCTGCGCTTCGCAATCAGAAAAAGAATCGCGATCCGCCGATGATTGGCGACACCTTTCAAGTGTCGCTCCATCTGCTTGGGCGTCTTTTCCTTCTGCACAACTTTTTTTCTTTTGGCTAACATTTTTGTTTTTATTATACCACGCCGACATGCTGACATTCTTGAGAATGTCAGAATGTTATTTTTTTTGTTTTTAAGGGCTCGGGCTTTGAAGTTATTTCGATTCTAGATTGTTATTTTAAAAATTTATTCTCCTTGAACTCTTTTTTCGCCTTTTGCGCCTTGGCGATGTTTTTTATGCGAGTCTGGCCGAGCGCTGACCAGCTGAGTATTCCGATGGCCGCCGAAACCGCCTCTTTTTCTTCGTCAGAAAGAGCATACTTGTCCCCCATCCGCATCAAAATTTCAATCGCCTCCCTATCTTCCATGAACAAATTTAATTATTGAATTAATTCATCACCTTTGATTATCCAAGCTTAAATTCTCTTATTAACTCCACGCATGTTCCGTTTGGCCCCATTCTAAATGCACCTATTCTATCCAAGACAAATGCATTATCAGTCCATTGGATTTCTGTTGCTATTTTTTCCGCGACTTCATCATCTTTCAATCTAATTATAGTCATGTGAGGACAATATGAGTCCATAACGCGAGGATGTCCATATTCTTGAACATTCAAGTTCTTTTCGGAAGATTTCATATTCTTATCTTTATCTCGAATATGCCCCTCACGCCAAGGGTTGAGTGCCTTAATGGTTGTTTCATGAATATGTTTTATTTCCTCAGTATTGTCACATTCTATACCGATATATCCTTCTTCGGTAGTAACTTTCTTAAAAACAAATTTCGCACTAGATAATTTTTTGGACAATATTTCAATCTCAGCCAAAACATTTTCCAAATTGCGAGCCGGAAATTCAAATCCATAAATTGTAATATGTGGATGAAAATTTTTTCTATCAATGACAAAATAGGATTCTTCTTTCGCGCCTATCTCATAACTAATCTGCGCAACTTTTTCCGCAATTTCAACCGGCGGCATAAAAGCAATATTGATTCTAACAAATTCTTCTGACATATTTCATATAAGTAATTATTTGAATTAATTTATGAATTTAGCATGCTCGAAACATGCACTTGCACATTTTCTTTTTCCAATTCAGTTTTCATCCACGGAAACCAATTTGAATCAGGTTTTCCTTCCCAACCATGGATTATAAATACTTTCTTTTTCATGTTGTAATTATACCACTAAAACAAAAACAACCGCATATGCAGTTGTCTTTGTGAAAGGTTGCGCTTTTTGGGCGTTATTTTTCAGCAAAGTAAGTCAATCCAAATTCTTGATTTTAAATCATTCCTCATGCCAATCAAACTCTACCTACTTAGTCACATTTTTCAAGGCGACCTAACTAGCAACTACATTTTTTACCAATCTTTTTTGGCACACTTCTCTTGTGCGATTCAACTTTAACAGTTTTTACGCCTGGCTTTTTATCCACACGCCTTGCCGCACATTTTATCTTAGTCATTTTATTATTTTTAGTGTTTATTTAAATTCTAATTCCTCTAGTATCGACCAATTACTAGTGCTCTTTATTTTTGAATATTTTATTCAATAGACTCTTGAGGATTTTGTTTATTCTCTGGAAATGCCTGATCTATATCATATTCCGTTAAGCCTTTAAATCCATTTTTTTGACACAATCTATAAATTAATCCGACAATCGTTCTTTCCGTGCTTTTAGACGGCAATGTCGGATTATTAATAACCTCATAAAGATTTCTAACTTTTGAGCGAATTTCTGGATCATTATGAAAGGTCACTGAAATTTTGTTCAAAGATCGCCTAAAATCAGATGACGCATAATCTCCACGATAGGCCATTAAGTCTCTTATAGCATCTGATTTCATTCGATCCTTTATTGCTTTTTCTCCAAGTGCCCAAATAACAATACCAACAATTAACGCTGGGGCTAACTCAATTAAGGTTTTCAATAGAATATCCATAGGGTTTATTTCTTTATTGGACTAATAGGAATTTCTTGTACATTTGGAAATCTATCGCCAACTAGCGGACGGTATTTATTGGCAAGGTAGATTTCTGCTCCTTGGATTTCATCTGGAGATAACGGATTAGAATCTGCAACAACCCAAGATACTTTCAGGCTGCCCAGGGATGAATATTTGGTTATTTCTTGATTAGCTCTATGGTCCTTTAGGCGCTCTGCGATGTTTCCACTTCCCACTTTTATAACTTTTGCAGATGAGGGCGTGGCATACCAAATAGCGTAAATACCTACTTTACCATTAAAATAAGGAGATTCGAGATTTAATCGCAAAAAATCGAACCATTCATTATTTTGAGTATTTTTTATCCACCTAACTTGTTTCATAAATATTTCTTATTTTCACAACACTTAATTATAGTTCTAAAATTTTCCACTCACCCCAGTCTCCATTCTCGCATTTTTCCCAATTATAAACATCTTCAGAATTTATCAACCAATCACCATTTTTTTCAATTACAACACCGCCAAAAAGTTTATCATTTTTTTGACTTGCAAGATGTTTTTGCAAGGCTTCTGCTTTGGCTTTGGTTTTTCCACCTCCGTCACGATCGCCTGAGTCTTTGACTTCTAAAATTCCAAGATTGCCAGCTTTAAACTGAACGAGATAATCAGGATAGAAAGTGAAAATTTCGCCCTTGTATTCATAGCGCACGCCGAAATAATCTTGCCTATTCTCTCCATTTTTCCACCACCATGCAATTTTTTCCGAATTACCATCCAAGAATTTTTCAAAATGCTTTTCTGGCTCGGAACGATCTTTACCAAGATAACATTTATCATAGGCGTAATTTTTCACTTCAACTAGTTCATCCGTGTGATCATTGAAAAATAATTCTTTCGGCAATTCAAAATCATAATATTTTTCGCTTTCCTTGACCTTCTCGCGAACTTCTTCTTCTTTCACTTCTCGATATGCTTCAATAGCTTGCACCAGTATTCTTTCGAAAACCGCTTTGTTACCATTGTGTAAAAATATTTTTTGAGTCAAAAAGCTTGGCTCATTCCAACTATCAGAACCCAAATATTTTTTAAACCAACAATAGATAGCTGTTTTTATCGGGGAAACAGAACGCTTCACGCCTCGGAATGATCCCAGATTGCTCTTGATGACCTGCTTGAACATATTGTCCAAATCGTTGCCGGCAATAGTCAGTCGCTTGATTGTTTCGGGTGTAATTTTCCCTTGCAATTCATCAAACGATTTCATATCTAATTTCGTGTCTGCAATAATTTCTTGCTCATAATGTTTCACGTCGACAGAAATGCCTTTCTTTTCAACAAGTGCAGCACACTCCGCAAAAAGAGTATAATCACCATTGAGGCCAAAATATTCATTGGCGACTTTTTCGAATGTCGGCGTGAAGCTGGAAGTTATATCACCATAATCAACTCGCTGTTTAAAATACGAAGTGAGCTTCATTGATTTATAATCATTGATTCTCTCACCTTTGAGGTGCTTGATGATATTTGGATTGTATTCTTCTTTTTTCACCAAAATGCTTTGGACATTGGTGAAAATATAGCCACGATTCAAATCCTCGCTTTCATAATGCTTTTGTTCAGGCATACGCAAAATCCGTCCGACAGTTTGAATTTCAAAAGTTTCACTGTGTGATTCTCGAAATTTCACGAGAATGTGAGCGCGCGGACAATCCCAGCCAGTATCGATTGCTTGTTTGAAAACTAAAAATTCAATTTCATTGTCAGGCTCTGAGATCCAATCAAGTTGTTCTGATTTTTGATCAGCCAACCAGATGGCCAACTTACCATTTCCATTGCCATTTTTTCGCTCAATAGTATTTCTTTTGCCAAGAAATTCTCGAACGGCTTCGATTTTATCCTTGCCAGCTTCGGCCGTTGGAATTTGAATAAGCACCAGTGGATTAACATTCACACCCTCTTTTTCAAATAATTTTTTGAGTTCTAATCTTTTTTGAAAGGCCATTTCCAAAACGACTTCCTGTGAATCCTTTTCATCATTTTCAATTTTGTTGATGCCCTCGTTGATAATCAATTCTTTTTTAATCATTCCTTCTTCAATAACTTCAGATGGATTGACACGCACAATTTCAAAAACATTCTGCGTAATGGTCGGGGTGGCACTCATTTCAATAATCACATCCGCATTGATTTCTTTTCGCAGTTCGCCAGTTCGTTCTGCTGTTGCTCCAATATGACTTTCATCAATGATTAAAATAATTTGTCTTTGCTCCCTGGTTTTGGCTAAAACTTCACGGAAATTTATTTTCTCGCCGTCTTTCATTAAAACATTTTTCCAATCTCCAGATTCTCGATCCTTTGTTCGCAATTTTTCCCAGTTAGCCACTACAACTTCATTTCGCACAATTCTTTCGCGTCCACCATTAAATTCTTCCTCGATCAAAGAAACTCTTGGCGAGCCACCAAAAATTCGCTCGAGACTATGCTTGCTTTGCAAATGCAGATTACCTTTGCCAATACTAACCCAAACAAAACACAAATCTGTTTCTGGCATTTCGCGAATAAGCCCTTCGATAAATTTGGCAGTCATCACCGTCTTTCCACTTCCGGTCGGAGCCTGAAAAACACACACCTCACCAACGCCATCTAATTCCAAAAGACCCTTCACTTTATCAGTGAGCTGATCAACGGCTCTTTCTTGATATTCTTTGAGATTAATATTCATAAATTTCTTCGTACACTTCTAATATTTTTTGTGGGATTGGCTCCAATTGCATGTCTTTCCAATTCGTAAAATCACTTTTATCCAAACCTAGCGGATCTAGCGTAAAACAATACAAGACTTTTTCGCCTTTCATTTTGTCTAGTTCTTTTTTGAGTTCCTTGAGTCCTTTGCGTTCGATAGAATAATAGACTGCCATAATTCGTCCACCTTGCTCAAAAATCAGATAATCATCGGTCTTTTTCTTTTCGTCAAAAACACCTTCGCGAATACAGAGCATTTCCGTGCACTCTCGAGTGAGTTTCATTTTCATATCATCTCTGTTGATTGTCTTTTTTACAAAACCAGTTTTGAAATATTTAAGATTTCCACCATTTCCTTTTTTATTTCCATATCCTTTAATTGCATTTTTTATTCTCGGATAACAAATTTCAGTACAAATACCTTCTTCATCATTTGTACAAATAATACATTCTCTGGCTCCCCCATCCTCGCCATTTAACTCCAAAATAGCATGCAGGGTAGAACCGCTTCCAGCAAAGAAATCTAAAACCATTGCATCTTTTTTTCCCGTGCTAAGTTTTATCAATCTTTTAATTAAGGATTGCGGTTTTTTACCAAATTTAAATTCTACCCCACCCTCCTGAAAAAGATTATTAAAACTAATATCAACCCACAGGTCGCAAAGCAATCTTGATAGTGTTTCTCCGCTATCTGTTTTCTTTATACTATTAGATAATAATTGCACTTGTCTTCCTTTATACGCAAAATAATTATCCATATTATCTATTGAAACAATTCTATCTGTATTATATTTTTTTATATTCTTAATTTTAGCCAAACCAACTGATTGAAATATGCAATCCGAATTCTCTCTTGCCCATTTCAAAAAATCTACATCCTCTAAGTCTGGATTAAGCTCTAGTTCTTTCAATTTTGATGATAGAGAGACAACTTCCCACTTAGATAAATCTTTTCCGTTTTTAACTATAAAGTTGTTAAAATGCTTATCCCACTTATCTGCTTTTTTAAATTGAGGAACAAAAGAAACTAAATTATTATTTTTTGCATAAACCAAAACATATTCCTTCTCTTTTAAGATTGTCTTATCAGCATGGGTCATTTTTACGCCATTAGGAGGACTGACTCTTAATGCAATATTATTCACAAAATTATTTTCACCAAAAATCTCATCACATAATAATTTTAATTGGGCAATCTCATTGTCGTCTATAGAAATATAAATAACCCCCGTTTCATTTAATAAACTCTTTGCAAGACGTAATCTCTTATTCATAAAAGACAGCCATTTGCTATGACGATATGCATCTTCTTTATCTATATAGCTATCATTATATTTAAAATCTTTGTTTCCAGTATTATATGGTGGGTCGATATAAATCACATCGATTTTACCTTGATGAGTGAAATTCAGAACAGAAAGAGCGTGATAGTTGTCGCCCTCAATCAAAATATTTATTGGCTCGTCCGGGCTAGTAGCAATTTCTTTACCCCTGATTTCCTTCAAAATCGGCAGAGCATTCACAGCATCTTTCTCAAATTGCTCTTTCACCTTATCCTCATCCCAAATAAGCCCGTATTTCTTACGGGAATCCATTTTTTCAATGACTTTCAAAAGATCCTCTCTTGATAAGTCCTTATATTTTTCGCTTTCGATTTCTACCATAAAATTATAAGACTATTCAGAAAACTTATTCTTTCTATATATTTATATTACACTAAAACCAATAAATATCCCACCCCAATTCACCCTCACCTCCACCCCAACTGGGTGCTATAGTTTTTCCAAATTCTATTGCATCGCCACGATTGTGAATGCAATGACTAACAGAACAATTAACCAACCAACAGTCAGACCAAAAAGTTTGAGCGCGTCTTTCTTTTGTCCGTCGAGATAGAGCATGGCGGGTTTGCCCAAGATCAGGGCGCCTGAAATTGCCGCGGAAATGACGAGAAGCAAGAGGAAGGCAATTGGTGCAATGACGGCCGGATCGGGTTTGGAACCGAACCATTTCTGAACGCCAAACATGAGCAGTGCCACCAAGGAAATATAAATCCCTTCGCCCAAAGCTAGCAGGAAAGATTGTTTGATGAGTTGTTTTGACATAGTTTTTATGCTTAATTATTAAACAATTAACTGGCCTAATTCTACGCCAAAACCACCTTTTGGGCAAAAAGAAAAAAGCCGGAGGAAGTTCAATTGAACCCCTCCGGCTTTGGTAGAAAAAATACTGCTTGCAAACTTACTTGTCCAGCTTCTCGATGGCATATTGCCTGTGCATATAGGCCACCGGATTTTTCTGAGCCAGAATGTTGAGCGCGGCCAACACAGCGTTTGTTGGTGAAAGCACCGTCACCATCGGAACCTGCCTTGGCATTCTAAGGTTGCTCCAGACATCTTCTGGATGATTTCCTGCCGTTATCGCCACTCCGATCACAGGCCAACTCGTTCTTGCGGCCAGCGTCGGCCCAAGACCATTACTCATACCGACAAGTGCCAACACCACACCACCCTCAGGATAGGTCGCCAACACATCTTCGAGAGAAGACAGGCAAATACCCGGGGATTTGTGACCAGAATCAATGATCTTAATCCCTTCAATTCCAGCCAGAACCGGAACTTCAGGGAGATCGTCGTCTTTGGATCCGCGCCACAGCACAATGGCCTGTTGAGGAATGGTGAGTCGACTGGTCAAATTGGCCACCAGGGCATACTTGTCAGCGATTTGACTCATATCCGCATTATCACGGAAGAGCTGTTTGGACAATTCCTGCCAATTGCTATCCCGCAGGCGCCAGCTGTCATTGTCGATAACATCGGCCACGAGAAGCTCACCGTTCGGCCCAAGGCCGAATTCGATCTTGAAATCGATCAACCGACAACCGAGCTGGGACCAAGCACCTTCCAGAACCAGGAAAGTTTTGCGAGCCAGTTCCTCGATCATCTCGACTGTCACACTATTTGGCAAAACATCGCCCATATTGATGTGCATATCGAATTTCGATCGATCATCCCAACTTGGGATTTTCGGGTGACGAAGTTCCCAAATCCCATCAGCGCAGTCAACCAGCAATGGATCATCAACTGGCTTTTTACGCTCGATTTCCAAGCAATCGTTGGGCATCTTGCCAACGACTTCGCCATACCGATTTCGAATCTCACCACTGGTCGTCTTGAGAAAAAGCTCAAACATCAGACGGTGGAAACGATGAGGCAGTTCCCCAGCGGCCCTTTCTAAATCAGGACGACGCATAATGTAGCTACTTTTCAAAGGAGCATAACGACGCATAATGACTTCCAGTTGGATCATCTTGCACTTGGGCGCCAGAAATTCGGTTGGCGAAGTTCGTTCCAAGAAGGCCACCGGAATCCCCGCCGCCTTCAACAAAGAGAAAATCGCGCACGTAGTTGAGGTTGCATGGAGCGCCTTGCTTTCCATGAGTTTGGTAGCATCCGGATCATCGTTTTTGGTAATCTCATTGCCACTTCTGACCAATACCACCCCAGGACGATCCGGAAGTTCATACAGTGTTTTGGTCTTACCCTTAGCCACAACAACAATATTCTCGTCCATCGCTTTCCTCCTCCTCGTTTTCACCTGTTTATTCGCCACCATTGGCAACAGCTTTTGCTCAAACTAAGAGCCCTCGATCGCATATATAAAAGTACAAATCACCCGCCTAAAGCAGGTTTTTTATTGTAGCAAAGAATGCTCGAAAAGCAAATGCCATGAGTTAGTATTGGAATAAACGATGCATTGAAAAAATATTTTGCAATGAGTTATTTTTTGCCAAACTTCCTTAGCCATTTCAAAGTCTCTTGGAAAAGTTTTTCGGCGGCGGTGTCTTCGCTGAAAGTGTGGCCGGTTTTTTTCATTTCTAGCATTTCTTTCGGCTCGTTCAAGGCAGTGAAAAAATCTTTCTTGAGTGGTGAGCGCGCATTGCCATTTTCGGTCAATACAACTTTGGTTGGCGCCTTGTTTTGAGAAACTGTTTGCCAAAATGTTTTTTCCAATTTTTCAGCTTCAGTCACAAACTTTTGGCCGATGAAAAATTTGAAAGCCCACTCTTTGCAAAAGCCTTTCAATTCTTTGGAATATTCTTTGTTTTTGAAAAGCGCTTTGAAATGAAAACTGGCGTCCCACAAAACCAGCGCTCTGTAGTTTTTGGTGTCTGACAAGAAGATTGTCGGTCCGCCATAGCTGTGTCCGACGGCGAAAATGTCTTGGGCTTTTTTCTTTTTGAGATAGCTCACCACACGATCCAAATCAGCTGCGTGGGTTTGCAAATCACACTCATGCAATTTGCGCGCGTCATCTTGGTCACCATAGAGATTGAAACGCAAGCTGGCGAAACCTTTTTTCTCAAAAAAACGCGCGGCGTTGTAGAAAAGATGTTCGTCCATGTGGCCAGTGAAACCATGCACAAAAACAATGACCGGTTTTTCCAATGACCCGCGCAACTTGCAATATATCTGTTTGCCATCCTTCGCCTTGATCCTAAATTCTTTTTCCATATTTTTAAACTTATTTTTTACTTTTCAATTTCTTCACCACTTTAGGCAATTTTTTGTTTTCTGATTTCAATTTTCGTTCTAATTTTTTAGTATCTTCTGCGGGTGGCAAATTTTCTGGATAGATGTCGTTCTTTGCCAACAGACTGCGCACATCTCGATTGTTTTTCACATGTTCATGTGTGATGACTATTTCACCTTGAAGCGCCTGATCTTTTTTGACATTGTGATTGGTGATTTCATTGGCCAAGTCTTTCGCTTTGATTGTCACGGATGGCAAAAAATCTGCTAACGGTCTTTTGTCTGGCACGCCTAAACGATTTTTCATGTCCTGAGTTGTGTAGCCACCAAACAAGGCCGCGTCTCCCTTGCTACGAATGCGTGCAAAGCCTTGATTGTCCACGCCACGTTCAAACAAAATTCCAGAAAGCTCTTTTTCTGAAAGTGACAATTTTTCTCGTGCTTGCAATCGATCCCATTGTGCCAATCTTTCTTCGACGATTTCTTGCTTTCTGGTTTGCACTGCAAAGTATGTCATCGCAAAAGCAATTTCATCTTTACGCGGATCACCATTTTGCGCAATCAAATAACAAGCGTAGCGAGTGAGCATAATATCCGAAACTTCTCGCTTACTGCCCGAGCCCAAATCAACCATTTTGCCGACGCCGGCAAAATGGTCAGCAACTTTTTGCTTGGCCTTTTCACAAGCTATTTTTGCCTTTTCAATAACCCCCTCGAAGTTGCCCCACTTCTCATATCCAAGTAAATTTTGCAATTCCCTAGCATACCAAAATTCAACGCCGTTTTCTTCATGAGCGCAATTTTCGAAATCCTTGTGCAGCTTTGTTATTATTTGTTTTTCCATATTTTATGACTTATTTGATTATAGTGATATTATAACACTATAATAAATTATTGTCATGTTTTGCTCTGTGGATAACTTGACCACCCTAAAACATGTCATGCAAATGCGCTTTGGTGAAACGATGATGCTTTTTGATGAGTTCTGTTTTCTTGGCACGTGACAGGGCTTTCACATGCGCTTCTTCGATGGAAGCAGTGGAACGATTGGCAAACTCTTTGATGAAAACAACTTTGCACGGCCGGCGCCCACGCGTGTAGCGCGCACCTAGTTCGGAAGTGTTGTGCTCTTCGATGCGCCGCGCCACATCCGTGGTGATGCCAGTATAGAAGCTTTTGTCAGCGCATTGCAAAATGTAGAGAAAATACATAAAAAATTGTCTTTAGATTTTTTCGTATATCAAATAGAGCAGTGCGCAATTTTCTGCGATAAGCATTGGAATGCCCATCAGAAAATACCATTTCTGGGTTTTGTGTCGAAAAGCAAACATGCCGGCCAACACGCCGACACTACCAAAAATGGTGGCCATAAAAAACAACATGCCCTCAGAAATTCGTTCAGCGTCTTTTTTCCGTGATTGCATCTTGTCCCACAGCATGATCACAAAAGCCAACACATTCACGATTGCGAAAAAAGCTAGCAGTCCCAAAGTTTGATTGTTCATTTTTTGTTATTTCTTATTATTCTGCGCTTCCAAATACATTTGCATACCCTCCAAAATACCAGAGAAGAAATATTTTTCCAAAACTATCTCAGTTAGATCAACCCACTCAAAACCGGCATGCTCATCTCCCACTTCAATTTCTCCACTCACCATTTCGGCCTCATAGAAAACATAAAGAATGTGAATGTCTTTTTCTGTTTTCATTTGCTCTGCAGGAAGACTATGTCTGCCAGCTGCAACTGGAGCATCGCCTAGCTTCACTTCAATATTGCCAACCTCTTCCTGAATTTCTCGCATGAGAACTTCCGAAAAAGGGACTGTGAATTCATCCTCATCAACTCTCCCACCAGGCAAATCATAAAACCCAACAAATGCACCCCAAGTTGATGGCACTTTCAAAATCAAAACCTTGCCATCTCGATTTCTCAAGATTGCTTTCAAGGAAATTTGATATACATCTATTTCTTTCGCCATATTTTTTTAGGCAATTTCTTTGAACTTCTCTTTCGGTGCGCCACAGACCGGACATTTTTCTGGGGCTTCAATTTCATGCAAGTGTCCGCAAACTTGGCAGACAAAATATTTGGTTTCATCGATATCAGTGCCAGTTGCCACTTTTTCCAAAGCCGCACTGTAGAATCCTTGATGTTCTCTTTCCACCTTCATCGCCCCACCAAAAGTGATTTTAGCTGGACCATTTCCTTCCGCTTCCGCTGTTTGCAAAAATTCTGGATACATTGTTTCAAATTCATAAGTCTCGCCCGAAATGGCAGCTTGCAAATTTTCAACTGAAGTTTTGACTCCTCCTGCCACATGCAAATGATTGAGTGCGTGCACAGTTTCTCCGTCGGCTGTGGCACGGAAAAGTCTGGCCAAATTGTCTTTGCCTTCTTGTTTGGCTTGTTTGGCAAAAGCTAAATATTTGCGATTGGCTTGCGACTCACCCGCAAAGGCAGCCATCAAATTTTCTTGTGTACTCATAGTTTTATAAAAATTAATATTTATATCTCTATTTTAGGTCAAATCCGCTCTCTCGTCTAATGTCTATCAGCTTTCATTTTTTGCCGTTTGGCGATGATCAAACGGATCTGCTCATAGCTGATGTTTTCTGGCAATTGAGCCTTGATGGCGCTCAAAAAATGCGCGCTGCCCGCTTGCGGCAAAGCTTGCAAGATTTGTTGCTCTTCCTCTGCACTCACAAATTTTTCAATGACCAATTCCCCACCCGCCAGATACCACAACACCAAATGGTTGAAAATAGTGCTGACGCCCAAACTGCGCATCTTGGCAATTTGCTCGGGTAGATAGTCTTGTTGATACAAATTCACGGTTTCCATGATGGTGTCACTCAACTCATCTTTGTTTCTGGCTATGCGCGGACTGTGGGCAGTTTTTTTGAGTTCAGTGTTTTTCCAATTCAAACACACATCACAGCCTTTGCAATTAGCTTCCTGTTTATGCAAATCCGGATCATTGAAATATTCCAAAATGATGCGACGCCGACAACGCTTGGCTGTGGCGTAGTCTAGGATGCCGTCTAAGCGCGCATATTTGATGTCGAGTACCTGATTCACTTCTTGTAAACTCTTGCCTTGCGCGAGCATATTTTGCTTGTCGATGCGAATGAAGAATTTGTGCGCGGTCACGTCGCGTTTGCCATGCAACAACACGCAAAAAGCTGGCTCACCATCGCGTCCGGCACGACCCGCTTCTTGATAGTAGCCTTCTAAACTGCCGGGCATGCCGCAATGAATCACAAAGCGAATGTCGGCTTTGTCCACACCCATGCCAAAAGCCACGGTGGCCACAATCACCTTGAAACGATTTTCCATGAAATCATTTTGAATTTTCTCACGCGCAACAGCGTTCATGCCCGCATGATAGGCCCGAGCTGTTATCCCTTCTTTTTTCAAATATTTAGCAATGGCTTCCGTGTCTTTGCGCGAGATGGCATAGACAATGCCTGAGCCCGCCCCTTTCAAGGATTTCACGATGCGCAAAACTTCTTCCAAGCGTTGCGTGGGTTTCAAATCACATTGCGAAAAGAATTTGATGTTGGGTCGATCAAAACCGCGGATGAAAACTTTCGGCGCTTGCAAATCCAAGCGCACCATAATGTCCTGTGCCACTTCGGGCGTGGCGGTGGCGGTGAAAGCGGCCACCGTCGGACGCTTTTTCAAAGTTTTGATATATCTGCCAATTTCCAAATAGTCTGGTCGAAAATCATGTCCCCATTGCGACACACAATGCGCTTCGTCCACCGCAAACAAAGAAATATCTAGATCAGCAAAAATCTGGCGAAACTCAGCGCTGGCAAAACGCTCAGGTGCGACGTATAAAATCTTGGTTTTGCCGGCACGCAAATCATGTAAGCGTTGCTCCAATTCAGCTGGCGTCAAAGAACTGTTGATGAAAGTGGCGGGAATGCCTCGGGCCAACAAACTGTCCACCTGATCTTTCATGAGCGCAATGAGCGGTGAAATGACAATGGTGATGCGCTCACTCAAAATTGCTGGCAATTGATAGCACAAAGATTTGCCACCACCCGTAGGCATCAAGGCCACCACATCCGAGCCAGCCAAAATACTTTCAATGATTTCTTTCTGTCCCGCGCGAAACTGCGAGAATTTGAAATATTTTTCTAGATTTTTTTCGAGCATTTTTGTTTGTGTATAATTTTTATTTATAAAATTTTCTACCCATTATTTAAGCCTTTCGTCTATTGCCAAATTTGGCAATGGCTACAAAAAAATTCATCATACAATATTCTCTTGCTTCAAGCTTAAAAAATTATTTTTTGTAGAAATATTTTTACCGGTTCTTTTTTCTATATCTTCTCTTGTTCTGCCCGCCACCGCTCCACCCTCCTTAGCATCGCCCTTCAACTTTTCAAAACCTCTTGAGTCCCTATCCTTATGGATTCTGGTGGTTGTCGCTTCGCCTAACATTGTCAAAATAAGCTCCAGATCATCCATATGATCACGCAAATTTTCACGCCTCAATCCTTTAAATTTTTTATAATCTTCAGCAGTCATGTCAAAAGTTCCATGCAAAATTTCATTAGTTAGAATTGCATATTCTACTCCCTCTTTTGCCCCTCGACCTTTCCATTCACTGGTCAATGTCTCCCGCACTTCAATTCCCCGCATTCGCTTTTCAATCCAGCCCTCTGGATAACCCTTGGTACGATAAATTTCACGAGCGCGATTGGCTGCCAATTCAGGATTTTCGATTTCCTTGATACGATCATGCCCGACTTTTGCTAACCACAGCTTAAAAGGCTCAGCCTTCTTGCTCGGTATTGATTGAATTAGGCGAAGAGCATTTTCCGTATTTACACAATCTGTAAGCCTAAGCTTCCTATCAGATGCTTCTAATTTCAACTGTACCCAAATTGGGGACACTTCAATCTCAATAAATTCTCTCTGTTTTACTTTTTCCCAATATTGCCTTGGGTGTGGGCTTTCTGATAGCACTTCCACAATATCTACCACTGAAAAAAACAACTCGCCATTATGCCAAATATGCCGAACTTCTTTATTTTCAAAAATCATTAAGTTATTTTTATTTTCATTGTTCATATTTTTAACTAATTTATCTATTATCTAATCATAAGCGGACTGTCTACATTGCGCAAACAGTCCGCGAAAATTTCAGCTATTGCAGATATTGTTTCGTTTCTTCCAAGGCGCCGATGAACGAAGCCAAATGATCTTTGAAAATCAGCAGACGGTTGACCACTTTTGCACCGGTTTGTTTTTTGTAGGACTCCGCAATGGTCAAATAGTTTGTTCCATTGCTGGCTTTCTTCACATCGAAGAAATAGGTTTTGCCTCCGGCTTTCGCCATCTGCGAGAAAACTTTGTCCTGCTGCACCTGCACAGTGTTCTGTGCGTTTTGTTGTTGTTCCATTTTGTTTTTGACCGATGCCTCAAGCATCAGTTATTAAATTATTACGTGGGAGTTCTGCAGACCTCCTTGATGATATTTTATCACTATCATTATCACTGTCAATACCCTGCCCTGTGGATAACTTCAAATAAACAAAAACGACCCCAATCACGGAGTGGTTTTTTATCGCAAAGTAGATTATTTCTTTTTTCCAGTAATGATTTCTTCGGCTACATTCTTCAAATTCCTACCATCCGCCACTCGCACCTCCGCCGCCAGAACTTCCGCCTCCAAAACCACCAAAGCCACCACCGAAACCACCTGATGAGCTATTTCCACCGCCTGCCCACCACGGAATATGCCCTGCTTTTTTTCCATTTGTATAAGCTTTGGAAATAAAATAATCAAATACTAAGCCAAGTATTATCATGGATACAGTCATAATACTTGTCATCAATATTGATTCTGTAAATGAACCAAATATAAATCCCATAAAACCACCGACAATTCCACCTAGCCACCATGATTTACTCCTGGCTAATAGACTGGCAAACCACACAAAAAACAAACCTATCATCCAAAAAATTAAAATTATGTTCTCCTCTTTATATGCAGATGGATTATTTTTTGAAGATTGATTTGATTGCGCTGGAAGAATCTCTCCATCAATAGCTGCGATTATTTTATTAGTCGCTCCATCTATGCCCTGGAAATATTTACCCTGTTGAAAAGCTGGGCGCATTACATCTGAAATTATCCAACTGGCTTGAGCATCGGTTACTGAACCTTCTAGACCATATCCCACTTCTATCCTCATTTTTCTATCCTGGATTGCCACAAAGACTAAAATACCATTGTCCTTTCCCTTCTTGCCAATTCCCCACTCGTTATGAAGTTGATTGGCAAAATTTTCAATTGTATCTCCCTGCAAATCATTGATTGTAATTACCGAAATTTCGTTGGTCGAATTTTTTTCAAATTGCGAAAGTTTACTCTCTAAGATATTTTTTTCTTCTATTATTAAGATGTTTGCGAAATCATTAACAAATCCCTCTGGCTTTCCAGGATCGTAATAAGCTTTTGCTGAAAAAGCAAAAAGCAGGCAGATAAAAACAAGAAGATATTTGATTGCTGACCGATTCATCTATTTCAAATTAACCACTGGGGTATTTTCTGATCCTTTCACAGCTTCAAAATAATTCTTCTCTGAAAACCCAAGAGAAGATGCTATCCATTTGGCAGGAATTTGTTTGATCATCACATTGAAACTGTTCACATTGTCATTATATTTTTTTCTTTCAACACTGATTCGATTTTCTGTGCCCTCCAATTGTGCCATCAAAGTTTGCACATTGTCAGCTGATTTTAGTTGTGGATAGTTTTCCATGATTGCCAAAAGTCTTGATAACGCCCCATCTATCTGAGTGGCTGCCTCAGCTTTTTGATTTGAGTCAGTTGCTCCCGCATAATGACTTCTTGCCTCTGCCAAATCTCCAAATATTTTTTGTTCCTGCACCATCACACCCTTAACAGATTCTACTAAGTTCGGAATTAAATCTATGCGTCTTTGATATTGTGTCTCAACTTGCGCCCATTGATTATCAATAGCTTCATTAGTCGCAATAAGCTTATTGTATGTCATCCAAACATACCCGGTAACTATGACCGCAACAGCTATTATAGTTATAAGTCCCTTTTTCATAATTTTTACAAAAAATTAATTTATTAATAAATTACACAGAAATCATATCAAACAAACACTTTGTATGCAAACACCCTTATTTGGAAACAAAAACGACCCCATTTACGGAGTCGTTTTTTATTCTAAAGTAAATCTATTTCTTTTTTCCAGTAATGATTTCTTCAGCTACATTCTTTGGAACTTCAGCATAGTGTGAGAATTCCATTGAGTAGTTGGCTCGTCCTTGAGTCATAGAGCGAAGCTGAGTAGCATAACCAAACATAGATGAAAGTGGAGCTTCAGCATCAATGATTTTCACCCGAGATGCACCAGTTCCACGATCGCTCATTTCTCGGATGATTCCTCGCTTTGAGTTCAAGTCTCCCACTACATCACCCATGAAGTTTTCTGGAGTGATAGCGATCACTTTCATGATTGGTTCCAAGATAACTGGAGTAGCTCTTCGAGCGGCTTCTTTGAACGCCATTGATCCAGCGATACGGAAAGCTGCTTCAGAGGAGTCAACATCATGGAATGATCCGTCGTATACTGTCGCCTTGATATCCACCATTGGATAACCAGCCAACACACCACTGTCCATCGCATCCTTGGCACCTTTGCCAATTGGAGTGATGAATTCTTGTGGGATAGCACCACCCTTGATTTCAGAAACGAATTCAAATCCAACGCCTGGTTCTTGTGGTTCCAATTTCATCCAACAATGTCCATATTGTCCACGACCTCCAGATTGCTTGATATATTTTCCTTCCGCTTGCGCCGCCACCTTGATAGTTTCACGATACGCTACTTGTGGTTGACCAATGTTGGCTTCAACTTTGAATTCGCGTTTCATACGATCCACGATAATATCCAAATGAAGTTCACCCATTCCAGCAATAATAGTTTGTCCGGTTTCTTCATCAGTTCGAACTTTGAAAGTTGGATCTTCTTCAGCCAATTTGCGAAGAGCAAAACCCATCTTCTCTTGGTCAGCCTTGGTCTTTGGTTCAATCGCAATTGAGATCACGGGTTCTGGGAAAGTGATTGATTCCAAAAGTACTGGATGATCCACATCACACAAAGTGTCTCCGGTGGTGGTGTTTTTCATACCAACCAATGCTCCGATTCCACCTGCATGTAATTCTTCAATTTCTTCACGATGATTTGAATGCATACGCAAAATTCGTCCGATTCTTTCTTTTTCACCTTTGGTTGAATTCAAAACATATGAACCAGCCTTAACTACTCCGGAATATACTCGGAAGAATGTCACTTGTCCTACGAACGGGTCAGTTGCAACTTTGAAAGCCAAAGCCGCAAATGGCGCATCGTCTTGTGGTAAAACTTCCATTTCTTTTTCTAGGTTGTCCACTTCAGTTGCTTTGATAGCTGGCACATCGATTGGACTTGGCAGATAATCAACCACTGCATCCAAAACCAACTGCACGCCTTTGTTGCGAAGAGCAGTTCCAGTCAAAACAGGATAAATCTTGTTAGCCACCACTTCACGTCGCAAAGCCGCTTTCAATTCTTCTGTTGAAATTTCTTCACCGTTCAAATATTTTTCAGTCAAAGCATCATCATTCTCGGCAATCTTTTCCACCATCTTTTCTCGCCATTCCTTGGCTTTGTCCAAATATTCAGCTGGGATTTCGCCTTCAATGACGATCTCGCCCATTTGTCCGTCAAAAGTGTAGGCTTTCATATTCATCAAGTTGACTACACCAGCAAAGTCTCCACGCTCTCCAATTGGAATTTGAATTGCCACGGCATTTGGAGTCAATCTTTCACCAATAGTGTTGAAAGAATAATAGAAATCAGCACCTTCTTTGTCAATCTTGTTGATAAAACAAATGCGAGGTGTTTCATATTTGTCAGCTTGTCGCCAAACTGTTTCTGATTGCGGTTCCACACCTTCTTTTCCATCGAAAACCACTACACCACCATCCAAGACACGCAAAGAACGCTCCACCTCTACAGTGAAGTCTACGTGACCTGGGGTGTCAATGATGTTGATTTGATAATCTTTCCAATAACAAGTTGTTGCTGCTGAAGTGATGGTGATTCCTCGTTCTCGTTCTTGCTCCATCCAGTCCATGGTTGCTTCACCTTCATGCACCTCACCAATCTTGTGAGTGATTCCAGTGTAAAACAATACGCGCTCAGTCGTTGTTGTTTTTCCGGCATCGATGTGGGCGATGATTCCGATATTTCTTAGATGGTCCATTGCATGTGTTCTTGCCATAATATAAATTTTATAATTTATTTTAAATTCTAAACCCAAAATCACAAATCCTAAATAAATTCAAAATTCAAATGTTTAAAATTTTGGATTTTGAGATTTGTGATTTATTTGGAATTTGATATTTTGAATTTTGGATTTCTTATTTTGCCTTAAGCAAAATGAGCAAAAGCCTTGTTAGCATCAGCCATTCGGTGAACATCATCACGCTTCTTCATGGCAGCACCAGTCTTGTTTGAAGCATCAATGAATTCGTCAGCCAATTTCTCAGCCATACATTTACCTTTCTTTGAGCTAGCTGCCACATTGATCCAACGCATCGCCAAAGTTGTTCGTCTTTCACCAGAAACTGGGATTGGAACTTGATAGTTTGCACCACCAACTCGACGAGATTTCAATTCAACCAATGGAGCCACATTTTTGATAGCTTGTTCAAAAGTGTTTAGACCACCTTTTTTAGTTCGTTCATGGATGATATCAAAAGAATCATACATAATCCTTTCAGCTGTAGTTCGTTTTCCTTCCTTCATGATGTAACCCACGAACTTTCCAATTAACAAATTTCCGAATTTTGCATCCGGTTTGATATTCTTCTTAAAAATTCTTTTTCTTCTTGGCATTTTATTGAATACGACTCATAAGTCCTATACGACCTATCCGTCTTAGAGATTAATTTTTTATTCCTTAGCCTTCGCAACCTTAGCACCGTATTTACTGCGACCTTGTTTTCGATTAGCCACTCCAGCTGAATCCAAAACTCCACGCACAATGTGATATCTCACGCCTGGAAGATCTTTTACTCTTCCACCACGCAACATCACGATTGAATGTTCTTGTAGGTTGTGTCCGATGCCTGGGATATAGGCAGTCACTTCCATTCCATTGGTCAACTTCACTCTGGCAATCTTTCGAAGGGCTGAGTTTGGTTTCTTTGGAGTAGTTGTACTAACTTTTAGACATACTCCTCGTTTGAATGGACTAACTGACGCGATTGGTTTATTTTTTAGGGTGTTAAAAACATTGCTAAATGCAGGAGACTTGGTCTTCTTTACATTTGGCTTGCGAGATTTTCTTTTCAGTTGATTGATTGTTGGCATTTTGTCTTTCAAGGTCAAACTAGCAGAACGACTAGACTGAGCCTAAAATAATTTTGAATTAAATAAAAACTTGCCCGCATTTGTGACGGTTTAGGCCACAGGCGGGACTAGATAATAACTAGTAAAATAATAATAAAGGATATTGCATTTTATGTCAACAGCAAAGCCTTATAATGAAAGTCCCAAAAACAGTCCCAGCATGTAGTTCAAGAAAATGCCCAGTGGGCCAGAAAAGAAGATTATGAAGAACAAGAGGAAGATGAAGCCGAATTGTTCCAACATAGCCATCGTTTCGATTTTCATTGGGAAAACGGCAAATAGCAGTTTTGAGCCATCCAATGGTGGGATCGGAATCAGGTTGAAAAAAGCTAGTAAAACATTCCAGAAGATGATTATTACACACAACTCAAAGAAAATTGAGCCCATTGAGCCGGCAATCACAGCCGAAATATTAGACCAATCATTGAAATTAGCAATAATGTCGATTTTAGCCGCCACAGGGATGCTAATCATCCTAGCAATAAAAGCAAAAATAACAGCTAGCAGGATGTTCGATCCTGGGCCAGCCAAAGCCACGGCCGCTGGTCCCCATTTCTGATTTTTGAGATTATATGGGTTATATGGCACTGGCTTGGCCCAGCCAAAGGCAAATCGGAAGCCTGAAGTCACCAGCATGAGCAAGGGGGCCACAATTGAGCCAACCGGGTCAATGTGACTCAGAGGGTTCAAATTCAATCTACCCGCATATTTGGCGGTTGTGTCACCTAGCCACAAAGCCATCACGCCATGGGCCACTTCATGGATAATGACAGAATAAAGCAGGATCAGGACATAGAAACTTATGAGCACAATTTCATTTAACATATTGAGGTCTTTACAACTTAACTCCTATATGATACTCTAAATCTTGTTACTAATCAATTGCCATGTAACATAAAACATACAACATATAACACGAGGCTAACTACAAGTTATTTTCGCTATATTATTTGTTTCATGTTTCATGTTTCATGTTATAAGAATTTTATGAGTAGAGTTTGTGAAGTTTGTGAACGAGGCGCTAAGACTGGAAACCAAGTCAGCCATTCTCAAGTAAAAACCCTTAGAAAATTTGCTATCAATTTGCAAACTAAAAAGATTGACGGTGAAAGATTGAAAGTTTGTACTCGATGCATCAAGACTTTGTCTAAGACAAAATAATAACTTCTATTATTTTCAACTTTAAAAAAAACTTCTCACTCCGAGAGGTTTTTTGTTCTCTAAAAAATTTAGATAAAAAAAGAGGTCGGCTCGTGTGCCTCCATTGCACGAGCTAACCTTGAAAACTAAACGGTGAGGATTAAGAAATACTGTTAACCTTACGACAAAGATTTGACATGATTCAGATGATTCTGAACATCTAATCTTCTTGGATCATCTGCTTTCATCAGCTTCAGCACAGTTGCGCATCGTGCTTTAGCAAAACGCTTGGTTTCAAGAGCGCTTTGTACCATGATGCCCAAGCAGGCATTGAAGATTTCATTGTCGCCTCGCTCTTTTGCCAAAACTGCAAGTATCTTTTTGTGACGGAAAGTCCTCCCTTGTAGAGCAATCATTTTTTGATAAAAAGAAATCTCCATTTCAGGATTTTCCTTAGCCCACTTACGACCTTCACTACACTTGTAAAAGGTATCTGCAACGGCAAATAATTCTTGCCACTCTTCTGCAGAAACCTGACTCTTTGAAGCGATTTTTTCAGCAATGTTATTAAGGTATTTGAACCATCCCGCTCTCTTCTGTTTCATGTTCTTATCTCCGCTGAGTGTTGATAAAGGACTATTGAAAATATATAAATTAAGCTTACTCTAACTTACTTAGAGCATAACATATATTATTTGCAAATGTAAATATACTTTGTGCCAATTTAACTTGGAATCTGTAGGGGTTTCACCCCTACAAAATTATTACGCGCGCAAAAATCAAAAGGCCTAACGATTTCTCGCCAGGCCTTTCAGACAATCTTACTAAGATCATCTGTTAAAATAGCATTTTCTTTGTACCAGAGCAGATTTTTATCTTGCCCGTGTTTTTGTGCGATTGCATGCTCAGAAGTGAAAACCTGAAATCTGTTTTCAATGGCAGTTTTCGCAGTAGCCCTAACACATCCATCTGCATTAACTCCCATTAAAAATAAATTCTCGGAAATGCCCAGTGATTCTAAAGCAGCACTGAGTTCGCTGCAATAAAATCCATCTTGCCATTCCTTTTCCAGAAAGAACGAATTGGGCGTATGTGCAATAGCTGTTTTCAGTTCAGGTATAGTATCCCTGAAACCAACATACTCCATTGCAATTATTGGTATTCCGAGCTTTTTACAATCTTGTATGATTTTGAGTTGGAACTCAATCATATGTCTTCGCTCTTCAGTCAATACGAACTCGACAAACATCGGTTGCATATCGATAATAATAACTGCAGATTTGCAAGTTATCATGTTCAGCACCTCCTCATGTATTTGTGGCGATATTTTTATCACCGTTGATTTTAAATGACCTCGAAATAGCTTATTGGGAAATGCCTTGTTTGTCAAACCTGTAGGGGTTTCACCCCTGAATTTTTTAGTAAATAAAAACCAGCTGCATCCTTCTAGGTTGCAGCTGGTTGCCCAGATTTTTCTATTCTTCAAGTTTATTTGGGAGGTAAAAAGAAATCATTTGGCACATCAGTGATTATACATTTTGCACCACCATTGCAAACTGCGCTACCGCTGTATCCGCCAACCCACAGATTACCTTCGCGATGAAATTGATACGCCATTGTATCAGTGCGGTTGACGTATCTCTTGGTAAAAAATACCTCATGTTCACCGACTTTTACATCTGAAAGTATGGACTCACCGAAAATGTCAACCATTTCACCCGCAAGTCCAGTTTCACTTTCAGAATCAGGAAAAATAATGCCGGAATACATGTATTTGAACAATCCTCTTTGAATTATAGCCCCAACACCACCTTCAGTCTCTGACCGAAAAGCAATACTGAGCCCATTCCTCTGTTGAAAAAAGAACCCTTGAATCAAGAGCATCTCACACCTCCTACCTATAAGTTAAGTTAATGTCGCAATTGATTTGCCTATATACTATGCATTCATACTACTAAAGTCAAGCAGATACGGTTCAAATATGGCTCACCCCTACAAGGTTATCGCACGCAAGTTGCTTGGAAGAGATTGATGTCGTCGGGAGTGATTGCGATGCTTTGATTGATGAGCTTGGGATACATGATGGCTGATTGATTTTCGGCGTGCGCCATGCCGAGGGCGTGGCCCATTTCGTGGATGAGGATGGCCAGCAAATCTTGGTCGTCAAAAAACTGAAAGACATCAATGGATTCCGTACCATTGTCATTTGTATAAAGTCCCGTTTCAAATTCACCGCGATCTTTTTGCGTTTGATTATAATCTGTGACTTTGCTGTTGGTTTTGCCAGCCAATTGATTGACGACTCCCGCAGTTTCATTGACTCTAGTTACTAAGTCATTAATTTCGTTTTGTTTCTTTTGCAAGGTGTCCCGCAAAGCCAACAAGTCACTTTCTTGTTTTTTCAAATCTTTGAGTTGCGCATCCAATTTTTTCTTTTCCTTGAGCAGATTGTTATAAGCTTCTTCGGTGGCTCCGCCTTGCGCATTCCATTTTTCAACTTCCTGCGAATATTTTTTCAAATCATCCTGATAATTTTGCACTGCTCCTTCATAGTCTTTGGCTGATTTGCCATATTCAGTTGCTTGCGCTTCGAAAACTTTTTTCTTTTGTTCCAATTGCACTCGCAAAGATTCATAGTCACTGGCTAATTGATCAGTTTTCGTTTTGCCAGTGTCAATGTCGGTCATAATTTTTTTCAAATTTTCCGTAGTCGATTGTCGATCATCATAGGTCAGATTCACTTGCACTCGTCCATCCACTTCCATCTGAAAAACATCACGCCCCAAAGCGCTTTCCCATTTTTGTTCCGCCTCTTGCATCAAGCTCACAAACTTTTCTTGTGACACACCAAAGCGTGGATCCACTGTGCCCACCACATAGGTCACAGGTATGTCACATTTGTATTGCGAAAATGGATTGTTCTGCGCCACGAAAGCCCGATTGCGCGCCACAAAAACCCCAATGGAAAACATCAGGATGGCAATCAAAAATAGTTTGCGAAATATTTGTTTCATTTGGTTTCAATTTTGTCATTCCCGTGAAAACGGGAATCTAGTGTAGAAATTTAATGATGCGCGACTGGATTCCCGCCTCCGCGGGAATGACAATTCTATTCTACCATAAAAATAAAAGAGTCCTTGTGTAATACACAAGGACTCTGGTCTGCCGTGATGTTTTCACAATTAGACCCATTGGCATAGGCGTTTTTAGGACGCATACCTTTTTAATCTACTTTGTTCTACAAAATAGATTGACCAACAGGGGTATTTTATAAATAATACTTGTTGATTTTAAAATGAACTTTGTTAATCACTTGACTGGACTTTTGTAGTCATGCCCATGACGTTCCAAAAAACTGCGGACTCGAACACAGTTCATTTGGAGCTGTGGAATATTGCGACTGTGCTTTGGCAACATCGACATTTTGATTTCTAAATTGTGCAGATAAACCGCATGTTTTCCAATCGCCAACTGATCTGAATTTTCCGGAAACAGCATAAGACCTCCAATCATATGATTTGATCTTTACTACGCCCAGCCTAATTGCGATTTTCACAATCAGACTGGACGCAGCAAATTTTTCTCAAAGAACTAAAAAACCGCCCTGATGGGCAGTCCTGAATCTTTTTATTTAAACTTTTTTCGCTTAGTTTAAATTGCAGAAACAAACCGCCCGGTTGGACAGAATCAAGACGCTCAGCAAAATTGTCTTTGAATTTATTTGTTTCATAAGGCCATCTTAACAAAACCTGGTTTTTTGTCAACAAAGCCTGTGGATAACTAAAAACAGTCCCGCCTGAGCAGGACTGTTTTTATCTGAAGTATTTTGAAATTTATTCTAAAATTCCATCCAAGTTAACATCATATAGAATTGCATCTTGTACTGAACGATATTTGATAATCTCACTTTCATCAATCCAAATTTTTATTTCTCTCGCGGCTTCTTCCGGTTTGTCAGAGCAATGAATCAAATTGCGTACTGCGCGTTCATCAATTCCAGACATATCATATGAATCCATAGTTAAATCACCTCTGATAGTTCCGATATCAGCTGTCAACGGCTCTGTACCACCAACAATTTTTGTCACGATTCCCACAGCCTGATTTCCTTCCACTACTGCTGCCAAAACTGGACCAGCTGTCATAAATGTTACCAACTGTTGGATAATATCTTTTCCATATTCAATCGCTTCCTTATCAACTGGCAATCCATTTTCTTGGCGACCTTTTGCAATTCTTTCACCCTTTGATTGAAACCATGCATCATCTTTGTTGTAGTGTGCCCAACATTGTTCAGCCTTCGGTATTAACATTTTCATCGCTACAAATTTCAAACCAGTTCTTTCAATACGAGAAACAATCTCGCCAATCAAACCGCGTTGAATTGCATCTGGTTTTAGGATTATAAATGTTCTTTCTTTCTTTGGATGATTGTCCATAGTTTTTTGAAATATTTATTATTTACTAAAATTTAGTTTATCACAGGATATTTCAGTTGGCAACAATGAAATTCTCCCCACTTCCTTATATGGTCGTATGGAAGGATTCTGCAATTATCACAATCCTACTACATGTAGTTGTGTAGTAGCGTTTTTAATTTGCAATCATTTGGCAATTTAGCTTTATATTTTCGCAGTCATATTCAATATCGCCCAGCTCATCTGTCCGGAAAATATTTATTTTATGCGCCAGTAGCCTGTCCAGAGCTTCTTGCGCCGGATGGCCGAAGCGATTGTTTTTGCCCACGGAGATGATAGCGTCTTGCGGATGCACTTTTTCCAAAAACTCATTGCTCGAAGAATATTTTGAACCATGATGCCCAACCTTTAAAATCCGTGCTGACATATCAACTCCGGCTTGAACCATTTTATTTTCCTCCGTGTCTGGCAAATCGCCAGTGAATAGAAAGGAGTTTTGACCAAAAACCAATTTAGTCACCACGCTATACATATTCGTGTCTTTGACAATTCCCGTCGGCACCTCGCCCGCCGGACTCAAAATTTCCATTTCCGCTTGATCCAGTTTTATTTTCATCCCCGCCACCGCTGCAATTTTTTGAATTTGTTTTTGCGCCAACAAATCTTCATATTTTTTGTACAACTGCGAATCGCTTTGTGCCGTAGTTTCAATCAAAGAATCGACTTTGTAATTTTTCAACACATCCAACAATCCTTCAATGTGATCTTGATCGGGATGAGTTGCAATCACCGTTTCAATTTCGCGATCCCAAAAAGGCACATATCTGCCCAACTTCTCCATCAACACTTGCCCGCTCGGCCCACCATCGATCAAAATCTGCTTGCTCCCCTGCTCAATCAAAATCGCATCTCCCTGCCCCACATCCAAAAAAATCACCTTCAAATCTTGCCTTTTCTCATACCAAATAATCCCAGCTAAAATTAGACTGATGATTAGTAAGAGTAATAGCATGGCATAAATTGTTTTTCGATATTGCATTATTTTTATTTCATAAAAATACAGTACGCCATTTTCTTTGACGGCAAAGAAAGTGGCAAAAAGAAACCGCCGGCGCCGGCTTGTGCTGTCTAAATTCTCAGATTGCTCACTAAAATTTTAGGGACGACTTTCCGCTAAAAGGAGCAGTGAAAAATTTCTTAACGTTCACAATCTGGAATTTAGAAACGCACTAACGCCAAGGCGCGGAAAGTTTTTTTTAAATTTTTAATTCTTATTTTCTCTTTGTTTTTAAAACCCTTCCGCCTTGCGTAGTACAAAACTATAAATTGAAACTTATGAGCGCTAAAAAATACTGGTCCGGCGCGGGGCAACCGGTATTTTTTCGCGAATAAGTTGAAAATTTATTTTTGTACGAGCCGGCGGAGAGTTCCTTTTGTTACTTTTTCTTGCGGAAAGAAAAAGTAAGGGCAATACTTTTATTTTG
>JAUSNP010000004.1 GCA_030645735.1 Candidatus Moraniibacteriota bacterium | reverse complement strand
GTTCCTTCCAGAGAATAGTTCTGAATAACATTTGGTGTTTTTTTTGCTCCTCCTTTTTCTTCAGCCATGCTTGCTCAGTTGCATCCATTTCTTCTTTAAATTTTTCTACTTCCTCATCAGCATAGCTAATTTCCGCTTTTTCCAGATTAACACTCACATCATCATAGTTATGTCCATCAAGTTCACTGATGCTTCTGGCTTTTTCATTTTCAATCACAACAAAAGCAGCTCTTCGCGCTTCTGCTTGTTTGTCCATTATTTCAGTTTGCACTGCCGGAACTTCTGATTCCATAAAATTTATTTAACTTCTTTTTTAAACCTGTCTATTGTTGCTTCGGTTTTACCTCTAATGATCTTTTCTTCAGCCTACATCTATTTTCTTACCGCAATCCAGAGCTTTTCAAATAAAATATATCTGCCACGAATGAATTATCTTTTCTATAGCAAACAACTACTCCTTGAGTATATTTTAGAATTTTTATCTCTTAAATTATACCACAAACCAACTCATTTCTGAAACTGTGCATAACTCAAAAAAGGCTTTTGAGAGAGCCACGAATATGCTATTATTTAGTTGACAGGCTGAGTTAAAATAAAAACTAAAATATGACTGCCAAAAATAAAAAAATATTGACCTATTCTTTGCTATTTTTCATAGTTGTGTTTGGATTGTTTTTACGTTCCTATCACATTGACACATTGCCACTGGGAATTTTTCCGGATGAAGCGATGAATGGCGAGGATGCCTACAAAGCCACAGATTCTGGCAACTATGAACTTTTCTATCCAGCCAATGAGGGACGCGAAGGACTTTTCATCAATCTCATCGCTTTGTGCTTCAAACTTTTCGGCATCAGCATTCTGACTTTGAAATTGCCATCCATCATTTTCAGCACACTGACAATTTTGGGCACATATCTTTTGACCAAAGAACTTTTCAAGAAAGAACGCATGGCGCTCGTTTCGGCTTTCTTGGTGACGGTGTCATATTGGTCTATCAATTTCGGACGGATTTCTTTTCGCGCCAATATGTTGCCATTTGTGCTGACTTTTGCTTTCTATTTCCTTTTCCGAGGCATCCGCACCAAAAAATGGTGGGATTTTGCCTTGAGTGGCTTGATTTTTGGCATCGGCGCCCACACCTATATTGCCTGGCGGATTGCCCCTCTCATTCTTTTCTTTATGTTGATAGCTTTCGTATTGTCGCGCAAAAATTTTTTGAAAGAATATTGTAAAAATATCCTAGTTTTTACCTTCACTCTCACTCTAGTTGCTCTTCCAATGATTTATACGCTCTATGCCAATCCAAAATTTGTGCATGCGCCGGTTGATGATATCTCAGTTTTTTCTCCAGAAATAAACAAAGGCAACTTGACTGGGCTCATTTTGCAGAATTTTTCTCTCAGTCTTATCAAATACAATTTAGTCGGCGATCAAAACTGGCGCCACAACTATCCACCCTATCCAATTCTCGATCCATTCAGCGGTACCGCTTTTATGTTTGGCCTAATCTTCGTTTGCCTAAAATTCTTTCATCTTTTTTATCTGCGAATATTTAAAAAAATCAAGCAAACTGAATTAGAAATCTACTTTTTTCTTGTTTCTTGGTTTTTAATTATGCTGGCACCAGAATTTCTTTCCGCCGAAGGCAACCCACATGCCCTGCGAGCGATTGGAACTTTGCCAGTAGTTTTCATCTTTGGCGCCATCACTTTTGAATACTTTTTTTCCAGAGCTGAAAAACAACTCTATTTTTCCCGCAAAGCCATCTATTCTCTATTAATTTTGATTTTTATTTTGATTGGCGTTTTCAATGCTGTAAAATATTTCTATTTCATGCCGAAAGTCCCTAAGGCCGCTGAAGAATTTGATAAAAATCTGACTGACATATCCAGACTCATCAAAACCCTGCCAGCCTCCGAAGAAAAATTCATTGTCAATAGTTTTGGTCCCTATCACAGCCCCCTAGATCGTTTGCCAATTCAAATTTTCAATCTCAAATCACCCAACACAATCTATCTTTATTCGTGGCAAAACTTTGATCAAATTAGACCAAAAACTAATGATTTCATCATTATCCTAACTGGCAAAGATGCTGACACCGAGAGCCGACTGAAAGTTGTTTTTCCAGATCTGACCCTACAAGAAATCAAGCCCTCACCAGGGAGTGTTTATTATATTTTAAAAAAATAATATGAAAAAATTCTTAGAAAAATATCAAGCCACAATCATAATTGCCATTTTAGCCTTCATGACCGTCGTCTCACTTTTGAACGCCCAGAATGATGCTTTGATTTATGACGAAGAAGCGCACATTCCAGCGGGCTATAGCTACCTGATTCAGCAAGATATTCGGTTGAATCCTGAGCATCCACCCCTCCTCAAAGATCTAGCTGCACTACCTTTGCTTTTTCTGCAACCGAAATTCGATGTCACCCAAGACTTCTGGACCAAAGACAACGCTGATGCCAGTCAGTGGAATGCTGGCAAATATTTCCTTTTTGGCGCTGGCAATAATCCAGATCAGATAATTTTCTGGTCACGCCTGCCAATCATTCTGCTTTCTCTTGTTTTTGGTCTTTTCATTTTCAAATGGACCAAAGAAATGGCTGGTACAATTGCCGGATTATTTGCTCTGACTTTGTATGCTTTTGACCCAAACATTCTTGGACACAATCATTTCGTCACCACTGATCTGGGCATCGCTGCCTTTATGACTTTTTCTTTTTATTATTTTCTCAAATTTATTAAGCAGCCGTCGTGGAAAAATGTTTTTATTGGAGGATTCTTCCTAGCGCTAGTTCAATTAACAAAATTTTCTTCTGTTCTCTTGTTTCCTGTTTTTGGTCTAGTGCTAATAATTTATCCCTTCGTGAAACTGCACCGAGATAATAATAAAAGTAAACTAGCTACACTTGGCGAATATTTGCTGAAAGGATTTTCGGCTTTTGCAGTTTCGCTAGTCCTAGTTTATATCGCCTACTTTGTCAGCGCCTACAACATGCCGCAAACTAAATTGCCGGAAATTATCAGTCACTATTTCAAACCAGGTGATACTCGACCCGCCATCGTTTATACGCGTGAATTTCTCGTCTCCATTAATGATCATCCAGCTTTGATGCCGCTAGCTGATTATCTTTTTGGGGTACTGCGTGTCTTCCAACGAGTTGGTGGTGGAAATGTAGCCTATCTCATGGGCGAGGTGAATACTCAAGGATTCTTTGCCTATTTCCCAATTGTATTCCTAATCAAAGAACCTTTGCCAATTTTATTCTTCATCCTATTCTCGCTGATTATAGCTTTTACAAAAATCATCAAATCAACAATTGCACCATCAGAAAATTTCTTTGCTAAAATTCGCAAAAACATCACCCATTATCTCCGCACCAGTATCGTGGAATTTTCTATGTTTATTTTTATTCTTCTCTATGCCATCACCAGTATTACCGGCAAACTCAATATTGGCTTTCGTCACCTCTTTCCGATGTTACCATTTATCTATATCCTAGTCTCTGTCGGAATTTTTAGATTTTTGAAACATAGACATCATCAAAGCAAACTTATTTTCAACATCATGATTTCTGGTCTCACAATCTTTTTAGTTGCAGGGACAATCTCTGCTTACCCCTATTACACATCCTATTTCAACTCTCTAGTCAGTGGATCCAAACAAGGTTATAAAGTTGCCACTGACTCCAATACTGATTGGGGGCAAGACTTAAAGAGGTTTAAAATATTTTTGGCGGATCATCCAGGAATAACAAAAATTAAAACAGATTATTTTGGTATGGCCGATTTGAATTATTATCTTGGTGATAGATATGAAAAATGGTGGGGGGCAAAAAGACCAATCGAAACTGGTTGGTATGCCATCTCCGTCCTCTTCCTACAAGAAAGCACTTACAACACTAACATTGCAGACAATATGAGTTATCGTTGGCTGAAAAACATCAAGCCAGTTTATCAAGTTGGAACATCGATCTTGATTTACAATATTACACCACAAGATATTCAAAATATTCCAGACAACATCAAATAGCTTCAACAAAAAAACTCATTCGCAAGGATGAGTTTTTTAATTGCACGTTATTTTTATTGCATAAAAATACGGTACGCCATTTTTCTTTTCCCAAAAGAAAAGTGGCAAAAAAGAAAAAGGCCGCACAGCTACATACCAAGACAAATTTTCAACTTTCTCGCAAAAAAATGCCGGTTGCCCCGCGCCGGACCAGCATTTTTTAGTGCTCGTAAGTTTCAATTTGTATCTTGGTATTCCGCGAGTGCGTGATTATTTTTTTTAAACTAACAACTCAAAAAAACAAAAAAACCGTTTCGCCCATTACGAAGTGCGTTTCTAAATTTCAGCGCACGAGCGTTAAGAAATTACATACTAGCAATCCTTTTAGCGTTCTTATTGGAATTTTAGCGAGTAAGCTAGAAATTTAGACAGCACGAGTCTGGGCAGCAGTTTCTTTTCGTCCACTTTCTTTGCTGCCAAAGAAAATGGACACCCTGTTCTTTGGTAAAAGAAGAATTGTGAACAATCAAAAAGCTCCTTGCGGAGCTTTGAGGTTTTATTGAAAGAATTTATTTATTCCAAATTCTTTTGGTATTGATGTACCATTTGTCGATGTTGGCAAAGCGTTCGGAGGGCAGGATTAGGTTTGTAATATCGACGCCTTGAATTTTTTTGTTGACTGGATAGACATAGTCAGGGCTGTAGAGGAAAACGGCAGGAATTTCATCAGTCAATTTATTTTGGAAATCATGATAGATGGTGGCGCGTTTTTCGGTGTCAAATTCGGTGCGTCCATCCTCAATGAGCTTGTCAGTGTCAGTGTCGCCAAAGAGCGCCAAATTCAAGCCTGGGTCTCTTTTTTGTGTGGAATGCCAGAAAGAATATGGATCGGGGTCAGCCCCCATGACTTGTCCAAAAAGCAAAGCTTCATATTCTCGCGGACGAATGTAATTTTGTTGAATGTCAGAAATAGAGAGATTGTTGACTTCAACTTTGACGCCGACTTTCTCCCATTGAGATTTGATGATTTCCGCTGTTTGGGAAAGTTCAGGCCAATCAGTAGTAGCAAGATTGATTTGTAATTGTGTGTCGCCCTTGCTTCTCCAGCCGTCTTCATTGCGCTTCCATTTGTTGTCATCTAAAATTTTGTTAGCCTGATCTAGGTCAAAATTGGTCTTACTGTCATCAGCATCATAGCCAATCATTCCAGGTAGAATCGGAGAATAAACAGGATTACCGTTGCCATCCAAAACGGAACTGATAATTTCTTGGCGATCAGTGGCTAGATTTAGGGCTTTGCGCACTTCATCATCGGCCAAGGGCACGCTTTTAGTTTGATTAAAGAAAACCGCAAAATATCTAGGAATATTGAATTTATGAACGGCCGTGCTTTGCTGCAGTTTGATTGCGGCTAGCTTCTTGGGCGAAACATTACTGATGCCCATAACTTCTTTTTGGTTGTAGGCGGTGATAACTGAGTCATCATCCGGATAGAAATTGAAAGTTATTTTAGATATATAGGGCTTACCTCCAAAATAATTGGGATTAGCAGCCAATTTGTAAGAAAGAATGTTGCCAGCAGAATCTTTCATAAAAGACGGACTATATTTGTAGGGCCCGCTACCAATAGGTTCTAAATTGAGATTAGTCAAAGAAAATTTGTCTGGTCCAATCGATTCCCAGATATGCTTAGGCAAAATTCCAAAAGTCAGATTATTGAGAAATCCAACATAGGGGGTTTTGATTTGAAAATTCAAAGTATAGTCATCGGAGCTATTAGTCTCAATGCCTTGCCAGTTGGATCGCAAGGGACTTTTGTAGGCTGGATCTGCAATTAGGTTGATAGTGAAAAGCACATCAGTTGCTGTCAGCGGTTGTCCGTCATGCCATTGCGCATTATTTTTCAAATGAACGGTATATTGAGTTTTGTCGTCCGAAACTTCATAGTTGTCGACAAGATCATTGATGAGTTTGCCTTGGTTATCATATTTGAAAAGGCTGCTGAAAATCATTTGTGACAAATCATCATCCGCATTGTTGGAAACTGAAAGAATCGGATTGATGTGCAGCGGTTGTCCAACCACGCCTTCAATGTATTCTCCGCCAAAGTCAGCAATAACTGTGGTTTTTGAATAATAAAACATCAAACCCCAACCAACTAGCGAGCTAATCAAGATAACTAACAACGCATAGAAAGTGATTTTTTCTTTTAGATTGAGAACCTGAGTTATTTTTGACCACTGACTGAGTGACGGCCAACGATTTTTGAAGTTGTTACTAATATGTTTGTCTTACTAATTATGAAAGTTTGTTGGCCAGCACTAGATTGACGATGGCTAGAACAACGAAAGCTACAGCGAGAGCAGAGGAGAATAAGGTTAGAAATTTTTCAAATCCTCGCTTGCTATAATATCCTCCGAAGTCTCCACCAAAAGTGGACGACAATCCAGCGCCACGATTTTGCATCAAAATTGAAATGATGAGCAAGATGGCCACGATAATTTCAGCTATGTTGATAATTTTTAGCATGTTTATTCAAATATTAAAATTTATTTACATCTCCTGTATTTTTGCTCATGTGCGAGATCAAATGATTTACCACACTGATGACGACTACGCCCCAGAAAGCTGGCCAGAACCCTTCAATTGTCAGTTGGGTCAGAAATTTGTCCGCAAGAAGCATTAGCCCAACATTGATAATGATGTTAAATAGTCCCAAGGTTAGAAACACAACTGGCAGGGCAATCAGTTCAATAATTGGCTTGATTAGGCCGTTGATTAGCCCAATCACTATTCCAGCAATCAAAAGATCTGTTGGTGAACCGGAAAAAATGAATCCCGGAATGTATTTGGCAGCTATGAGAATAGCGGCGCAATTGGCTAAAATCCTAATTAAAACTCTCATAAAACTTATAGTAGCTTATCACAATGGATTGATTTGGTCAATTCAATTTGTTAAGCTTTTTTAATAATAATGTCTTTCAATTTAAAAACACTCTTGCCGGAAACTTTCATTTTCAGCTTCTTTTTACTTTCCCTTTTTGTCGCTTTCACTTTCTTTTCCATTGTGGTTTAATTATAGCACAAACATAACGATATGAAATTCAAGATTAACTCAAAATATGTGCCATCTGGCGACCAACCTCAGGCGATTGCGGGATTGGTCAAAGGTCTCAAAGCTGGGCAGAAATTTCAGACGCTTTTGGGTGTGACTGGCTCGGGCAAGACTTTCACGATTGCCAACGTGATTGAGCAGGTGCAAAAGCCGACCTTAGTCATTGCACCCAACAAAACTTTGGCCGCCCAATTGGCGCAAGAGTTTCGCACTTTTTTTCCGAAAAACGCGGTGGAATATTTCGTGTCTTATTATGACTATTATCAGCCGGAAGCTTATATCGCATCCAGTGACACCTATATTGAAAAGGAATCGCAAATCAACGAAGAGATTGATCGATTGCGCCATGCATCCACGGCGGCCTTGTTGTCACGCACGGACGTGATTATTGTGGCCTCAGTGTCGTGTATTTATGGCTTGGGTTCACCAGAATATTATCGCGACATCGCGATGGAAATCAAAGTGGGACAAAAAATTTCACGTGATGAAATTTCTCGTGAGTTGATCGAGATGCAATATCTGCGCACCGATATGTTGGGGCGTTCCAAGTTTCGCATGACGGGTGAGACGGTGGAGATCATGTCGCCGGCACGCGAGATTGTGACGCGCATTGAATTGCACGATTCCAAAGTGAAAAAGATTTTTGAATATGATTTTTTGACAGGTAGCGAGTTGGGCAAGTTGGAACAAGTGATGATTTTCCCGGCCAAGCATTTTGTGGTGCCGGAACCAATCATGCAAGAAGCGCAAAGCTCGATTGAAAAGGATTTGGAAAAACAAGTGGCACTCTTGAAAAAGGCCGGCAAACTTTTGGAAGCCGAAAGATTGAGTCGTCGCACACGCCAAGACATTGAGATGATGCGTGAAATTGGCTATTGCAACGGGATTGAAAATTATTCCCGCTATTTGACTGGCAGAAATGCTGGTGAGGCGCCAGACACTTTGATCGACTATTTTCCGAAGGACTTTTTGATGGTGGTGGATGAATCACATGTGACCATTCCCCAAATTGGCGGGATGTTCAATGGTGATTTTTCGCGCAAGACGGCTTTGGTGGAAAATGGTTTTCGCTTGCCGAGCGCTTATGATAATCGACCCTTGAAGTTTGTTGAATTTGAAAAGAAAATCAATCAGATGATTTTTACTTCGGCTACACCAGCGGAATATGAAAAGAAAAATTCAGCGCAGGTGTTGGAACAAATTATTCGACCCACCGGTCTCATTGATCCAGAAATTGTAATCAAGCCAGCTAAGGGTCAAGTCAAAGACATTTTGCCGGAGATTGAAAAAGTGGTGGCCAAGCAGGAGCGAGTTTTGATTACCACGCTGACGAAAAAGATGGCGGAAGATTTGTCAGAATTTTTGAAAGAAAATAGCATCAAGACGGAATATCTGCATTCTGATGTGGACACGCTGGATCGCATTCGGATTTTGGAAAATTTGCGACGCGGAGAATTTGATGTTTTGGTGGGTGTCAATCTTTTGCGTGAAGGCTTGGATTTGCCAGAAGTTTCCTTGGTGGCAATTTTGGATGCTGACAAAGAAGGCTTCTTGCGCAGTGAAACATCATTGATTCAAACTATTGGGCGGGCAGCGCGCAATGTTTCCGGACGCGTCATTTTGTATGCGGACAAAATCACCGGTTCCATGAAGCGGGCGATTGATGAAACCAATCGCCGACGCGCAGTGCAAACAGCGTATAACAAAAAACATCACATCACACCACAAACCATCAAGAAAAACATTGAATCAATTGTGGATCATGAAATCAAGCCAGAATTCACGCGTGATTTCTCCGAGTTGGAATCCTTGGAAGATGTGCAGGGTTATATCCGGCAAAAAGAAAAAGAAATGAAAGCAGCTTCCAAAGCCTTGCAATTTGAAAAAGCAGCCATCATTCGCGATGAGATTTTGCAGTTGCGAAAGTTGCAGTTGAAATAAAAAAATATTTGAAAAATATAAAAAGCACCAAACCGTCGCGGCGGTTGATGCTTTTTTTGTTGGGGTTGTTTTAATAAAACCTCCTCGGTTAAATTTTAGTGGTCAGATATTTGAAGTCTGGCCTCTTGTATAGCTCATCATGAATTTTGGAAACTATTTCTGCCGGATTTTTTCCGGTCACAGTGATTGTCGAAACAATTGTTAGTTTACCAACATAGACGCCATTTCCAGAATCTATTTTTAAATGAGATTCAATGGGATACTGGAAGACATTACAGATGCGTTCAGACTTTTCGGTTAAGTTGTGCTGCGAGTGCCCATCCAAGCTCATAACGATTGGATTGAGGCGGATAATTACTTTGCAAGTCCCGCCTTTTTGACAGCTGGTGCTCAAAGTTCTTTTTTTAGATAAGAGAAGCGGCATTTTTTCTCGAAGCATCTCCTCTAGTTCTATGTGCATCGAACGCACAAAGTCCTTGCGCTTACTGAAGAAGTCAGCCAATGCATAGGATAGGCAAGGCAGGCCGAAATTGCCTTGCACGATAATCTTACCATCGGCAACTTTCAGCAGAAAAACCTTGCCTTCTGTCTTATGAAAAGCATTTTGTTTTTCTCCGATAGCTTGCAATTGACTCTCTGCAAAAGATATATCAGTTCTTTTTTCGAGAAAGCGCAGGATTTCTGTGGGGATTGAAATTTCCACTAGAAAATTTTCTGGATCAATGATTCCAACTACAAACGAATAGATCTTCGATAATTTGTGAGTTCTAAGAAGTTTCTGTATGTGATCCCTAAATTCCTGTACATCTTTTTCGAAATCCCTCTTTCCTTTGTGCATTGAAGCTCCTTATATTTTTTTTTGAGGTTATTGTAAATGTTCTATCCTAACGCTGAATAGTAGCGTATTTTGACGGAAAAGTCAATGGCCTGTATAATAGGTAAGTAACTAAAGTAAAAATTTGATCTGAGTTCAGTTAGTTGAAATCAGGTTGGATAAAAAATAATGGACGAAATAAAAACAGAAGAATCTGTGGTGGCACCGGTGACGGAATCGGCTGCAAAAAAGTTCTTCAAATGCAATTGTGATTGTAGTGATAAGAAAAAACATATTGTTGCCGGCGTAGTTTTGTTGGTGATTTTGTTGGCAGTGGGTGGGTATTTTTATAAAACTAAAAAGGCTGACATCGGCTTGGAAGGCGCCAAAACTAAGGTTTTGGAATTTGTGAACAGCACCTTGTTGTCACCGGACAATCAAGCAACGGTAACTGACGCGGTGGAAGAAAATGATTTATATAAAATCACTATCAAAGTTGGCGAACAAGAGATTCCAACTTATATGACGCGTGATGGTAAAAAGTTTTTTCCACAAGCCATGGAAACTGAAGTCGCTGACAAAACTGCCGATGCACAAACGCCAGCAGAAGCTGTGGAAATTCCAAAAAATGACAAACCAAGCGTAGAACTTTTTGTGATGAGCTATTGTCCATATGGAACACAAATGGAAAAAGGAATTTTGCCAGTAGTAGCTGCTTTGGGAAGCAAAATTGATTACAAGTTGAAATTTGTAGATTATGCTATGCATGGTGACAAAGAAATCGATGAAAATTTGCGACAATATTGTATTCAAAAAAATCAACCTGCTCGATTGTCAGCTTATCTAACTTGTTTTCTAAAGAAGGGTGAAGGTACATCGGACGCATGTATGACTTCAGCTGGAGTTTCTGCTGGAGCTATCAAATCTTGTGTGGCACAAGCTGATACACAATTTAATGTGAAGGCCGACGCTGCTGACAAGAGCAAATGGAGTAATGGACAATTCCCTCCATTCGGCGTAGATAAAGCAGATAATGTGAAATATGGCGTGCAAGGATCACCAACACTAGTTGTGAATGGTGTGACTGCGCAATCTGGACGAGATTCAGCTAGTATATTGAAAGCTATCTGCGGTGCTTTCAACAATGCACCCAAAGAATGTGAGACTGCTAAATTGTCAGCCACTGCTCCGGCAGCAGGCTTTGGCGAAGGTACAGCCTCAGCCTCAGCTAGCGCAGCTAGTTGTGGGAACTAAAAAATAGATATCTAGCATAATAAAAAAACTGCTTTATTAACTAAGGCAGTTTTTTTATTGTGCTATAATGTCAATATGATTGAAATTATAAAAAATTTACCTACTCAGATTGAGCAATTAGCTCAAAAATATTACCCGCTGTATATGGAATGGCTGGCGGGTAAATTGGATTCTGAAAATGCCTTTGGTACATTGGCGATTGTGGGTGTGATTTCTTTGTTTATTCTATTTATCTATATTCATGCTAAGAACAGTATAGATTAAGTATTGTCATTCCCGACCTGATCGGGAATCTAGTCACAGAGCTTGGATACTAGATTCCCGTTTCCACGGGAATGACAATATGAAAAACTGCTAGAAAATAGCGGTTTTTATTTGATTGATTTTTATGTTATTTCGTAGTATAATCAGTCGTACTAAGAACATTGAATATGGATAAAATAATCATCAAAGGGGCAAGGGAACATAACCTGAAAAACATTGATTTGGAGCTTCCACGTGACAAATTCATTGTTTTTACAGGTATTTCAGGGTCGGGCAAATCGACCTTAGCTTTTGATACAATTTTTGCCGAAGGGCAACGAAGATATTTGGAAAGTTTGTCGAGTTATGCGCGGCAGTTTTTGGGGCAGATGGACAAGCCAGATGTGGACTATATCGAAGGGCTGTCACCAGCCATTTCTATCTCCCAAAAAGCTTCTTCGCAGAATCCACGTTCAACAGTGGGAACGGTCACGGAAATCCATGACTATCTGCGTTTGCTGTTTGCCAAAATCGGCGTTCCGCATTGTCCTGAATGCGGACGAGAAATCACCAAACTTTCAACGGATGAAATTGTCGATCGGATCATTGGGATTCCCGCCTCGACTCGTGGAGACGACCACTCGTCGACGCGAGGCGGGGGCGAAGGACAAGAAATCGAAATCATCGCACCAGTGGTGCGTCAAAGAAAGGGTGAATATTCCTCGTTGCTAGAAGAGATGTTTAAGCGTGGTTTCTCAGTGGCCTATGTGAATGAGAAAAAAATCGAATTGGCCAGCACGATGGATATCAAATTGGAAAGATACAAAAAACATAGTATTGATATTGTAGTTGATGTGGTGAAAATTCAAGATGAAAATTTGTCACGGATTTTTGAAGATGTAGAGAGAGCGTTGAAGTTGGCGGAAGGATTGGTGAGAGTTAGAGCCCTCACCCCGGCCCTCTCCCAAAGGGCGAGGGGGAACAAAAAAGAAGAATTCATTTTCAATCAGAAATTGGCATGTCCGGTGCATGAGATTGAGTTTCCGACATTGGAGCCAAGATTGTTTTCATTCAATTCGCCATATGGCGCCTGTCCAGCTTGTGAGGGCTTGGGCACCAAGAAGGAAATCGATCCAGAGTTGGTGATGCCGGACATGAGCAAGACAATCGCTGAAGGCGGACTCATGCCGTGGAATTTCAAGAAAAACAATTATTATGGCGGCGTGCTGTTGTCAGTGTGCAAACATTTCAATATTTCTGACAATGTGCGTTTGCGCGATTTGCCAGAACGCAAACTGAACTGCTTGTTGTATGGCGCGTCAGACGCCACGGACATGATTTCGGAAGAAGAAGCAGAAGAAGTGGCCATTCGCATTCGCGCCAAGACTGGCACAGCTTGGACTTTTTCGATGAGCTGGCGGGGCGTGGTGGGCTTTTTGCAAGACCGCTATTTCAAAACTGAATCAGATGCAGTGCGGGCCAATATCGAAAAATATATGTCACAAAATCCGTGCTCAATTTGCAAAGGCAAACGCTATAAACCGGAAGTTTTGTTGGTGACTGTGGGAGAGAGAAATATTGCGGGCGTGTCAGATGTGAGCGTGGAGGAATCTCTGAAATTTTTCAAAGATTTGAAAATCAACAAGACGGAAGAATTGATTGCCGGACGCATCTTGAAAGAAATTCAGGCGCGTTTGGGATTTTTGGAAAATGTTGGTTTGGGCTATTTGACTTTGTCACGCTCAGCCGCCACTTTGGCGGGTGGAGAAGCGCAACGGATTCGCTTGGCTTCACAAATCGGTTCACAATTGGTGGGCGTTTTGTATATTCTAGATGAACCATCGATTGGTTTGCATGCGCGCGACAACACTAAGTTGCTACAAACACTTTTGCAGTTACGCGACATCGGCAACACTTTGATTGTGATCGAACATGATGAAGAGACGATGCGTGAAGCTGACTATTTGGTGGATATTGGTCCAGGAGCCGGTCGCTTGGGTGGCGAAATTGTGGCGCAAGGCACGCCAGAGGAAGTGATGAAAAACAAGAAGTCTTTGACAGCGCAATATTTGAATGGAGAATTGAAAATTGAAGTGCCAGCGGTGCGGCGCAATGTGAAAAACAAGAAATGGCTGGTGGTGCGGGGCGCGCGGGAAAACAATTTGAAAAATGTGACAGTGGAATTTCCTTTGAAAGTTTTGACGGTGGTGACGGGGGTGTCGGGTTCCGGCAAATCATCCTTGGTAGAAGATATTTTGTATAAATCATTGTCCAACAAGTTGATGCATTCTTTGGAAAAAGCTGGCAAGCATTCAGAAATTTTGGGTGTGCAACATATCAACAAAATTATTATGATTGATCAGTCGCCGATTGGTCGCACCCCGCGTTCCAATCCGGCGACGTACACCGGTTTGTTCACACCGATTCGTGAATTGTTCGCTTCCACACGCGGTTCCAAGAGCAAGGGTTTTGGTCCTGGGCGATTCTCTTTCAATGTGAAAGGTGGACGTTGTGACAATTGCCAAGGCGAGGGCTACATCAAGATTGAAATGCAATTTATGCCAGATGTCTATTTGCCGTGTGATGTGTGCAAAAGCAAACGGTACAATCGCGAAACACTTGAGGTGAAATATAAGGACAAAAACATTGCCGAAGTTTTGGCTATGACCGTTTCGGAAGCCAAAGACTTTTTTGAAAGTTTCCATGATATCTATGATAAGCTGGCGGTGTTGGAAGATGTTGGCTTGGGCTATATCCATTTGGGACAAGCCGCCACAACTTTGTCAGGCGGTGAAGCGCAACGCATCAAATTGGCCACAGAATTATCTCGCCGAGCCACGGGTGACACTTTGTATATCCTGGATGAACCGACCACAGGACTTCATTTTGATGACATCAAAAAATTGCTAGTGGTTTTGAATCGCTTGGTGGATGCAGGCAACACGGTGATTGTGATTGAGCATAACATGGACGTGATCAAAACGGCTGATTGGATCATTGATCTTGGTCCAGAAGGTGGCGATCAAGGCGGGCGCGTGATTGTGACTGGCCCACCAGAAGAAATTGTGCAATATCACAAAGAAAGTTATACAGCAAAATATTTGAGGGAATATCTGAACCACTGATTCGCACCTGAGCGCACATGATTCCACTGATTTTTAAAAATATAAAAAACAGGAGCTGTCCGCGTGGCGGAAAGCTCCTAGATAGAAGGGTGATTTAGTTCATTTAAGAAATGAGGGATTGCCACTCATCTTCAAGTGCCTGAACTTGCTTGAACAGTTGAGCTTTTCTGCGAAGGGTGTCATAGAGTTCCTCAGGACTCTTAAATGCGAGGATGTCATCAGGATAAAAACTCAGGGTGTCATAGTTTCTAAAGAGCTTATTTATTTTTGGTAGAAACTCATTTCGAGCAGTGAATGACCCAGATTCAAATTCCTGAATAATTTTTTTAACTTCATCCTGCTCAGGTGTTCCAGCCAGAATGTTTACGAGTTTTTGAAAAAAGCTTACCATATCTATCTTTTTGATAAATCCCATAGGTGCACCTCCTCGAAGTATATTAGTGAAAAGGACATTGAATAAGTTTATTCTAATACTATGAAAGTAGCAAATATAAATGAAAAAGTAAAGGATTTACCTCAAGTTCCGGGGGTGTATATTTTCCGTGATGCGAAAGGCAAAATTATATATGTGGGCAAGGCGACGAGTTTGAGGAGCCGGGTCGGGTCGTATTTTGCCTCCGCTTTGCCCTCATCCGCCCTTCGGGCACCTTCTCCCAAAGGGAGAAGAGGAAATGAAGGGATTTCTTTGAGGCCGATTGAGATGATGATTGCGCAAGTGGCGGACATTGAGGTGCAAGAAACGGAGAGTGTTTTGGAGGCGTTGATTTTGGAAGCTAATTTGATCAAGAAGCATCAGCCGAAATATAATGTGTTGGGCAAGGATGACAAGTCGTATGCGTATTTTGTGATTACAAAAGAGGAGTTTCCGAAAGTGATGATTGTGAGAAAAACAGATCTGGAAGACGCAAAACGTAGAACGCAAAACGTGGAACGCAAAACGCAAAATGCAAAACGCAAAACGTGGAACGCAAAGCAAGGTGATCCACGATCCACGATCCACGTTTCACGATTGTTCGGTCCATACACTTCCAAAAAACAAATGGAAATCGCATTGAAGATTGTACGGAAGATTTTTCCGTTTCATTCGAGTAAAAATAAAACGGAAAAAGGTTGTCTGGATTTTCAATTGGGGCGTTGCCCAGGGCCGTATGCGGGGGCGATTTCCAAGGCGGATTATGCCAAAAATATTCGAGGTATTCAGATGATTTTGGAGGGCAAGAAAAAAAGCTTGTTGAAGAAAATGGAAAAAGAAATGTCAGCATTGGCCAAGAAAGAAGAATTTGAGAAAGCGACGGAGGTGAGGAACAAGATTTTTGCCCTTCAACATATTCAAGATGTTGCCTTAATTTCAAGCGGTAGAGACGAGGCATTGCCTCGTCTCTACGGGGGCACAGATAAATTTCGAATCGAAGCCTATGACATCTCAAACATCTCTGGCCAACAGGCTGTGGGATCAATGGTGGTTTTTGAGAACGGCGAGCCGAACAAAAAAGAATATCGCAAATTCAAAATCAAAACTGTCGAGGGTGCCAATGATGTGGCCATGATGCAAGAGGTTTTGTCGCGACGACTCAACAATGCTTGGACGCAACCAGATTTGATTTTGCTAGATGGTGGTGCTGGACATGTCAATATGGCAGCTGATCTTCTGAGTAAATTGGGTTTTGCTATACCAATAGTCGGTGTTGCAAAAGGCAAGACTCGTAAAAATCTCAATTTCCAATTTCCTCCGCCAGCTGGCGGATCCAATGAATTATCAATAACTAAATTTTCAAAAGAAATTAAAAATATTTTAGACGATAAGAATTTGATCAAGACTATTATGGATGAAGCGCATCGATTTGCGATAACATATCATCGTAAGGTGCGTAAAAGCGAATTTATTTGATTTTTTCACAGGTAGAGACGAGTCCGCCAGCTGGCGGACTCGTCTCTACTTAGTCCTTTACAAACCCAAGAAAATGCCCTAAAATGTTTAACTAGAGTTTAAATCTTACTATATTTACATACACATGAATAAATCTTCTAAAGTTCGAGACAAGATCATAATTCGTGGAGCTAAGGTAAATAACCTTAAAAATGTAGATATTGATATCCCTCGAGACCAATTGGTGGTGGTGACGGGGCTTTCTGGCTCAGGGAAATCATCCTTGGCTTTTGATGTGGTTTATGCCGAAGGCAATCGTAGATATCTAGAAGGCATGTCATCCTATGCACGACAGTTTCTGGACGTGGGGGCTAAGCCGGATGTAGACAAGGTTGAAAACTTGAGTCCGACTATTTCGATTGATCAGAAAAGCCTGAGTCGTTCTCCGCGTTCAACTGTGGGAACACTCACGGAGATTTATGATTATTTGCGTGTTTTGTTTGCCAAGATTGGCGCACCCCATTGTCCCAAATGCGGAACGGGAATGGTGAGAAAAAGCAACCAAGAAATGTTGCAGGACATTTTGAGTTTTCCGGAAAACACTCAGGTGGCAATTTTGGCCAAAATCAAAGAGACAAGCAAAAATTCTAAAGAGGTTTTGCGTAGTATTAGCCAGATTGGTTATGCACGCGTGCGGTTCAATGGCAAAATCATGTTGGTGACTGAGGCGATTGCAATTGCCAGCGATCAGTTTGAGAGCGCTGTTGAAGTGGTGATTGATCGGATTGTGGTGAAGCACAAAAATCCTGATTCAGAGCGAATTGTGGATTCAATTGAAACAGGTCTCAAGGTTGGCAATGGCTCAATTATTGTAGCGGTCATTGGCGAGGAAGACCGATTTTATAACAAAGACTTTGTGTGTCATGAATGTCACACGCGAATTTCGGAAATAACTCCAAGACACTTTTCTTTCAATAGCCCGGAAGGGGCTTGCGATCACTGTTCTGGTTTAGGCATAACCAAAGAAGTGGATATTGACCTAGTGATGCCTAATAAAAATCTCTCTTTATCTGAAGGGGCAATTTTGCCTTGGAGCAAATCCAATGGCCGATTGGGCGGGCAAGGCAATTATATGAACATTTTGGAAGTGCTAGGCAAGGAATATGGTTTTTCTATTGATGCGCCAGTGAAAAAACTATCTAAAGAAGCCATCGATATCATTTTCTTTGGCCCAGAGCGCAAGGAAATTTTGATTGAACAAAAAGGTGATATGGGCGGAATGAAAGAAGTGCGGGTGATTTTTGAGGGCGTGATTCCAATGATCAAGAAAAAATACCAAGAAGCGGCGTCCGACTATGTTCGCAGTGATTTGGAGAAATACATGTTGGAAAAAGTTTGCCCAGCTTGCGAAGGCAAGAGACTCAAAGATGAATTTTTAGCCGTGATGATTGATGACAAGTCCATTGATGATGTGGTGAGTGTGGATCTTGGAAAATTTATGGCGTTTTTGAATAGCGTGGAAACAAATTTGAAAGTTGATCGGACAAGGCGAGACATCGCCGCGCCGTTAGTAAAAGAAATGAAATTGAAAACTGAGGCGCTGATCAATGTTGGCTTGGAATATCTATCAATTTCTCGTGGCGCTAATTCAATTTCTGGCGGTGAAGCGCAAAGAATCAGATTGGCCACTCAGATTGGTTCAGAATTGATGGGCATCACCTATGTTTTAGATGAGCCGTCCATTGGACTGCACAATCGCGACACAGAAAAATTGATCAATACTATGCAACTCTTGAAAGAAGCTGGCAATTCTTTGATTGTGGTCGAACATGATGAAGACATCATCCGCAAGGCTGATTGGATTATTGACATGGGGCCAGGCGCTGGCGAAGAAGGTGGCGAAGTTATTTTTCAAGGCGATTTCAAAAAACTATTGAATTCAAAAACTTCCACGGCGCAATATTTGATAGGCAAGAAAAAGGTGTCAGAAAAGAAAACTTATAGAAAGGGCAACAAGAAATCAATCGAAATCATTGGCGCCACGGAGCATAATCTGAAAAATATTGATGTGGAAATCCCGCTAGGCAAGTTTGTTTCTATCACGGGCGTGTCTGGATCTGGTAAATCATCTCTAGTTTCTGATATTTTAGCTAAGGCGCTGTCCAGACATTTTTTCAATTGCAAAGAAACTCCAGGGGCGCATAAGAAAATCAAAGGCCTAGATAATGTGGACAAGGTCATTAGTATCAATCAGGCACCGATTGGGCGAACGCCAAGATCAAACGCCGCCACCTATACGGGTGTATTCTCTTTGATTCGGGATTTATTCGCCTCAACTGAGGAAGCGAGAAATCGCGCCTACACCCCTAGTCGTTTTAGTTTTAATATGAAGGGTGGACGATGCGAAGTTTGCCAAGGAGATGGCACCAAGAAGATTGAAATGCACTTGTTGCCGGATATGTATGTGAAATGTGAATCTTGTGGTGGGACAAGATATAATCCCAAGACGCTGGACATTGAGTATCAAGGTGTGAACATCGCTGAAGTTTTGGATATGAGTGTGTCCTATGCTTTGCGCTTTTTCAAAAAATCACCCTTGATTGTAGAAAAGCTTTCCACCTTGGAACAAGTCGGTTTGGGTTATTTGAAGCTCGGTCAAAGCGCCACCAATCTTTCCGGCGGTGAAGCGCAAAGAATCAAGCTGGCCACGGAACTTTCACGCAAATCAACTGGTAAAACCTTGTATATTTTAGATGAACCAACCATCGGTTTGCATTTTGATGATGTAAAAAGACTCCTAGGTGTATTAGATGCACTGGTGGATAAGGGCAATTCAGTGCTGGTGGTTGAGCACAATGTTGATGTGATTCGCAATTCTGACTGGGTGATTGATATCGGACCAGATGGTGGTGACAAAGGTGGTGAGGTTGTTTATGCTGGAACACCAGATAAGCTGAAACATGTGAAGAAGAGTTGGACGGCGAAGTATATTTAGCAGGGCGTCCATTTTCTTTGGCAGCAAAGAAATCAGTACGCCATTTTTCTTTTCCCAAAAGAAAAGTGGCAAAAAAGAAAAAGGCCGCACAGCTGCATACCAAGACAAATTTTCAACTTGTTCGCTAAAATTCCAATAAGAACGCTAAAGGATTGCTAGTATGAAATTTTTTAACGCTCATAATCTGGAATTTAGAAACGCACTAACGCCAAGGCGCGGAATATTTTTGAAGTTCGGCTCTGTCATTCCGGCCTTGAGCCGGAATCTGCTCACTATTACATTGAGATTAAAAAAATGGACAACAATCTTTCGAAATACATACTAACCACACTGGCGTATTATGATGTTATGGATTATCCGATGACGGCTTTTGAGATTTGGAAATACCTGACGAGAATGACGAATGATGAACGCATGTTAACAAAAGATGAATTTTCTTTGACGAATGTTGTTGCTGAATTGGAAAATGAAAAGCTACAGAAATTTACTGAGGAATTTCAGGGTTATTATTTTTTGCGTGGCAGGCGTGATTTGGTTGAGCAACGGATTGAGCGGAATAAGATTGCTGAGCAGAAATTCCGGATTGTGCGAGGGGTGGTTTTCTGGTTGCGGTTCGTGCCATTCGTGCGAGGAGTGGCTGTGACAGGGCGATTGGCGATGAAGAATACGGAGCGGGCAAGTGATTTGGATTTTTTGGTAGTTTTGAAAAAAGGTAAAATCTTCACTGGTCGAACCCTAGTGACATTAGTGGTACATTTGTTGGGCAGGCGGCGCTATGGCCAAAAAATCAAAGATCGAGTGTGTTTGAATTATTTTATAACCAGCAAGTCTTTGGAAATAAATCTAAAAGATGTTTTCTCGGCTTCGGAATATTCTTTTCTAGTTCCAATTTTTGGCTATAAGACCTTTAAAAAATTCCAGTGGAAAAATGCTTGGATTGCAAAATATAAAATAAACTATGCTTTGCATTCAATTCCAGGTGAAAAATTAGTACATGATAGCAGGCTAGCCAAAACACTGCGGAAAATTGGAGAAAAAGTTCTAAAAGCTGATTGGATTGAGCAAGGTTTGAAAAAATGGCAAACCCAAAGAATTCTAAATGACGCCAGAACCAAGCAAAATGGCAGTATGATTATCGCTACCGATGAAGCCTTGGTGTTTTTGCCAAATCCGCAGAGTCCAAAGGTTTTTGAAAAGTTTCAGGAAAGATTGGCTGAGTTGAAATAGGTACGTCATATAACACGAAACATATAACATGAAACAACCTGCTTTGGCAGGTTTTTTTTGACTCGTGCTACATGTTGCATGTTCCATGCTTCATGTTTCATGAAAATGTGGTATAATAAAATCATAAAATAAACATAAATCTTTCTAATAAATATTTTATGAAAAATACAAAACTATTTGCAATCTTGGTGCTGATTATTTTCGGGATGATTTTTTCACACGGAGCATATGCGGCTCAATTTGTTTCTGGTCCAAACACATATACTGTTAATTTAAATAAATCAACATACGCTCCTGGTGAGAGTATCGTAGCTAATGGATCAGTAACAACACCTTCAAATTCAAATGTACCAAGGCTAGATGTAACTATAAACATTGCAACTGCAACTGTATTAAAATATAACACCATATATCCAAGTGGGTCAGTTACAATGACAGCTCCGAGTGTGGCTGGCACATACTCAGCCATCTTTTCGGGAAGTGGAAGCCCCACTTGTGTTATGCAAGGATGGAGCAGAATATGTACGCCAGCTAATTTTGTAAATTATTCCGTCACATATACCGTTGCTACTCCACCAGCTCCAACCTGCACTCTCGCATTTTCTCCCGTTGGGCCGTTGACCGCTCCTGGCAGCACAACCGCGACTTGGACAAGTGCCAATACGACTAGCGCTAAGTATTCTTGCACGGGACCAATTTCAGCAACTAATGTGGCAATTGCCACTAGCGGAAGCCTACCATTCAATAATATGTCTGCTGGCACAGAAAACTGCACCATCACGGTGACTGGTCCAGGTGGCACCGGCACTTGTAGTAAATCAATAATTATCAATGCCACTCCAGTTAACGGCTCTTGCGGAACGGCTAATCACATCTATGCTTCCACAGCTACTGGCTGGGGAGCCGATACTGCTTGTGCGACAGGAACAGCTAGCGCAACTCTCAATGCCACTAATTTCCCAGCGCAAGGAGCTAGCTATCCTTGGACATGCAATGGATCAAGTGGAGGATCAACAGCTTCTTGTACCGGCTCCAGAGCTCCTGCTTGTGTTTCAACTAATTGTGAGGCAATAACTTGTACTGGAGAAACTTGTTCAGATTGCAGAGGTATAATAAATGGCAGCAAAAACTGTCAAAGAAGCTTAAATTGGCGCGAAGTGAGTCCGAACTAAAAAAGTAAAAATAATTAAATTAAAACAAAAAAATGTTAAATAAAAAATCAATCATAATTTTCGCAGTTGTATTGTTTGGAGCTTTCTTGGTTGGTTTCTATTTCTTAGCGCAAAAGACGTTTAATCCGGAAATTGCTCCGGTCGCACCAGCTCCAGTTGCAGTTGCGCCAAAACAGGATGTCGTGGTTGAAAAAGATCCCAATGCGATTCCTGCAGAAATCAAAGCAATTATGAATGACAATATCACTGGCACGGTAGAAAAAATCGATGCCAAATCCATTACTATCAAAGCTGAGGATGGCACCGCCAAGGTGATGCCTATGGAGGATGGCAAGACTTTTGTCATTGCCCAAATTAACAACACCATGTCTAATAAGAAGATTTCCGAAATCAAGGTTGGCATGAAAGCTTATGTTCATTTTGAAAAAGAGACCAATTTGGCGACGACAATTACGCTGCTGTAGACCACTGAAAATTTCAGAATATTAGAAATGAAGCAATCCGCCATAGCGGATTGTTTTTTGTTACAAAAAATCATTTTTTGTGCTATAATATTGGTAGGAAATAAAAATAAAATTTTAAAATAACAAATATAAAAAATGGAAATAGTAAATGATTTTGACTTAAAAAAACAGGCGGAGGAGCTGGGCGTGAGTGTTTGGAAAACCCCAAGTTTCCTGCTCATCGTTATGGGGTTGGTTATTATTGCAGCGATGACGGCAACCTATTTTGTTTCGCAAATATATGATCAACCCGAAGTCTTGATTGGCGCTGAAAGTCTGGTGGTTTCAATCATCCTTATTATTGGAAATTCCATCATTCGGCAGGTTGAAGAAATGGCCAAGCTCAACAAGATGAAAACAGAATTTGTTTCCGTGGCCTCGCATCAATTGCGCACCCCACTTTCAGCTATTCGCTGGGAAACAGAGCTTTTGTTGTCAAAATTCAGCTGTGGATTGGATGCCAAACAATGCAAAGGAATTGAAACAATCAACACTCTGGCTACGCGTATGACTAGGTTAGTCAACGATCTTTTAGATGTAACTAGAATTGATCAAGGTCGGTTGATTTTGAAAAAAGAAAAAATTGATATGGTGAAAATTGTGGATGAAACGATTAGTAATTTTTTGCCATTGGCAAAAGTTAAAAATTTGCATATCATAGTAAACAAAAAGAATAAAAAATCAATAGTCGTAGCGGATAAAGAAAAGATAAAATTGGTTCTGGAAAATCTGCTTAGCAATTCGATAAAATACACGCCTAATCGAGGCAAAATTGAAATTGGGCTGGCCGTGAATGAAGGCTTTCTGGTGTTCACTATCCGAGATAACGGCGTGGGAATTCCCAAAGAACAGCAGGAGCAAGTTTTCAGCAAGTTTTTTCGCAGTGATAACGCGGTCAAATATCAAACGGAAGGGACTGGTCTAGGACTATATATTGCTAAAAACATCGTGGAGCAACTGGGCGGACGAATTTGGTTCCAATCAATTGAAGAAATCGGCTCAGTGTTTAGCTTTTCTTTGCCGTTAGTCTAATTGATTAAGTCGATAATTTTATGGACAAAAAAATCTTAGTTGTTGAGGATGAAAGTTCGTTGCAAAATGCGATGAAGGAATTTTTGTTGGCAGAACATTTTACTGTCGCGGTGGCTTCAGACGGAGAAGAAGCAATGCGGAAGGTTAAAAGTGAGAAACCAGATTTGATTTTATTAGATATTGTTTTGCCAAAAAAAGATGGCTTTGAAGTTTTAGCTGAAATCAAGGCGGATGAAATGTGGGCTAAAATTCCCGTGATATTGCTGACAAATTTGGAGAGTGCGGATGATGTAGATAAAGCTTTCAGTCTGGGTGTTAATACCTATTTAGTCAAATCAAATTATAAACTGGAGGAGATAGTGGGAAAAATAAAGGAAATGTTGAAAATTTAGGACCTACAAAAATACAAGTCCTACGAAAATACAAAAATCAAAAAGATATGCGGATTGAAAATAAACAACTATATGAATTTATTAAAGATTCTGAGCTAATCAAGCTTGAGGATCTTGAATTGGCATACAAAGAATCTCAAGACAGCGCCAAAATATTAGGCGAGGTCTTGTTGGAGAAAAAACTGATTGATGAGGTGAAATTGCGTGAGCTATATGCTTATATCCTGGGCGTGCCGTTTGTTGATTTAACGAAAGAAATCATTCCTACAGATATTTTGCAAATTGTGCCAGAACCGATTGCCAAGAAATATAAAATCGTGGCCTTTGAAAAGAGTGGATCGGAGTTGAAGATTGCCATGTTAAATCCCGAGGATATTCAGACAGTGGATTTTATCCGCAAAAAAACTGGCCTAAAAATAGTTACTTGCTTAACTTCAGAAGATAGTATCAACATTATTTTAAAGCAATATGCTAAGAGTTTGAAGGCGGAATTCGGAGATATTATTGAAAAAAATTCTTCACAAGTTGATGGGGATGAAAAAGAAGACTTGGAAAAAGTCGCACAGGGTCTGCCAATAATTAGAATTGTTGATACGCTAATCAAACATGCAATTCTGCAGGGCGCTAGTGATGTTCATATTGAGCCAGATGAAAAAGAAGTGCGCGTGCGCTATCGCATTGACGGAATTTTGCATGACGCAATGACCCTGCCGAAGCAGGTTAAGCACGGGATCATTGCTAGAATCAAAGTGTTGTCTAATTTGAAACTAGATGAACATCGCGTTCCGCAGGACGGTCGGTTTAAAATTGAAAAAGATGATTTGAAGATTTCTTTTCGTGTCAGCATCCTGCCAATTTTTGATGGCGAGAAAATCGTAATGCGTCTTTTGAATGAAAATAGCAAGGGACTGACCTTGGAAAAAATGGGAATGACTGGCTTAGGGCTGGAAATCATCCATCGACAAATCAAAAAACCCAATGGCATGATTCTGGTAACAGGCCCGACTGGGTCAGGGAAAACCACCACGCTGTATACAATTATGGATATTTTGAATACGCCGGAAGTCAATATTAGTACAGTTGAAGACCCAGTAGAATATCGAATGCCCAGAGTCAATCAAACGCAGATTTATACTAAGGTTGGTCTGACTTTTGCGGCTGGCTTGCGTTCGCTTTTGCGTCAAGACCCAGATATTATAATGGTTGGAGAAATTCGAGATCAGGAGACTTTGGAAATGGCGATTCATGCGGCGTTGACTGGACATCTCGTTTTATCTACCTTGCATACCAACAGTGCCGCGGCTACCCTACCCCGAATCATCGATATGGGCGCTGAAGCGTTTATGGTGGCTTCTACCGTGAATGTGATCATTGCGCAACGCTTGGTTAGAAAACTTTGCCAGGATTGTAAAAAAGAATATCAGATGACATCTGGAGAGTTGGAGGCGCTGGGTGAAAGTTATGATATGCCGTCACTGCTGGAAGTTATTAAGAAAAATGAATTATTAAAAGACTCAATCGATAAAAATGCCAAATGGGAAGATATAAAATTATATAAATCTGTTGGCTGTGAGCAATGCCATAACGAGGGCTACAAAGGCCGAAGTGGAATTTATGAAGTTTTGGAAGTTGATGATGAAATTGAAAAAATGATTTCACAAAAAACACCTACGGAAGAAATGGAAAAAAGAGCGCGCGAAAAAGGCATGTTGACGATGGTGGAAGATGGCTTTGTGAAGGCGGTTAGTGGAATAACCTCAGTTGAGGAAATATTGAGAGTAACCAAAGAATAATGATATAAATCACGAATCAGTCTCGAATCAAGTCACGAATATTCGCAAATTTTTTTAAAAAAGATTAGGGAAAATTAGGGTAAAATTAGTTATTAATTAGAGATTTATAACATCATGGATATTTTTTATACTGCCAAAAGTTTCTCAGGTGAAACTAAAAGTGGTGAAATGAAAGTGAATGATGAGAGAGAGCTAGCTTCGCAATTGCGCGCGGATGGTTTTGTGTTGACATCATTTAAGGAATTGAAAAGCGAAGATGGCCAGGCTATCCAAATCAAATTTATGGATAGATTTTCTGGCATTTCTGTGGCAGAAAAGATGATGTTTGCTAAAAACTTGAGTGTTATGATTTCTTCTGGGCTGCCACTGTCACGCTCTTTGCAGAATATAACCGCACAAACCGCAAATAAAAAATTTATCGAGGTGCTTAACCATGTGAGCGAGGACATTCAAACAGGAGCTAGTTTTGCTGATAGTTTAGCCAAGTTCCCAGGGACTTTTGATGATCTGTTTGTCAATATGATTCGGGTGGGAGAGGTAAGTGGAAGTTTGGAAGAGGTGTTGAATATCTTGGCTTTGCAATTGGAAAAAGATCATGAGCTGATAAAAAAAGTTAGAGGCGCTTTGGTGTATCCGAGTGTAATTTTGGTGGCGATGGGATTAGTTGGTATCGTGATGATGGTTTATGTTGTGCCGCAAATTACGAGCGTATTTAAAGATTTGAATGCTACTTTGCCAGCCTCAACGCAATTTATTATTGATTCAAGCAATGTGATTCGTGATTATTGGTATGTGCTAATTTTCTTGTTTCCTATTTTTGGAATCGGAATTAAGTTTTTATTATCGACTGACGCTGGCAAGAAGATATTGGGAATAATATTGCTGAATATTCCAGTTATAAAAAATATTGTAATCAAAGTTAATTGCGCTAGATTTGCTCGAATTTATAGCTCACTTTTGAAAAGTGGTGTTTCAGTGGTTGAAGCTTTGCGGATAATTTCGAGAACTCTGACTAATTTTTATTATAAGCGGGCTTTCACGCACTCAATCGGTGAAGTGCAAAAGGGTGTTAATTTGAGCAAGATTATTGGGGAAGAAAAAAAGATTTTTCCAGTGCTAGTCTCACAGATGATTGAAGTGGGCGAGGAAACAGGAAAAACTGAGGCTGTTTTGGGCAAGTTGGCGGAATTTTATGAAGAAGAAGTTGACCAAATAACCAAAAATTTATCCTCTATTATTGAGCCAGTCCTGATGTTGCTAATTGGAACGGTAGTCGGTTTTTTTGCTGTTTCAATTTTACAGCCAATGTATAGCGTGTTGGAAAACATAAAGTAAAATCAGAACTACTGACCTTGCCTTACCGTAGCTTAGCGAAGGCAGGTTAGCACATGACCGCACTTGATTTCACTGATTTTTTAAAGAAGATATTTTTAATGAAGAAAGGACATCAAAATTTATTGTTAGTTTCGAAAAATCAAGGCTTTACGCTCATTGAGGCTTTGACGGTTTTGTTTATCTTTTCTTTGATTACTGTGACTTTTTATTCAATTTTTTCATTAGGCACTAGATTTATTATTGAATCAAAAAATCGTTTGGGGGCGGTAGCACTGGCGAATGAAAGGATGGAGATTATTAGAAATTTGAAATATGATGATATCGGAATCGTGGGTGGAATCCCAAGCGGAAGCCTTGTGGCGGAGGAAGATGTGACTGAAAGTAAGCACACTTATCATGTGAAAACTTTTGTGCAATTCGTGGATGACCCGTTTGACGGTGTTTTGCCAACAGATGCAATCCCTAATGACTATAAACGCGTCAAAGTGACTGTTTCTTGGAAGGGAGTCAAAGATGTTGATAGTACTATGTTTTTGGTGGCACGATTTGTACCTGCAGGGATAGAGCAGAGCGCTTCGGGCGGAACATTAGCAGTGAATATTATGGGCAGTGATGGAATCGGCGTGCCACAGGCCTCAGTGCACATCACTAATTCATCGATCTCGCCAACAGTCAATGTGACAGCGATGACTGATAACACTGGAAATTTGATGTTGCCAGGAGCCAAGCAATCAATTCAGGGATATAACATTACTGTTACAAAAAATGGCTATGAAACTGTTGAAACAATCAATCCTGATACAGTTTCCTATTCAGTTACAGACACGCCCGCTTCGGTAGTGGATGGAATGTTGAATATGAAAAGTATTGTGCAAGACAAGCTAGCAAGCTTAAAAATTGTCACCGTTGATACACAAGGAGTCAAATTGCCAGGTGTCAATTTTAGCATAGAGGGAGGTAGGATTTTGGGTTCAGATATGATGTATTCTCCAGCTAAACCGACATATAATTTGGTTGCTGATAAAACAACGAACTCTAATGGTGAAGTTGATTTTGGTGATGTGAGTCCTGGACAATTTTTTATCTCTAGTATAACTAAGGCAGACTATACATTAATCGGATTAACTGATTTTGTGAGCCTTGATTTGGCTACTAATATTTATACAATATCAAAACTATTTGGCGATGCTGAAGATGTCACGATGAGATTTGCTAATAATAATGTTAATTCCTTGATTGTACAGGTAGTCAAGGACTCGGACAACACTTTGATAGGAGGCGCTGAAGTTACACTATCAAACTCAACAGGTTATAGCGAAATGCAAGCAACACCTAAAAATGGGGCAGTTTTTTTCCCGAATTCAGCGACGCCACTGGCGATTGGGACATACGATTTGAGAGTGACTGCAACAGGGTTTAGCGATTATACTGCAACAGTGGATGTGAATTCAGACACATTGATTACACAACAAGCAAAGATGGTAGCTAATTAGTTATATGAAAAAAGAAATAAAAAATTATTCTGGCATGAGTCTGGTTGAAATGTTGGTAGCCATCGCAATTTTAACAGTTGCTATGGCTGGCTTCACGACGCTTTTTATTCGAAGCTGGAAAGTAAATTCATATACCGTCGAAATGGGCCAGTCTTCTTTTGCTGTTTCGCAAGGAATAAACACCATGGTGGGTTATCTACGAAAAGTTAGGCAAGCAGATGATGGCTCCTATCCGATAAAATCAGCTACGGGAACGGATTTGGTGGTGTTTTCTGATTACGACAAGGATGGCATCACCGAGAGATTGCATTTATATTTTCAAAATCGTCAAATAAAAATGGGGATTACGGATCCAACTAGTGGGATTCCAAAATCATATCCAACGGGCGACCAGCAGACAAAAATTTTAGCAGAAAATATTGTTAATTCTGGCAGTGAACCAATTTTCTATTATTATAACAGCAGTTATCCTGGAGACACGACACACAATCCTGTGGCGATGCCTGTAGATGTTTCGACTATTCGATTAGTTAAGATTTATTTGAAGATAAATATTGATCCAAATCGCGATCCAGATAGCATTGAGACCCAATCATTTGTAGAATTTCGCAATTTAAATGATTACGATCGAATGAAATAATATGATTATAAAAAACAACAAAAAAGGATCGGTGTTGGCTTATGCCTTAGTTATCATGGCGATTGTGGCCATCATTTCAACCTCTCTTTTGCGGTATATCACTTCGCAATTGAATTTTAGTTTTTATCGCAGTGAAAAGGAGCAATCTTTTCAAGTGGCTGAAGCTGGAATATACTTTTATCGATGGTATCTTGCGCATCAAGTATCCGGAAAAACTGCTCAGCAAATAAAAACTTTTTGGCAGAGTGGCAATCCCTATGGCGTGAACACTCCGTATGAAGCTGAATTTTTTGACCCAGAGGGCGGGGCGATTGGTAAATATAAGATTCAAGTTGATGCGCCTGATTTAGATTCAACAATCGTGATGGTGAAATCAACCGGCTGGACATACAAAGATCCAGATGTGAAGAGAGTGGTGCAGGCCAGATTTCGCCGACCTTCTTGGAGTGAGTTTGCAGTGGCGGCTAATGATGTTATGAGGTTTGGCGCAGGCACGGAAGTTTATGGCAAAATTCATTCGAATAACGGCATTCGCTTCGATGGTGTAGCGCATAATATCGTAAGCAGTTCAATGGACAAATATGATGATCCAGATCATTCTGGTGGAAATGAATTTGGCGTGCATACACACATTTCTCCGACAGATTCGTTGCCACCAAACGCAGTTCCGCAACGGGCAGATGTTTTTCAAGCTGGGCGGCAATTTCCGTTGCCAGTAATCGATTTCAATGGGATTCTCTCTGACCTGAATAATATAAAAACAGAATCCAAAATTGCTGGGCATGGATTATATTTTGATCAAACTGGCGGAGGCAGGAGAATCATCCTTAAGAATAATGGCACTTTTGATGTATGTACAGTAGATACGTATAGTTCTTCGTCATATAGCATTTCTAAATATAAGAGAACTTCGGGTGGCGGAACTTGTGATACTTGTAGCGGACAATGTCTAAAAAATTATGTCATGCCGACTAACGGCGTGATCTTTGTGGAAGATAATATTTGGGTGGAAGGGACCGTGAATAATTCAAGGGTAACTATTGTAGCCGCTAATCTTATTGGTGGTACCAAGGCCAATATTTATATTGGAGACAATAATCTTGTGTACACTAATTTTGACGGCAAAGATATAATCGGGCTGATTGCCCAGCAAAATGTCAGTGTTGTACTAAACAGTCAAACAAATTTAACTATCGATGCGGCGCTTTTGGCACAGTCTGGTCGCGTTGGACGAGATTATTATTCTGGCAATCATAAAAACTCTATCACGGTCAATGGTTCAATCGCCACTAATTTGCGCTACGGCTTCGCTTATACGGATGGAACTGGCTATACTACGCGCGTTTTAAATTTTGATAATAATTTATTATATTATCCGCCGCCATATTTTCCAACTGGCACAGAGTATTCCATAGATCTGTGGGATGAGCTATAATAAGTATATCGTGTAACGTGTATCGCATAACGTTTTACGTTTCACGTTTTAAGTTTCACGTCATGAGCTTTCTCAATAAAAATATAATAAACTTTGAACCAAAAATAATTGGGTTGGATCTGAGCGATCTTTCGGTTAAGGTTTTTCAAATTGAAAAAGATGGTAACCGTGATGTGGTGCGAGGGTATGGCTCAATGGACATCCCTTTGGGTAATATTGAAGATGGGCGGATAATTAATCTAGATGTTGTGGCTGAGGCAATTAAGTCCGTGTTGAAATCTGCTAGCGCGAAAAAAATAAATTCTAACAAAGTCATCTGTTCTTTGCCAGAATCGAAAGCCTTTGTGCGCATAATTACTATTCCGAAAATGAGCGAGGAAGAGGCTCGCGAGGCAGTCAAGTGGGAAATGGAGGCTAATATGCCGATGTCTTTGGCAGAAGTATATTTTGATTGGCAATTTTTGGAAGTTGATGAAAACGATAAACAGCAGGTGTTAACAGTGGCAGTTTCCAGAGAAATCGTAGATAGCTGGATGAATGTCTTGAAATTAGCGGGGCTAGATGTCTATGGGTTGGAAGTTGAATCAATAGCTAGCATTCGGAGTTTAGTGGATAGTAACGCAGTCCAAGGAGAGATATCATTGATTGTAGATTTGGGCGCGCGCAGGACAAGCTTTATAATCGCTGATGGCGTGGTGCCATATTTCACTTCAAGCATTCCATTTTCTTCAGAAAGTATCAATGATGCCATTAGCAAAGCTCTAAATTTAAGTAGCGCTGACGCTGAGAAGGTGAAAGTTAACAATGGGATAGCCAACGCGGGCGACGGCAATCCAATTTTTAGCGCTGTTAGTCCGCTGATAGAAAATTTAGTAATGGAAATAAATAAGACAATGGATTTTTATGGTGAGATGTCTGGGCGGTCGCAAGGCATAAACAAAATAATTTTATGTGGAGGTGGGTCAAGTATGAAAGGTTTGCCGGAATATTTGCATCAAAGAACTCAAAAAGAAGTGTTGGTGGGCAACCCGTGGGTCAATTTGAAAACAGAAGATAATTTACCTACAATCAATAAGGAAACCTCCGTTCGATATGTTACGGCCATTGGCCTAGCTATCAGGGGAATGAATTATGGAAATTAAATTAAATCTCATCCCGCAATATCGAAAAGATGAAATAGCTCAATCAAGTAAAATGAGATTGATTTTGCGATGGGAAATTGAGCTGGCAGTTATTATACTTGTCTTTTTTGCTCTGCTTTTTAGTTTGAATTATTTATTGAAGTTCAATCTAGATGCGCAAACCAGTGAATTTGAGAGCAAACAGAGCAAGGAAAAATATGAAACCATCACAAATTTAGACAGTAATTTTAAGACAGTGAATGCGCAGGTGACGCTGGATGAATCAATTCAAAATGACCAGCTATATTGGTCACGGATGTTTGATAAATTAAACAGCGCCATGCCAGACGGCGTGGGTGTAAATAAGCTAGCAAACAAGAATTATAAAGTGCTAATCGCTGGCATAGCGGATACACGCGATATTTTGATAGCCATGAAGGACAGTCTTGCACAGGAACCTTGTTTTGCTAATGTGAATCTGCCACTTTCCAATTTAGCCTCAAAGGAGAATGTGGAGTTTCAGATAGAGTTTGATATAAAAGAGGAATGTATAAAAAACAAATGAAAGATTTTTTGAAAATATATAAAATTCAATTAATAATCGGCACCTATGTGGCGGTGGTTTTTGCGCTCTTATATTTCGTGGGTATGCCGATTATAGATAAAATAAATAATAAGGCCGATGAAATTCAACAGAAAAAAATTGATGGAGAGTTAAATGAAAAAAGATTGGCGGATGTGCCTAGCATGAAAGAAAATTATAATAAATTTAAAGATAATGAAGGCGATTTCACTATAGTTATTGAGCCAAATAGCGAGGTTGAGCTAATCAAGGAACTCGAGGCTATAGCCGCGGAGACTAACAATAAAATTGAATTTCGAATTCAGGATGTAGCGGATGTCAAAACGGCAGCTAAACAGAAGGGAAATGAGGGCGATATCAAGACCAAATTAGCCTATGCCAACTATCTTTCCATGAAGATTGCTATAGAGGGTGATTATGTCAATCTGCTGAATTTTATTCACAAGTTGGAAAATTATAAGAAAACGGTCAATATCATATCCGTGAGCTCTGAAAAAAAGGAACCAGATATGTCTGCTATCAATCCAAATCCATTCGATGCCGCCTCAAATACAAAGAAAGTAGCAGTTGGCAAAGAGATTGTAAATAGCATTTTAGATGTGGTGGTGTATATAAAAAAATGAAAATAGATCTAAAAAATTTGCAAAGCGGTATCAATCCAAGTGATTTGTTTAAAAAAATCAGTTGTTTCATTATGCGCAAAGAAGCGTGTGTTTTACTGGCGATTCTTATTATGGCTATTGGATATTGCGGTTATCTTTGGTATGGATATGCCTATGAATATCAGTGGGACGAGGTGAGAAAGCAAGAATATATGAACACTAAAAAAGCCAGCGCTACTTTCAATAAGACAAAATTTGAAAAAGTTTTAAGGGGTATAACCGCAAGGCAGGATGAATATCAAAAAAACATTGACACTAAAAAGGATATTTTTAAATTAAAATAAAAAATAAATTGTCCTGAATGTAGAGACGCCCCAGTGGGGCGTCTCTACATTTTTTAGGATATTTTCTTGAGATAGGCAATCCAATAATTTCTTTTATATGGTTGTCCGTCAAAATTGGTGTAGCCAGTTTTTTTACTAAGCTGCAGAATTTGGAAAAATTTTCCATAAGTCGCGCGAAAGTCTTGTTCGGAGAAAACTCTTTCCACAAGTCCGCTTCTGGGCATTTCGTAAGTGTCTTTTTCTGCGCCGGGAAATTTCTCAATCAACTTCTTGGCGTTCTTGTCACCGTCTCGGCATAGCGCCCTGACAAATAAATAGCCCTCATTTTGCAGAGTTCGCGCTGTTTCTTGCAAATAAGTTTCTCTTTCTCTTTCATTTAGCGCGTTAGAGGAAGTGACATCTAGAATTAAATCAAAACTTTTATCCGCAAATGGATATTTTTCGCCAATACTTTGTTCTAGGTATTGCACGGAAACTCCTAGATTCTGAGCGCGTTTTTGTGCTAACGACAGTGCAGTGGGCGAGATTTCAATCCCACAGACAGTGTTATCTAAATTGGCTAGATAATTGGCATTGCGCCCTGTGCCACAACCAAGGTCGAGTACGCGTAGATTATAAATTTTGTGGCCAGTCTGCTTTTTGAAAAATTTTAGAAAACGCAAAACATCACTCTGTGGTTTGTCACCCTTGGTGATGAAAAGCGGGTTCTGATATTCTTTTTCCCAAGCGTTTTTTTGTGGCATATTTTTGCTGAAAAATGGCCTGACAAGTCAGACCATTTTTAAGAAATTGTTTCGAATTTGTGATTTCGTACTTCGAATTTAATCGTGTGCGCCCTGCAGGATTTGAACCTACGACCCCTTGGTTCGAAGCCAAGTACTCTATCCACTGAGCTAAGGGCGCTAAAATAAAAATCTATACTGGGGCGGCCACTGGGAGTTGAACCCAGCTTCTCAGTACCACAAACTGATGTCTTACCGATAGACGATGGCCGCCCCACTATAGACTTTTACTATTCTTTTAGTGCACTCACCAGGACTTGAACCTGGGACCATATCCTTAAGAGGGATCTGCTCTACCAACTGAGCTATGAGTGCATATGTGCGCCGGGCAGGAATCGGACCTGCGACCAATAGCTTAGAAGGCTACTGCTCTATCCACTGAGCTACCGGCGCATATTTTCAATTTTTGCTAACCAGTCGCGGATTTGTCAGCGCAAGTGCAAATTAAAATTGCCCACAGGCAATACGGCTATAATAGCAGTAAAAGAGCAGTTAGTCAACTAAACCTGTAATCAACATACGAGATTAGGGTTTTTTGTTGGCTTTGAGATACTGTGACCATTCATTGCTAGACCAATCTTTGGGTTTTGTGGTTAGCACATCTCCTGGGTGCGGATATTTGCTAGGCGAAGCATAGGCGCTGTTGAAAACATCTTCCTGGGACATTTTGCCAGTTGCGTCAAAAACCTGTTGCGTGAACGACGCTTTGAGAGAACCATCCGGGTTTCTTTCGGTGATGGTTGGGCCAATCACGGTTGTTTTTCGACCGTCGCTAGTACCATAGAATCTAAAGATTAACTCTGTCCCGACAATTTCTGTTTGAATGAGGATATGAGACGGAGTGTTATTGACGAAACGCAAATCGGGTTTAGGAATGTAGACAGTTGAATCCATGCCTTGTGGGTTGTAGTAAGAAACTGGATAAGCATGATTTTTGCGCATGGTGATTTTCAGTCCACTGTAGATGGCCGCGCGAAAAGCCGTAGTGGAAACTTGGCAAATGCCACCGCCAAATTCCGCTTCGGTTTTGTTGTGTTTGATAACCAGTTCTGGCAAATAGCCATGTTCACCGTCTACTTCTCCAAGGATTTTCACAAAAGAAAATTCTTCCCCAGGTTTGATGAGGGCGCCATTGAAGCGATTAGTAGCTACTTTGATATTGAAGACTCTATTTTTAGGCGAGCCTTTGAAATTGGAATGGCCTTCACCAATAAGTTCAGTGATACCTAGATTTTCAATTGAGCCTGTAGAAATTTCGGGACTTTTTTCAAGGTAAGGCAACTCGATTGAATTGCTTGAGTTATTTCCAGTTAAATATTTAATCAGGATTGTTGCGCTTTTTTCTTTGTCCAATTCAATGCCTTTTTGGCTCAAGGAAAAAACTGAAACCTTGCCACCCTCCATAATTAACTTAGCATTTTCTGGATCTCGATTGGTTTTTCTGGCGAGGTCATCTAAAAACTTATCAACCGAATCAGTGCTAATAAAAAAAGAAGTGGATTTTTTGATATGATTTTCTTTTTTGATATCAAAAGTCAATTTGCACAGAATGGATTTTTTGTGCAGACAAATATTTTGATTCTCAATTTCGGATTTATATTTTGGATTGTAATTCAATTCATTTTTTTCACTGACCCAACCAATCAACTCTGTCTTGGAAAGGGGAAAGGTTGAACCATTTATTTTTAGATCTATGTCAGCTGTTTGGTTGTTTATTTTTTGGATAGTTGATTTTTGAACGGGGATATTTTCAGCCAAAGCAAAGTTGCTGCTGATTAGCAGTAAACAAAATAGAGCAACAATTTTTAGGAGTTTTGCCATGGATTAATAATAGCGTAAAATCGCTTCGGAATCAATACGAGAACGGTCATCTGTAAACTGTCATCCTAGGATTCCTGCCTGCCGGCAGGATGTAAGATATAAAAAACGCTCCACATGGGAGCGTTTTTTTGAGAGGTTGCTTTAGAAGCCACGAACCTGAATTTTCTTGGTCTTGGTGTTGTCAGCCTTTGGAAGTCGGATGGTTAAGATTCCATTTTTCATAGAAGCTTCTGATTTCTCGGATAGAACATCAACTGGCAAGATAACTGAGCGGGAGAAGTTTCCCCAATAACATTCTTGGTAGTAATAATTTTCTTCACCAACCACTTCTTCGTTTTTTCTTTCACCGCGGATGCTGACCATATCATTGTTGATGCTGACATCCAAATCTTCCGGTTTCACGCCAGCAATTGTGGATTTGATGACGATGTCATTTTCAGTTTGGTAGACATCAATAGTCAGTTGACCCTCACTTTCATCGCTAGAAACAAGGCTTTCTTCTTGGGCATTGTTTCGAGAAGAAGGACTGATAATCATTTCTGACTCTTCCTCTTCCTCATAAATGCGTGACAAGGGCTTCATTGGAGATTCGTATTCGTTATTGTCTTCAATTCGGCTGGAGCCAGTCAATTTCTCTAAGAAAGATCGTTTTACTTTAAGCATTTGTTTATATAAATATTAGGTTTATTATCTAAGATAATTATAATAGAGGATTGCTTATTTGGCAAATGAAAGTTACTTTTTACTGTTAGATTGAATTTTCTGATTGAGGATAAATAAGGTCAAGAAAACAAGGGCTAAATAAACATAAATCAGTACATACGGCAAGTTATAAATAACCATTAAATTGTAGATTATATGTAGACCAAAGGCAGTTAGAACAGTTTTTAGAATTGCAACGCTATTGGAATTTTTTGTCGCGAGAATTGCAATTCCAATGGTTCCGGTGGTAGCCAAATGCAATGCGATGGCGCCAAAAGCGCCTGAATATAAATCAGTCAAATTTTGATTGGCATAAACAAAGAAAAATTCTACGGTCGCAAAGCCTAGTCCAACCAAAAAGGCAGTGGAAATTTTGTGATTTTCATTTTTTTCAGTATATAATTTTTTGATGAGAATATATTTGGCGCTCTCTTCAATTAGGACGACGATAAATAAAAACAAAGTGATATGATCAAAATAATTGGTTTCGACTTCTCGGCCGGAAAATATAAAATAGGCATCAGACAGAACCAATTCAACAACCAGTGCGGCGCCAGCAGCCAACATTCCAAAAATAACAGGTTTGATTTTTTGCATCGATTTATTTTTTAGGCAATTCCAAATTAGCTTTAGTTTGCAGATTTTTCCAAGTTGAAAGCAGAGATTTTTTGTTAGTTAGGGCTTTATGGCGGAAATAGGCGGCCGTGGCAATCATAGTAGCATTGTCCAATTGATAGGCGATTTCTGGAAAAGAGAAGTTTGTCTTAGACAAATTGTCTTCAATGGCTTGAGTGAGTTGGGTTTGCAGCTCTGTGTTGGCACTGACGCCACCAGCCAAAAGAATGGTTTTGGGAGAATATTTTTTAGCTGCGCGAATAGTCTTGGTCACTAAAACTTCCACGGCCGCTTGTTGAAATTCATAAGCGACTTCAGCGATGAATTTTTTGTTTTTAATTTCCTTTGGATTTTTTTTCACGAAATAGAGCACGGCCGTTTTGAGACCGGAAAAAGAAAAATCAAAATTAGTTTTTTTGAGCATCGGGCGTGGGAAGTGCACATCGAAATCAAAAGATTGGAATTCACAAGTGGCGGCCGCAGAGGCCACGGCTGGTCCACCAGGATAGCCCAAGCCCAAGATGCGCGCCACTTTGTCGAAAGCTTCGCCGACGGCGTCATCTTGTGTCTCGCCGATGATTTCATAGGTCAAATGTTTTTTCATCAAAACCAACTGCGTGTGCCCACCAGAAACCACCAAGCACAAGGCAGGGAATTTGATGTCAGCGTCCTTCTTGTTGATGAAATTGGCGTAGATATGACCTTCAATATGATGAATGCCCAACAGGGGCTTCTCCCAAGCTAAAGACAGAGTTTTGGCCGTGTTTGTGCCCACTAGCAGTGCAGGAATGAGTCCTGGGCCATGCGTCACCGCGATCAGGTCTATTTCATCTTTCGAAACTCCAGCCTCAGCTAGGCCACTCTCAATGACTGGCAGGATGTTTTTGAGATGCTCTCTGGCAGCCAAATTTGGCACCACACCGCCCCATTTGGCATGTAGCTTGATCTGAGACGAGATGACATTAGACAAAGGCTTAATCGAGCCATTCGTCTCATCAATTTCCACCACCGAAGCAGCGGTCTCATCGCAAGACGATTCAAGGCCTAAAATTTTCATAAGTTTCTAGTTAGCTGGATATGAGTGAATTATAGCATATTTCGTCCAAGAAGCTCGGGTGTGGTATATTTAGAATACAAATTAGAAAAAATATGTTAGAAAAAACAGAAAAATATAAACAGGCTTGGAAAATTTTTCAAGACAAAATGACTTCTTTGAAAAAAAGACGTTCTGATATTTTGGCACGCATTTCTGGAAAATTAGATGAGCAACACATGGAGGCGCTAAGAAAAAAAATAAATGAGCATGAATAATGAGCAGGCAACAATTGAAAAAAAATCTGAAGCGCATGAAAATCATGAAGCTTCGCGGAGCGTCGAATCACCAGAGGAATCGCGACAACAAATGATGACCGAGGCAGAAAAAGAAGTTGCCGGTTTTCAATCCGAAAGCGCCGACGAAATTTCGCAAACTGAGGCGAGGGCAGAGAAGGATGGATTGGCTATTGATAACGAAGACAAAAAAGAATTGCAAAAGATTGCTGCTGAGGTTGATGCTGCAAAAGAAGAGTTGCAATCATTGCTAAAAAATGAAGAAAAAAATCCTACTAAAATAATCCGAAGCGGGCAGGAAAAAATTCACACAATGTTTTCAGCTGGCAAACAAGAAAGTGCTGAATATGTCGCTTTGAATTCTCTTCTTATGAAACAAGAAAATGGTCAGAATATTTGGAAGTCAGCTGAAGAAATAGATGCAGCTGGAGTCGAAGGCGTTTTGGAAAATATTGATCGACAGGAAACATTTGATAAAGCTAAGGAAAAAATAAAAGGTTTGCATGCTGAGGGTAAAAATACTTCTTCTGCATATCTTGAATTGCATTCACAGATAGTTGAAGTTTCTGGTCAGAATGCAAAATGGAAAAATGTCAGTGAAATAGATGCCGACAAAATTAAGAAGATGATTGATGCAACGGATTTATCAAGTCAAAATGAGTTGCCAGAAACTCAGCAAGAATCAGTAACTGATTTAAAGTCACAGGAAAATATGAAAGGAGAACATTCAAAAGATGTCGATAGTGTTGAAAATATTTCAGCGATGAAAGAGCGAGTAACGGAAAGTCCAGAATTACTGAGTGAAAAAGAAGCTTCGAAAAAATTACTTATGGAAGAACGCATAAAGCTGGCACAAGAAATTCGCGAGCAGCGTAAGGCAAGTCGTAGTCAACTTAGGTTACAAAAAACTAGAATTGATTTTGTGAATATTTCTTCGGAAAATATGGAAGGAGAAAGAGGTGATTCAGAATATGGAAAATTTTCTGAGATGCAAGGCGAGCAAGCGAGCGCGACAGCTGAGAGAATTATGTCTAGTGGTGAGTTGAGTCAGGAGGATGCTCAAATGGAAAAAGAAAATGTAGCTCAACTTATCGAAAATAGTGAAAAGCTAAAATCAATAAAAGAAAAGATAAAAGAGCATTATGATAAAGCTGAAGGATTGGCAAGAGAGCGCTTTGACACACTGAATCGTTCACTTGAGAATGTAATGAAGCGCAATAATGTTTTTCTTGTGCATAAGATAGAAGAACGAGAAAGCTTGAGGCATAATGCAAATTCAAATGTTTCCAGTGAGACAACCTATCAGGACGACATTGATATAATGCTTGCATTGGAACCATCTGTTTCCGCTTCATCAGTTACGCCAGGAGAGAAAGCAAATTTATGGCCAGGAGCAAGTGGATTTTTATTCGGGGGTGGGCAAATCGGGGAAGCTTCAACTGGTGATGCTGGAACACACGCATATGGAATTAAAAAAAGAGGAGGAGAAAAATCATCAATTGAAGAAATTGATAAAGTAGTTGGTCGAAAAGATGAGTCATCAAGGAAGACTTATGAGCGCTTTGGAGAACATGTCGTGATGAACGAGGTTGTTGTCAATAATCCAGAAGTTTTTGGTTTTTTCCAACATGCTGAGCAGGATGAAAATGGGCGCTTTTGGGCTGGCAAGGTTGAGGATGTTAGGCATCTTTCAGAGGAAATGCCAGAATTTTTTGGCTCCGGGATAGATAAGGGTTCTAATAGGCATAATCTCAAAGCCATAGTGGATTCTTATAAAGAACGTTTTGCTGTTGCGAGTAAGCGAAATATTCCACTGTATATTATGACTCTCGATAGGAATGTATATGAATGTATCAATGTTAATGATGACGGAACAATTGAAGTTGGCAAACAAATAACTCCCGAAGAAGTTGCGATGGGTCATGCTGGACTTTCGCTTGAAAAAAGAAGGGAAATAGGTGAAAAACTTCTTGAAAATAAAATTTTTAAAAAACAAGAAACACAGGATGAAGCTCGTAAAATTATTGATGAACTGTAGTTAGCCCTTGATTTATTTTTGACTTCATGCTATTATTCCTACTGTTATATTTGTTAGACATGCCGCCATCGTCTAGCCCGGTCAGGACGCCAGGTTTTCATCCTGGAAATCAGGGGTTCGAATCCCCTTGGCGGTACATAATAGCAAAGCCTCCTATGAAAGGGAGGTTTTGTTTTATAAGATATTTTTAAATTTATAGCTAATTTTGGATTGACTTTTCGACCAAAATGAGCTATTTTGAGTAGCGTATGTATAAATTCCCAGATCCAAAAACGACTGTCCCCGAGGAGCGCAAAAAACAGCGCTTTTTTGAGATTATTCCGGGGGCTATGACTTGGTCCACTTTCTTTTTGATGATTGTAGGTTCGATGTATTTTCCGGCGGTGGCAGCGATTGCGATCATTGTGTTTGATATCTATTTCATTTTGAAAATTATTTTCATCACCTATTATTCTGTGGAAGCGCATTTCAAAATGCGGGAAGGCAAGAAAATTGATTGGTGGGGGCGTTGCCAAAACATTGTGCATCCGGAGGCGTATGCGCAAGACTTGATAGCGCACATTCAGTTGATGCGAGAATCTTTGCGAGAAATTTCTTTTTTTAGTTTTGGTCAGAAACGAGCGGTCAAGAAAAAAATCAAACAAGATGTTGAATTTTTGCGTGAAGTGGAAAAACTGATTCCGATCAAAGACGAAATTTGGGATTGGCGCTCGATCGTGCACGTGGTTTTTTTGCCGACGGCCAATGAACCAGCGGAAATCATCGAACCAGCTATCCAATCTTTGATGGATGCTAATTTCCCCAAGAGCCAGATGATTGTGGTGTTGGGCACGGAGGAGCGCGAGAATCCAGAAACCCGCTTGGCTAAAGTTGAATATCTACAAAACAAATTCAAAGGCGTTTTTCGCGACTTCATTGTGACCACTCATGTGGTGGCTGAGGGTGAAATGAAATGCAAAGCATCCAATGCAACTTATGCGGCCAAATATTTGGTGAACTATTTGAATGAACGAAATGTAGATTTCAAAAAAGTTATCTTCTCCAATTTTGATTGTGACTCCGTAGCGCATCCAGAATATTTTGCCGCATTGACCTATGCCTACATCACCACGCCAATGCGATTGCAACGCGCCTATCAACCGATTCCGGTCTATCACAACACCCTGTGGGACACCAATGCAGTGGTGCGTATGATTGTGACGGGTTCATCTTTCTGGCATCTCTATCAAAGCACGCGCCGCGAGATGGTGACTTTTTCTTCGCATTCCGAACCGTTTGATACATTGGTCAAAGTCGGTTTTTGGTCAGTCAACATCATCAGTGAAGACTCCAACATCTATTGGAAATGTTTGTCGATGTATGACGGCGCCTATGAAGTCCATCCAATCCATTTGCCGATTTCATTGGACGCCGTGTTGGCTGACACCTATTGGAAGACAATTGTGAATCAATATAAACAGAATCGTCGTTGGGCTTATGGTATTGAAAATTTTCCGGTGACCATGCGCGCCATTTGGCCGAACAAAAAAATTGCTTTGAAAACGAAGTTGCGCATTTCCTTTGAAATGTTGGAAGGTCACTACACTTGGGCGACTACCGCTTTCGTGTTGGCGTTCCTAGGTTGGTTGCCTTTGGCCTTGGGTGGAGAAATTTTCCGCACCAGCGTCTTGGCGCACAACCTGCCGATGATCACGCAATATCTGATGCAGATTTCTTTGATGGGTATGTTGGTGTCCATTCCGCTTTCAATGTTGTCTCTGCCGCCGAAACCGGAAAAATATCATTGGACCCGCTATTTCAATATGTTGTTTCAATATTTGCTATTTCCAGTCATCGCCATCTTCTCAGCTTTCCCAGCCATCGATTCCCAGACTCGCATCATGACCAAAAATTATTTCGGTGATTTTTGGGTGACGGAGAAGATACGCAAACAATAGGCACATAAACACGTTAGCATGTTAGCAAAAAGCGCTGAAATTAATCAGCGCTTTTTTTGTTTTTTTCAAATGTTAATATGTTAACGTGCTAATATGTTTGGAGCTATTCCAAATGAATCTTCTCTTGAAATTTTTGCAAGGCACTCGCGAGGAGCGGGTGCTTTTTTAGGTCGGGGTCGGAAGATAAAATATTTTGCGCTTCGGCGCGGGCGAATTTTATTAGTTTTATATTTGAAAGATGCTCCATGGCAATGTCGGGTAGGCCGGATTGGACGAGGCCGAAGAATTGGCCTGGGCCACGCAGTTCCAAATCTTTTTGCGAAATTTCAAAACCATCGTTGCTGTCTTCCATAGCTTGCAATCTTTCAGTGGCTTTGTCAGTGTTGGAATTGGTGAAGAGAAAACAATAGGATTGATGCTCGCCACGACCGACGCGTCCACGGAATTGGTGCAGTTGCGACAATCCAAAACGATCAGCGTCTTCAATGACAATCACGGAGGCATTGGGAATGTCGATGCCCACTTCCACCACCGAAGTGGAAACCAAAATGTCGAATTCGCGATCTTTGAATTTTTGCATCACATCTTCTTTGTCTTTGGATTTGAGTTTGCCATGCAAAAGTCCCAAACGCAAATCAGGAAAAATTTCGCTGGACAATCTTTGGTGCTCTGAAGTGGCGGCTTTGATTTCGGTCAAAACTTTTGAATCTTCTACCAGTGGCAAAATGACAAAAACTTGGCGACCCTCGTGCACTTGTTGGCGGATGAAATCATAGGCTTCTTGGCGAATGGTGGCGGGAATGATTTTGGTCACAATTTCTTTGCGGTTTTTTGGCATTTCATCCAGAATGGAAAGTTCCAAACTGCCAAACATGGCGATGGCCAAAGTTCTTGGGATAGGCGTAGCCGTCATGGTCAGCAAATGGGGGATTGTTTTCTTCTGGCCACTTGCCCCGTGGCCCGTCGCGGACTTTACGGGGTCATTGGCACTCATGGTTTCCTGTTGGAGGAAAGCGCGTTGCGCGACGCCGAAGCGGTGTTGCTCGTCAATAATTATTAGCGCTAGATTTTTGAAGGCCACATCTTTTTGGATGATGGCGTGAGTTCCAATGACTAGATTTATTTCACCAGATTGTATTTTATTAAGTAGAACATCGCGTTTTAATATTACGTCATCGGTCATCGGTAATCTGTCATCTTTGGCGTTGCAGTTGTTGACCGTTGACTGTTGACTGATGACGGCCGTAGCATTCTTAATGACTGTTGACCATTGACTGATGACTACCTTATCATTTCCGTTGACTGTTGACTGGTGACTGCTGACTAACTTATACGAATTCGTCAACAAAGCAATATTAAAATCATACTTCTCAAAAATTTTATTAAAACTCTCAAAATGCTGTTTCGCCAAAACCTCCGTCGGTGCCATAATAACCACTTGAAAACCAGCTTGCATGGCTTGCAGGGAAGCGATGGCGGCTACCATCGTTTTGCCACTTCCCACATCCCCATTGAGCAGGCGATTCATGGGGGCGGGTTTTTCCAGGTCTTTGAGAATTTCAAAAGAAGCTTTGCGTTGGGCGTTGGTCAATTTGAATGGCAGACCACTGACAAAATTTTGAATCAATTTTTCATCAAAAGCGATTGGCACAGAAGCATTGCCTTCCCAAAGCGACTTGATTTGCAAAGTTTTGAGTTGTACCAAAAACATTTCTTGAAAAGCGAATCTTTTTTGCGCGCGCAAAAGTTTTTCTTTGGAGTCGGGAAAGTGAATCTGGGTTAGGGCGGTGTAGATGTCATATAGATTCAAGCGTTGGCGAATTTCATAGGGCACCACATCTTCCATTTGTTGGGCAATTGCCAAAAGCGGTTTGATTTGCCAGCGCAACCATTTGGAAGTGAGTCCGCGAGTTTCGTTGTAGACCGGCACAAGGCAACCCGTGTTGGTGGTTTCACGACCAGCGCGCTCCCAAGCTGGGTTGCTCATTTGCAAGACTTTGCCTTTCAAGGTGAGCTTGCCGCTCAAACGCACTGGCGTGCCTTCCTTCAAACTTTCCAGAATGAATGGCTGATTGAACCACACCGCTTTGAGTGAATTGCCAGAAGAGTCTTCGACGGTGATTTCGGCAATAGTCATCTTGCGTCGAAAAACGCGCGCCAATTTGCTCTTGGTGACCATGCCTTCGATAGTGACTGTTTGATTGATATATTCTGGGGAAATTGGAGAAGCCTGCGAAAAATCATCATAACGGAAAGGAAAGTTCAGTAAAAGATCCTCCACGCTGTGGAGTTCCATTTTTTCCAAAATCTTGGCATATTTCGGCAGGATTTTGGGGATGTTTTTGAGTTGGGTTTGCAGAGTTGACATATCTTGAGTATATAGTATTTGGTATTTTGTATCTAGTTGCAGCTGGTATATAATATGGAAGCTAAGTATTAATAGAATTTATATGGCTAAATTAGCGTATTTCAATGGAAAAATTTGTAAGCCTGATCAAATCAAAACCAATCCCTATGACATTGGGACTTTGCGGGGCTATGGCGTGTTTGATGTGATGTGTACTAGCAACGGCAAACCATTTTTGTTTGATGAGCACTTTGCGCGTTTGAAAAAGTTTGCGCAAGAGTTGAAATTGCCCATGCCATTTTCCAAAAATGAATTTGCCGAAATTTTGAAAAAGTTGCTGAAAGCCAATGGTTTTGCCAAATCCACCATCCGCACCGTGCTGACCGGTGGGGTGAGTGCCAATGCTTTTTTGCCAGGCAAACCGACGTGTTACATTTTGATTGAAAAATTTGTGGCTTTGCCCAAAGTTTGTTATGAAAATGGCGTGGGCGTGGTGACTTTGGAATTTGGACGACATCTGCCGAGAGTCAAAACTACTAATTATTTAGAAGCGATTCGCAATCAGCACATCAAGAAACGCAAAGATGATTTGGAAATCACCTATATCAAAGAGGGCAAAGTTTTGGAAAATTCCACGAGCAACATTTTCATTTTCAAAAACAATGTTTTGGTGACGGCTAAAGACGGTGTTCTGTTGGGCACCACCAGAAATTTGGTAGTCAAACTGGCCAAGAAAAAATTCAAAGTTGAAGAGCGGGAAATGACCGAAAAGGAATTCCGCGCGGCTGACGAAGTCTTCTTGACCGGTGCCAACAAAAATGTCGTGCCAGTGGTGCGGATTGATGGCAAAAAGGTTGGGAATGGCAAGGTTGGCAAAAATACGCAGGTGGTGATGGAGTTGTTTGCAGATTATTATAAAAAATACTAAAAAATTTTTGAATATAAAAACAGCCCCTAATGATGGGGCTGTTTTTCATTGAGGAAGAGGAGAGATTCGAACTCTCGGTGAGCTTTAACCCACGACAGTTTTCAAGACTGTTCCCTTAAACCACTCGGGCACTCTTCCAATATTAAATTTGCAACAAGCGACTGTCGCCTTCAACCCCTGCCTGCCGGCAGGCAGGACTCGGCCACTCTTCCAAACAGGTTTTAAATTACCAAACTATAGTAACATCTATGAATAAGTTTGTAAATATGGTACTATAAACTCAAGAAATAAATATTTTTAATCTTTGAATAATATGAGTCTAGACGGATTTAGAAAAAATAGCGAAAATCAAGTTGACAATCGCTTGAAAAATCTTTTTCTGCAAGGCAATCCGGAAATGAAAGATTTGCCAGAGCCGGAAGAAGCGCATGAAAAATTGATTTCTGAACATTCAGCGGATGTTTTGGCGCATTGGCAGGCGCCGGAGTTTGAGGTTTATGAACAAGATCAAAAATGGATGACCTATATCGGTTTGGTTTTGGTAGCCATTATTGGTTATGCAATTTATGATAATAGTTTGATTATGGCCATCACCTTTGTTTTGATTGGCGTGGTGGGTTACATTTATATTGAAAAAGCACCGCGCACTTTGGATTTTATGGTGACACATGATGGCGTGGTAGCGGGTAGTGAAATTTTTGAATATGAGAACATCAAATCTTTCTGGATTTTCTATGAACCGGAAGGTCAGAAAGTGATCAGTTTGCATATGAACGGCGGAATGCTGCCCTATATCCACATTCCGATTCATGATCAAGATCCAGTCAAAATCCGTGAGGCCTTGTTGATAAATCTGCACGAAATGAAACAAAGTCACAATTTTGTGGACACACTTGAAAGATTTCTGAGAATATAGTAAGCTTATTCAATGCGCTTATAGCTCAGTGGATAGAGCGTCTGGTTGCGGTCCAGAAGGTCGGCGGTTCGATTCCTCCTAAGCGCACATTATAGTAACTTTTGCATAACAAAAAACGACCTCAATTTCTTGGGTCGTTTTTTGTTGTCGAAATTCAAAGTTAGAATCTTCTCCCTCCTCCGAATCCTCCGTTGCCTCCGCCAAATCCACCTCTTCGGGGTTTGTCAGCGTTTCTTTTTTTGTTACATTCGTAACAGAAAAGGTCTCCGAAAGTTCCGTCAGCCTTTTTTGTTGGTTCGAATGGTAGTTCGTTGATAGCAGCTCCACATCCTGAACATACGATATTCATTGAAGTAATATCAAACATTTGTCTTTGTGGGCGTGCTCCTTGATCTTGATAAGCCATATTGTAGTAGTCACCTGCCTTTCTAGCCCCGCTAAGCGGGATATTATGGTGACTCTACTTTCCGAGCTTATCTAAGTTTTTATATAAATAAAACTTAATTTCGAAATCACATCTAGAATGATGATAGCACGAAGAAAGCTAGAAGTCAAGCTGAAAAATGCAGTAGAGACGCATTGCAATGCGTCTCTACTTGATAAAATGCCGTAGGTCTGGTATTCTAAATTAGCGTTCGGATATGCATAATCCGGCCGAGGGAGAGATGCCTGAGTGGCCGAAAGGGGCACACTGCTAACGTGTTGACTCGTAAGGGTCCGAGGGTTCGAATCCCTCTCTCTCCTCCAAAAATAGGCAAAAACAGCTTCTTGAGCTGTTTTTGTTTTGGGAGTATAATATAAAAATATGAAAATGCAAAAAGAAAAAATCATTATTGCTACAACTGTTTTTATTGATGTGTTGGGGATTGGAATTGTGATTCCGATTCTGCCATATTATGTAGAGAGTTTCGGCGTGTCAACTTTTGTGTTGACATTGTTGTTTTCGGTTTTTTCTTTGTTTTCATTTATCAGTGCTCCAATGTTGGGCGCGCTTTCCGACAAGATTGGACGACGGCCAGTTTTGATCTTGAGTATTGTCAGTACGGCTCTTGGTTGGTTGGTTTTTGCTTCGGCCAATGCGGTGTGGGTGTTGTTTTTGGGACGCATCATTGATGGTATGGCGGCGGGCAATTTGCCAGTGGCGGAAAGTTATTTGGTAGACATTGCTAAAGATGAAAAAGAACGCACAGCCAATTTTGGACTCATTGGAACTGTTTTCGGTGTGGGGTTTATTGTTGGCCCAGCTATTGGTGCAGCCTTGAGTGTTTTTTCGCACACCTTGCCATTCTATGTGGTGGGCGCTTTGGCCACGTTCAATGCAATTGGCGCTTGGATATTTTTGCCAGAAACTAATCGGCATAAAAATAAAGCTAAAAAAATCAGCATCAATCCCTTCAAACCGTTGGTCAGCGCTTTCAAAATGAAAATTTTGCATTCGCGATTTGTGGCTTGGTTTTTGTTTGGCTTGGCCATTGCGGGTATGCAGGCGGTCATAGCGCTGTATATGCACGATGTATTTGGTTTTGATGCGCAGGCAACGGGGACTATGTTCACGATTATGGGAATTTTGATGGTGATCAATCAGGCCGTATTGTTGAAAAAGTTTTGGCTCAAAAAATTTCAAGAATCCAGTTTAGAAACCTGGCTCTTTCTTGTTTATGCAATTGGATTTATATTACTAGCCACGCAATCATTGTTTTTGTTTGCGGTGGGAATTTTGATAAACTTGCTGTCGCGCTCGGTTTTGCGCATTGTTATTTCTAGTCGCGTAGCTGGCCTAGCTGGCGTTGAGCGACGCGGTGAGATCAGTGGCGTGATGTCTTCCATCACGGCGTTGGCCAATATTGGCGGGCCGATAATTGCTGGAATAATTTTTGAGGTTAAGAATTTCTTGCCATTTGTAGTTAGCTCGGTGATGCTATTGATAGCTTTTGTGGTTATGAAATTTTGTTGTAATGATAAAATAATAGGAACAGACGAGGTTTCATTAGAGGAAGTTTCCCAAATGTCCTAGTCTGACATAATAATAATTTTTTAGTATAAAAATATGTCTTGTCCATTTTGTAACCCGGAAATCATTGCTAAACAAAAGATCGCAGAAACTGAAAATGAATTTGTTTTCTACAATCTTGGCCCGCGAACCAAAGGGCAGTGTTTAGTGGTGCCAAAAAGACATGTGGCAGGCGTGCGAGAATTGAATGAGGCTGAATTGGCTAGCTTGATGCAGACCGTCAAAATGGTTTCGGAAAAACTCACTACCTATTTACAACCCGCTGGTTTTAATTATGGTTTCAACGAGGGGGAGCTGTCAGGCCGAACAGTTCCGCACATGCATTTTCACATTATGCCCAGATATGCGGACGATGGCATCGTCGAAACACACATCTTTCGTAACAGTTCAGATGAAAAAAGATTCATGTCTGATGCTGATGCAAAAGTGTTGGTCGAAGAATTTAGAAACATTTTTTAGTTTTTCATATCTTGCCTTGCAATAACAGCGCCAAAAACTTTTTTGGCGCCGTTTTGTTTCAAGACTTTGGCGCATTCAAAGAGGGTGGAGCCGGTGGTGCTGATGTCATCAACTAATAAAACGTTATATTTGTTGGAATGTTCTAGCTGTTCTAGTTGTTGAAAACTATCAGATTTGTGATTGAAGGCGAAAGCATTGCGCATATTTTTCTGGCGGTCGGCATATTTGCCAATTTTCATTTGGGGTGGAGTGTATTTGTGGCGAGTGAGTAGGTTTGAAAAAACTGGGATTTCAAAACCCGGTGTCAGATTTTGGCTAACATACTTGGCCAAGAGTTCGGACTGGTTGAAACCACGCCAGCGCAGGCGGCGTTTGTGGAGTGGCACGGGAATGATGATGTCAGGCATGGGCAAGCCCGAATTCAAAATAGCTTCGACTATAATTTTGCCCAAAGGAATATGCAAATCTTCCACGAAGCGATATTTGTAGAGGTGTACAAACTTGTCGATGTGATTGTCTTGATATTTCAGCGCCACCACTAGCGCATCCAAATCAGAAGTTGTTTTGCAATTTCGGCACAATTGGCCATATTCAGTGACAGTGTCTTCGCATTTCGGACAAACTTGAAAAGATAAAAGGTTGATGTTTTCTAGACAATTTTCACACAGCCAAGCATCATCTTTGTTGCAGGAGAGGCAGGAGATGGGGAAAAGGGTGTCGAGGATGAAGATTTTTGTTTTAGTAAATATTTTTAACATAAATAACTAGTTTAGTGCTAGAAGGTTGTTTGCGAAGCTGTTTAGTTGAATTTTGTAGAATATTTTGACTTAAACTCGACTCCTTCAGTTTATTTTTAAAAAAGTGCCATGTCAAATCTGAAGGTTTTGGAAAAATATGGACAACTGCCTATTTAAAGCAGATGTGGATAACTTTTTTGGGTAGTTTCTTTTTATAAAATATGTTATAATTTAAGTAATAAATTAGCGATGATTCCGCGTGGGTCATTTTAGATATTAAAACTAAAATAAAAAATGAAAAACATTGAAATTAAAGATGACAATCTCTCGGCGAGCAGTTTTATATTCAAAGTTATTGAAGAGGCAGATCAGGCAGGCGCTTCAGACATACATATTGAACGAGAAGGAAATGGCGGTAAGATAAGATTTAGAATTGATGGTATATTGCAGGATATTTATGATTTTCCCATTGAAGATCATGATTACATTGTAAATTCACTTCTGATTGTATGTAATCTTGATTCTGGGCGCATAGTTGTTCCAGAAGAAGGCCATTTTTCTCACGAAACGATGGACAATAATAATGTGACCAGATCTTTTGATGTCAGATCCTCATTTTTTCCAACAGCTAGGGGTGTAAATGTTGTATTGAGAATTCTTAATAAATCAGAAATGCTTTTGTCTGTAAGTGATTTGGGCATGTCCGAAGAGAATATCAATAAATTGAAGAGAATGGCGATGAGGAGTTATGGTATGTTTTTAACAACAGGTCCAGTAGGTTCTGGGAAAACAACCACGCTCTATTCAATACTCAATAATGTAGGAACCAATAATGATCGCAAGATAATTACATTGGAAGATCCTGTGGAGTTTGGTTTTGACAATATGCAACAATGCCAAATACGTCCGGAAGTGGGGTTTACATTTGCCGTAGGTATGAAGTCGATTCTTAGACAGGATCCAGATGTTGTTATGATTGGTGAAATTCGTGATGCAGAAACAGCTGAATATGCAATCAAGGCATCCTTGGCAGGGCGAGCGGTTTTTTCCTCTATCCACGCTAATTCAACTGTCGGAGTGATCGCTCGATTGTCAGACATGGGCATCGATAGAGGCTTAATAGCTTATGCCATCAATGGCGTGATGGCGCAAAGATTGGTGCGAAAAATTTGTCCGGCTTGCAAGATTGATGATAGTCCACGCCCAGAATTTATAAAAATTACGCAGGCAAATCCAGAAATTAAATTCAAGAAAGGACGCGGATGTCCAGAATGCAGAAACACTGGATATAAAGGCAGGATTGGAATTTTTGAAATATTGGAATTTGATGATGACTTCCGCGCGCTAATTGTGGAAAAAGCTCCATCAAGCGCTTTGCTTGAACAAGCGTTGGGTGCTGGTTTGGTAACGCTAAAGAAAGATGTGATGGACAAGGTTGCGATGGGGATTACAACTTTGGAAGAGGCTATTAAAGCAGCTTTTTAAAATAAAAAAATGTACATATTATTGAGTGGAGTGGTGCTCAATTTATATGCTAAGTAAAAAAATGTTTGGATTTGGAAATAAAAGATTTATTGGAATAGACATTGGAACTTCCAATATAAAAATTGTTGAATTGAAGGTCAGTGGAAACAGGCCAGTTTTGACGAACTATGCTTGGGTGCATATCCATGATTTTATGGTGGGTGGTGACTTAAAATCAGCCTATTTTGATACTATTTTGCCCGAATATATAAAGAGAATGTTCGCTGAATCAAAAATGACTGGCCGGGAAGCAAATTTTTCAATTCCAGCATTCGGCGGGCTGATAACGCTTATTGAGTTCCCAGATATGAAAAAAGAGGATCTTGACCAGGCAATTAAGTTTGAAGCACACAAATATATCCCAGTATCCTTGGAAGATGTTGTTTTGAGTTGGGATATTGTAAGCCGAAAAAGCGTGAGTAAACTGATTGATAGAGGTGAGATTTTAGCTGAGAATAAAAATAGAATCCCTGAAAATAAGAGTAATGACAAAATAGGTGTTTTGTTGGTAGCGGCGCCGAAAAATAAAGTTATCAAATATGAGAAATTGGCCAAGGATGCTAACCTTGAACTTAAGTCAATTGAAATCGAAAGTTTCTCTATGGTGCGGGCGCTAGTTGGCAATGATCAGGGAAATTTTGTTATTGTGGATATCGGTTCACGAGTGTGCAATATTATTTTGGTTGAAAAGGGTGTCATAAAAGCAAATAGAAATATTGACGCTGGAGGAAAGGATATTAGTCGGGTTATTGCAAAAAGCATGAGCGTAAGTGATGAAAAAGCGATTGTGCTTAAAATTTCCGGAAAGAATTTTTTAAATGGCGAATCAAATCTGAGTTTCCCCGTTATCGATTTAATTATTGGTGAAATTTCCAGAGTCCTAAATTCTTATTACAAAGAAAAGGCTGATATGGCGATTGATGGAATTATACTTTCTGGAGGCACAGCCGGGTTAAGCGGTATTAGCGAATATTTTTCCAAAGCTTTGAACATTAAAACTACAATCGGCAACCCATTAGGCAGAATTGAATATGATAAGCGCATAGAGCCCAAGGTAAAGGAGATAGGCAATCAATTTTCCGTTGCAATCGGGCTAGCCCTAAATGGCGTAGATGAATACCTGAGAAAATAAATATATTTTTTAAATATTTAATAAAAAATTATATGGTCAATATAAACTTATCAACAAATAAAGTCGCCCCAATCAATCGAAAAGAGGTGATGGCTAAAAATGGCCTAACTTCAGTCATTGTAATTTTTGTGCTGGTGGTCTGCCTATATGGCGGATTACTATTTTGGAAGAGTGATTTGGACAAAAAAATAGCTATCGCAGATGCTGCTTATGATGCTAAATATTCAGAATTAACCAGTGGAAGAAATATTGAGGTGACTGATCTGCAAAACAGAATATTTCTAGCAAAAGAATTGGTCAAGAAAGACAGAGTGAAACTAAATGCTCTCGAAAATGTTGAAAAAAATATTGTTGTAGGGGTGTATCTTGATGCATATGTCAGCAGTGAAGGCTCTAATATACTTGAATTAGAATGCATAGCTGATAATTATGATGCCATAGCTAGACAGATTTTGAGTTTCAAGCATTCAGAAGCCTTTTCAGATGTAACCATTGGAAGCGCTAAAATAGGAGAAAATGGGAAAATTAATTTTTCAATCAGCATAAGATCTAAATAATTTAAATATGACTCTTTTGAGTCGATAACATTATGAAATTAAAATTATTGTTTGCTCCTGTAATAATGTTGTACGGATTGTATTTGGTCATTTGGGTTATTATTCCAGCATATGCTGGCCAAAATGGTGTTAATTCTGCCAAAGATAACTTAGTAAAAGCTGAGGCTAGGCTGGTTGATATAAATATGAAGGGGGAGAACGCAGTTAAGCTTGCAAATGATTTGAACTATAACTCTGATCAGCAGACAGTGCTGCGTCAGTATTTGCCAGATGCAAAACAAGATGAAGAGGTCATTAATAGCTTAAACTCCATAGCTTCATCAGCGGATCTTTTGATTGCCAGCATATCAACAAAAGATGTGTTGAAAGATGCTAAGATTAAAAATGCAGAAGTTGTTGATGGGATGTTGGATGCCCCGTCAACCGAGAGTTTAGTTGATAATTTTAAAGTTGAAATTGAAATCGCTGGTGATTATGGAGAAATAAAGAAATTTATTTTATTATTATCCGCGTTAAAAAGATTTAATAATATTTCAGCTCTCGAAATAAAAAGAGACGCTAATGCTGATGATGATACGCTGATGGCGAAAGTGATAGTAACCTTCAATTATTTAAATAAGATTACATCGGTTGCCAATGTCGACAGAAAGATATTCGCAGATGGAAAATTTGATATGAATGTGGTAGAAGATATTAAAAATAAAACAAGCGTAGATATGTCTAAAGTTGACGCAGGATCCCTGGGTAGATCGAACCCATTCGTCCTATAATCAGCTCGCTTATCCTCCCAACATCGTAAATCATTATATATGAGTGATATCAAAAATAATAATATTCAAGCTGAACGAGATGATTTCGCAAGCAAGGCGGCCTCATTAGGCGTGGCCTATTTAGATAAGACGCCTAAAGTTATTGATAATAGTGTTATTAATATTATCCCCGAAGAAGTTGCTAAGAAAAACAGAATCGTGGTATTTGGAAGAGATAGCAACGCTATACAGGTTGCTATGATTGATCCGCAGGATATAAACGCGCTCAATATGTTGCGCTTCATTGCGGAGAAGGAAAAAAGGGAAATTAATATTTATTTAGTTTCTGAAAAAATTCTTGAAGAGTTGTTTGCCTTTTATGCTGGACCGGCAGAGATGGTCAAGGAGGCAGTCAGGTCATTTTCTGAAGATGTTAAATTTGATGAGGCCAGTGATTCCAGCCACACTGATCGGAGCAATGAGCAAATCCTTAAAGAAGCTCCTGTAGCGAAGTTAGTGCAAGTTATTGTGAGCCATGCGATTGAAGGACACGCCAGTGATATTCACATTGAGCCAATGGACAGGGATTACCGAGTGAGATTTCGGGTAGATGGAGTTTTGCATGTGAGTCTGATTATTCCCAAAGAAATCGGACCAGTTGTAATATCGAGAATAAAAATTCTTTCCAATTTGAAAATTGATGAAAAAAGAAAGCCGCAGGATGGTCGTTTTCAACTTTCGCACAATGGCAATCCAATAGATTTTCGTGTTTCGACCTTGCCAGTTATTGATGGTGAAAAGATTGTGATGAGAATCTTAGATAAGGATAAGGGCGTGAGCGATGTTGAATCAATGGGGCTGATGGGCTTAGCCTTAGAAAATATGCAGGCTGCTATCAAAGAAACCTATGGAATGATTTTGATGACTGGTCCAACTGGTTCAGGAAAATCGACAACTCTGTATGCAATGCTAAAAATTTTGAACAATGAGGAACGGAATATTATAACCTTGGAGGATCCAATCGAATATAATATTGAGGGTCTAAATCAAAGTCAAATCAAACCAGAAATTGGCTACACCTTTGCCTCGGGACTGCGCACGATTTTGCGACAAGACCCGAACATCATTATGGTTGGAGAAATTCGCGATGGTGAAACAGCCGAATTGGCAGTTCATGCTGCGCTCACTGGTCATCTGATGTTTTCAACTTTGCACACCAACACGGCAATCGGGGCAATTCCACGAATGATTGACATGGGCATTGAGCCATTTTTGCTATCATCATCACTGCGACTTGTGATGGCGCAAAGATTGGTGCGAAAAATTTGTGAAAACTGCAAAATTGAAGTTGATCTGGCAGAATCTACTAGAGATATGCTTATGAAAGAAGTGGAGAATATTTCGACAGATGAATTGAATAAATATGGCATAGATTTGTCAAAAGAAATTAAGTTTTTCAAGGGCAGTGGCTGTGATGCCTGCAATGGCACGGGGCTTAGCGGACGGCTAGCTATTTTTGAGGTCGTTAGAATAACAGAAGCTATGCGAAATATTATTATTGAGAAAAGAGGCAATGAAAATCTATTGACCGAAGAACGAGATAGGCTAGGGTTTTTAACGATGCGACAAGATGGGATTTTGAAGGCATTTTTGGGCAAGACAACAATTGAGGAGATTGAAAGGGTCACAGAAAGCCGGGTTTCTCTCGAAGAAGAAAATAACTAATTAATAAGAAAAAGATATGGCAAAAAAAACTATCATGATTATTGAGGACGATTCTTTCGTGATGGATATTTACCAAACGAAGTTGTCTCTAGAAGGCTTTGACATTATAGCGGCTAATAACGGAATGGAGGCATTGGAAAAACTAGAAAAAATTGATTGCAAACCAGATCTTATTTTGTTAGATATCATAATGCCGTTCGTAAACGGACTGGAAGTTTTGGAGAAAATAAAAAATAATGACAGGTTGAAAAAAATCCCAATAATTTTGTTGACAAATTTAAGTCAGAAGGAGGATATCGACCAGGGGATGATTTTAGGCGCAGATGACTATTTAATTAAATCGCATTTCACGCCATCCGAGGTTCTAGCAAAGATTAGAATTTATTTAGATAAAGAAGAGCAAGTCTCTGACATAGATTAAGCCATATAAATAAAAAAGTATAAAATAAAAAATAAACCTACCTCGGATTATATTTTGGATTAATTTTTTTAGATCCTTGATTGATGTGAGAGTGAAATTTTATGGGGACAGTACATACTGAACAGCAAATAAAAAATTTAATGAGACTGGTGGCGCAACAAGGAGCATCAGATCTGCACTTAGTGGTAGGTAGGCATCCTACTTTGCGAGTTGATGGACGTCTCTTTCCATTGAATCAAGATGGCATTCTGACTCCAGCAGACACGCAGGCTATGGCAGATGTGATTTTGGGTGAAGAAAAAAAGAAAAAGTTTTTAGCCGAAGGGCAAATTGACTTGTCATACAATTTTGAGGACAAGGCTAGATTTCGTGTAAACATATTTTTTCAACAAGGTTATGTTAGTGTAGCGATGCGGCTTATTCCGAAAGAAATTAGGCGTCTGGATGAACTGAATATGCCAGAAGTTCTGTATGATTTCACTAAATTTACGCAAGGACTTGTGTTGGTAGTAGGACCGGTGGGACATGGAAAATCCACAACCCTGGCAGCTCTCATTAATGAGATAAATCATAACCAAGAAAAGCACATCATCACTATCGAAGATCCAATTGAATATATATATGAGCAGGACAAAAGCATTATCAATCAAAGAGAAGTCTATCAAGATTCCAAGTCATTTCAATCGGCGCTTAAAGCAGTTTTTCGTGAGGACGCCAATGTAGTTTTGGTGGGCGAATTGCGAGATCTGGATAGTATCAGCATTGCTATGACTGGAGCGGAAACCGGACATTTGATTTTTGCCACACTGCACACGAATGATGCGGCGCAAACAATTGATCGAATCATTGATGTTTTCCCGTCTCATCAACAAAATCAAGTGCGCGCTCAGCTTGCAAATTCACTTTTGGGCGTAATTTCACAAAGATTGGTTCCAAAAGTTGATGGCGGGCGAATTCCAGCGGTGGAAATTATGATTAAAAATCATGCTATTGAAAATTTGATTCGCGAAGGCAAGACTTATCAAATAGATAATATAATTGAAACAGGTTCTGATCAAGGCATGGTGACTATGGATAAATCTCTAGCTGATTTTGCAAGACGAGGAATAATCTCCATTGACACTGCTGTTTCCTTCGCGAAAAATCCAGGTGATTTCCAGTCGTTGCTTCGATAGGTTAGCCGTGTATTTTTTTGATTTTCTGGTGTATAATAAATATAGAATCAGTGGGTAAATAAAATAAAAAAATGAAATTTCTATTCAAGGCTAAAAATAAAGGTGGCGAGTTGAAAGAAGGAGTTATTGAGGCCGCCAGTAGCGAAGTCGCGATTGAGTTGCTTCAAAAAAATGATCTGTTTCCGTTGGCGATTAAGGAGGAGGGGAATAATGACTCAATTGAAAAGATATTTCTGAAGTATCTTGATAGAGTTGATACGCGTGAATTGATGGTTTTTTTCAGACAGCTAGCAATTCTTATAGAAGCAAAGGTTCCGATAGTATCTTCCCTGAATGCAATTAAGGAACAAATTGAGAATAAATATTTTCAAAAAATAATTGCTGAAATGGTCGGTGATGTGCAAGACGGATTGCCCTTTTCTGATGCGTTGAAAAAACATAGAGACATCTTTTCAAGTCTAGCCATCAATATCATCAAGGCTGGGGAGGTTTCAGGCAATCTGAAAAGGTCGATAGAGTATGTGGCGGATAATATTGAAAAAAATTATAAACTATCGACTAAAATTAAGTCGGCAATGATGTATCCAATTATTGTGTTGGTAGTTTTTTTCGTAATTGCTTTTTTAGTAGTTTCTTTTGTAGTTCCAAAATTGACAGTAATGATTAAAGATATGGGTCCGGATATCGTCGTGCCTTGGTATACACAAGTGATTATTGTGATTAGTGATTTCATGGCTAGTTATTGGTGGGCAATCGCAGTCGCAATTATTTTATTTGTTGGCGGAGTTGTATATTATATCAAGAGTGAAGATGGTTCAAGAGAATGGGATCAAATAAAAATTAAATTGCCTATCTTTGGCAAAATTTATCAAAATTTATATGTGGCGAGGTTTGCCGACAATCTAGCTGTGCTGTTGTCTGGCGGAATTCCAATTATTCAATCTTTGAATATCGTAAGTTCAGTGATTGATAATGTTGTATATGAATCTATTTTTTTGAAAGCGGCTGACGAAGTTCGCATTGGTGGCTCAATGAGTGATGTTTTGCGCCGATCTCCGCAAATTCCAGCCATTGTTTCACAGATGGTGCGAATTGGTGAAGAGTCTGGACAAATCGATTCCGTTTTGGCGCATGTGGCCAGATTCTATGAACAAGAAGCTGATAATATGGCTAAAAACCTTTCAACTTTGATTGAACCATTGTTGATGGTGGCGATTGGCGTGGCCGTGGCATTCCTGTCCTTTTCTGTGATTATGCCAATTTACAATATTGCAGGTCAGATGTAGTTTCCGAACCACTGATTAGTACCTGAGCACACTTGATTTCACGGAATATTTTTTGAAAACATGATTTTAAGATAGAGATAAGAATTAATAGAATCCCGAGTACTCGGGATTAGCTAGAAAGGCGGGTGAATATATGAAAAATAAAATAATGCGAGGTTTCACCTTGATTGAACTTTTGATCGTAATTGCCATCATTGGTATTTTAGCGTCAATCGTTTTGGTTAGTTTGAATTCTGCAAGAATAAAGGCTAAGGACGCAGCTATCTATGCTTCAGTTAGTAGCACTGTAGCTGGTGGAGTTATGTGTATGGATGATGGCTTGGCTCTTGCAGGTCCAACTGCGGGCGTTGCTATGTGCGCAGGTTCAACTTCTGTATGGCCGGCTATTGCTGGAAACGGCGGAGCATGGGGAGGAGCTGCAACATCAGATCCTGCTGCTGGAACATTCAGTTATACTGCCACAGACGCTTCAACTGTCGTAATCACTTGTACTCAAGTAGGCTGTAGTAAACCCTAGTTAGTTTTTGCTTGCCAATTTGTCCGCCTAGGCGAAATTGGCAAGCCCCGCACCAGCTTTAATTATCAATTTCGTTTATCGCGTAGTTAAAATTAGAGTTTGTACGGGGTTATAATATTTTATGGATTCAATATTTTTATGCAAAATAAAAGAGCCATGTCTGATCGCAGGCAGGGTTTTACATTAATAGAATTATTAGTAGTTGTTGCCATCATTGCTATTTTGGCGATAGCTGTTTTGGTCAGTGTGAATCAGGCGCGTAAAAATGCTAGAATAAATGGGGTTAAGACCTCGATAAAAACTGTTTTGCCGGCTATAATTGCCTGTAAAGATGGTGGTGGTTCGGTTAGTTCTCCCTCAGCAGATGTAAATATTTGTAATACAGCCGTTGGGCTTGCGGGTGCTAAGTGGCCAGCGCTTTCTTATGGCTATACTTATGATGCTGGAATCGGCTATGATTCAGTCAATTGTAGCTTTAAGGTTAATATAGGATCTGATATGACTAAATTAGGCAACACCTTTATAGCATGTAGTTGTACAGGACAAATTTGCGAATAATTAAACAATAATTCAAAAAATATGATGATATTAATTTTCTTCGTGCTGGGATTGATTGTGGGTAGTTTTTTGAATGTGGTAGTCTATCGTTTGAATTTGGCGGAATCATTTGTGACAGGGCGCTCGCATTGTACGCATTGCAAAGCAACTATCGCGTGGTACGATAACATTCCAGTCATCAGTTTCATTTTATTGAAATTTAGATGTAGAAATTGCAAAACAAAAATTTCTTGGCAATATCCATTGGTAGAAATATTCACTGGACTCCTATTTGCGGTAATCGGCTACAAATTTTTTGATGTAATTGATGTTTCAACTTGGGCTAGCACAGTTTATTATCTTGGTATCGTGAGTTTCTTGATGGTGATTTTTGTTTATGACTTCCTGTATATGGAAATTCCAGGCTTGGCGTTGTGGCCGGCAATTGGTTTCGCGATTGTATTCAATTTGTTTTTTGATTGGGCGACGACGGGACTAACAGGAAGTGTAGGAGGTCAAGGGGGAATAGGTGTTTTGGATAGTTTGGTTTATTCTGGGACATTGGGCGCGGTGGTGGCTTTTGCCTTTTTCTTTGCCATGGTGGCAATTTCCAAAGAGAAATGGATGGGCATGGGCGATGCCTATTTGGTGATTTTGCTGGGGCTCATTCTGGGTTGGCCAAATATTCTTTTGGCGCTGATGCTGGCCTTCTCATTGGGAGCAATTTTTGGCATCATTTTAATTGCATTGAAACAGAAAAAGATGAGCAGTCAAATCCCGTTTGCGCCATTTTTGGTTTTGGGGTCGCTAATTGCAATGTTTTGGTATCAGCCAATCGTGGATTGGTATTTCGGATTATTCTTTTAGGACATTAACGCATTAACGAATTGAATTCAATGGAAATTGTAAAAAAATATAATGGCTTTTCATTTCTCGAGCTTATCATCACGATTGCAATAATGGGGATTATGGGTGGAGTGGGTTTTGCGTCTTTACAATCGTCAAAAAGCACGACGCGATTAGTAACTGCGCAACGAGAAGTAGCCACGACAATTAGACTAGCGCAGAGCTATGCTTTGCAAGGAAGAATGCAGGGCGGACAAACACCATGCGGTTATGGTTTCAGATTTACTGATACAAGCAAGTATGAAATTTTTTATAAATTGCCAAATTCAGGCAAAGATTGTAGCGACACCAACTTTACTTCTTTTAATCAGATGGAAAATTTGCAACTCGGAAACAATGTGGTTTTAAGTAGTCCTGCCGTCTCTGCGGACACGGAAATTTATTTTGCAATTCCGTTTGGAAATGTTTTGGGTAAGGATGGTTTAACACTAGTTGGCGATCAATTAATTGTGCTCCAATATCCAGCTGGCACAGGCGCTACTAAATCAGTCACCATAAGCTCAACTGGAAATATAGTAGAAAATTAGTATGCAAAAAACATTAGCAGACAATAGTATGATTAAAAAACAAAGTCGTTTATCTGCTGGACAGTCGAATAGGCAGGGCTTTTCTTTAGTAGAGGTTTTGTTTTCCGTATTTTTAGTTTCAATTGGACTGTTGGCTTCTTTGCAATTGTTGAGTAAGGGCCTGACAGAATCATTAGATTCACGCGATCAGTCGATTGCTAGCGGATTGGCTCAGGAAGGTATTGAATTGGTGCGAAATGTGCGGGATAACAATTGGGCGACGGCTGATGCTGGAAAATCATTTGCGCATTTTGTGTTAGGCGGTGATTGTCGCATAGATAAATCATATGCCTATCCTGCGTCGATTGATTGCACCGCAGGTGTTCCAGCTAAACGGCTATATATTGATTCAACTGGATTTTATGGGCACTCTTCAGTTAATTCAACAGCAACAAAATTTTATCGAAAGTTGATTATTTCAGGAGCTACAGACCGAACAGTCATCAGCATGGTAGCTTGGAATGGATCTTTCCCGGCTAGCAACGCTGATTGTAATACAAAAAATAAATGTGTCTATACTGAAACAACGCTCAGTAGTTGGGGCGAGTAGGTGTGCGCAATTTCTAATTTATAATTTCTAATTTATAATGAAATCTGGGACAAATCTAAAATCAAAATATAAAGGATTTTCATTGATGGAAATGATTGTGGCGATTTTTGTTTTTTCTTTGTTGATGACCACGATGGTGTCGACTTTTGTGAGTGTGGTGAGTGTGCGTAAAAAAGCCAGAATGTTGCAACAGGACACGGAGAATGCTAGATTTGCTATAGAACAAATGTCAAAAACTTTGCGAACTAGCACGGTTTTGAATCCAATTGACAGAACCCCAGTTCAAAATCTGCAATTTTTTGATTATTCTCGAAATAGCTGTTTAGAATATAATTTTAGCAGTCCTAAATTACAATCTAGGGCAGGAACATGGACAAATTCTGGAACGCCCGAAGTGACTCCAATCTGCAACTTTAGCAGTAGTTATTCTGACATGATAAGCGGATCGCTTAATAGTGCAAATTTTTTCGTGGTTAAATCTGCTAGCGTGCCAGTTGCCAGAGTCACAATTTCTTTGCATATTTGCTATAATAATGTGTGCACGGGAGAAGCTGGAGATGAAGTGGCGATTCAGTCAGCTGTTTCATTGAGGGACTATCAAGAGGTAGCTCCATAAAATTAATAGAAAAATATGACTAAAAAAATAAAAAATTTTAAAGCTTCAATTCTGATTGTCACTATGATGATTTTGGGAATTGTATTAACCTCATCTCTAAGTATCGCCATTGTATCTCTCAAGGAAAGGAAGGCTTCACTTGGATCTAATAAATCCAACCAAGCCTATCAAACCGCGGATACGGGTATTGAAAAATTGATGGATGCCATTCTGACAAATCGAACTGTCAGCACAAAGACTGGCAATGATTTGGGGTTGCCTTGCAGTGGCGGAAAAGTTACCGGAGCAGGATTTGTGGTTGAACTTAAAAAAGACGATCCAGCCAATCCTGGCAATGAAATTGTCGCAGTTTGCACAGACACCTTAGATAAGATTGTCGCCATAAAATCAGTCGGTACAGGCAGTGATATGCAACGATCAATTGAGACAGCGGTTGCCCCTGGTTGTGGTGGTAAACTAATTGATGTAGAGGGTAATGAATATGGAACTGTACAAATTGGCTCACAATGCTGGATGAAAGAAAGTCTTCAGACTACTAAGTATCCTAATGGGACTTCGATTGTTCGTGGCCCAACAGCCCCCACCTGGGATGGTAGTGATAATGGATATTATGCGTACCCATCTAATTTGGCGGGAACAGCCGAAGAAACACTAACCAATATAAAAAATAATAAACTTGGCTTTTTGTATCAATGGAGTGCAGCTATGAATGGATCAACTGTGGAGGGTGCACAGGGTGTTTGTCCTGATAGTTGGCACTTGCCAACAGACGGTGAATATAAAACATTGGAAATGGAACTTGGGATGACTCAACTTGAGGCGGATAAAATTTCTGCTTGGCGCGGTGTGAATGAAGGCAGTAAGCTTTCTACGGAAACATTAAATGGAAATAATTCAAGTGGTTTCACCGCGCTTTTATCTGGAAGCCGTCTTCAAAATGGTAATTTTTGGGAGCGTGGAGTTGAAGTATATTTTTGGACATCATCTCCGCGCTTAGCGAGCAGTACTTGGTTTCGTAGCTTGAGTTCAAATAGGGTTAAAATTTTTCGTGATTCTTCTGGACGAGGCTATGGAACTTCAGTAAGATGCATCAAGGACTAATTTTAGCTCCGAAGATTTAATCTTCGGAGCTTTTTCGATATATTACCTAGAACCGTCCCAAGTAAGCTAAGTAAGTTTTGATAAAATATCTTCAAAAAGCGGAGTTACGAGACTCTACTTTTTATTTTGCTGGGTATGCTATAATTAGAGTATGAAAAAAAATGAAGCTAAAAATCGCATAGCCAAGCTGTCGACTGAGATTAATCGGTTGCGTTTTGAATATCATGTTTTGGACAAGGCGGATGTGACGGATGAAGTGTATTCATCACTTATGGATGAATTACGGTCTTTGGAAGAGCAATTCCCAGATTTGAAAGCGGTGGATTCACCGACCCAGAAAATAGGTGGCAAGCCGGTGGAAAAGTTTCAGAAAGTGAAACATCAAGTTCGACAATGGTCGTTTGATGATATATTTGATTTTGAAGGTTTGCAGAAGTGGGATGAAAAAATTGAGAGGATGGTTGAGAAGCTAGGAGGAAACCGAGCGGAAGGAGGTCAAGGGGGTGAAGGAGGGATAGGTCGATTAGATTATGTTTGTGAGATTAAGATCGATGGGTTGAAGATTATTTTGACTTATAAGAATGGTATTTTTGTCAGTGGGGCGACGCGGGGCGATGGAGTGATTGGTGAGGATGTGACGGAAAATTTGAAAACAATTTATAGCATTCCTCTGAAGTTAAAAAAGAATATTTCTGGTGTCTTTGTGGGTGAATGCTGGTTGAGCAAAAAAGAATTGCACAGAATTAATACTGAACGAGAAAAAAATGGCGAAGCATTATTTGCCAATTCTCGTAACGCAGCAGCCGGCTCAATTCGCCAATTGGATTCCAAAGTGGCAGCTTCACGCAGGCTAGATAGTTTTATCTATGATATAGATTTTTTGGATGGAATAGATTTTCCAAAAACACAAATGGAGGAGTTGAAACTTTTGAAAGAGTTGGGGTTCAATGTAAATCCAGATACTAAACTGTGCAAAAATATTGCAGAAATTGAAGAATTCTACCAAGGCTGGATTGGCAAAAAAGATTCGCAAAATTATGGAATTGATGGTGTGGCAATCAAAATAAATTCCAGAGCGTTGCAGGAAGCGCTGGGTTATACGGGTAAGTCACCCAGATGGGGCGTGGCCTACAAGTTTCCGGCGGAAAAAGTGACAACCATTGTTGAAGATATTTCTGTGCAAGTTGGTCGTACGGGCGCTTTGACGCCAGTGGCGCATTTGCGACCAGTGTCAGTGGCGGGTTCAACGGTTTCTCGCGCAACTTTGCATAACGCGGATGAAATTGAAAGACTGGACATCCGCATCGGTGACACAGTGGTGATTCAAAAAGCGGGCGATGTGATTCCAGAAGTGGTGGAAGTCATTGTGAGTTTGCGTACGGGCAAAGAAAAGAAATTCAAGATGCCAGAAGTCTGTCCGATTTGTGGGAGTCCAGTTAAAAGAGAAAGCGTAGGGGTTTCACCCCTACGGCGTAGGGGTGAAACCCCTACATTTTCGGCAGCGCATTATTGTACTAACAAAAATTGCTATGCAGTGGAGATTGAAAAAATCATTCATTTTGTGTCTAAGAAAGGTTTCAATATTGATGGGCTGGGAGAAAGCATTGTGGAACAATTGATGAATGAGGGTTTGGTGGCTGATTTTTCAGATATTTTTGAGTTGACCTTGGGGGATTTGAAACCACTGGAGCGATTTGCGGAAAAGTCAGCACAGAACTTGATTGAAGCTATTGCGGCTAGTCGGAAAATAACTTTGGAAAAATTTATTTTTGCTTTGGGGATTCGACATGTGGGGGAAGAAACGGCCGTGCTAATCGCTCAGGCGATTAACACGGAAATCCCAAATCTCAAATCTCAAATTCCAAATAAAGCACAAAATTCAAAGCACAAAATTCAAAATTTAGCGGATGTCATTAAGTTTTTTCCTGAAATAACCGTTGAGGATTGGCGGAGCATTAAGGGTATTGGTGAAAAATCAGCGGAGAGTTTGGTGAGCTGGTTTGGGGACAAAAATAATTTAGAAATTTTAGAGAGAATGAGATCAGCTGGAGTGGAGATTCTGAGTGAAAAGGGGGTCAATGGGGGAAAGGAGGGAAAGGCAAAACTTTCGGGCAAGACTATCGTTTTGACGGGTGAGCTCGAAAGCTTTACAAGAGACGAGGCAAAAGATATTATTAGACGAGAGGGAGGATCAGTTTCTTCGAGTGTGAGTAAAAACACAAGTTTTGTTTTGGCGGGAGAAAATCCAGGATCCAAGTATCAAAAGGCTTTGACGCTGGGAGTTAGGGTTGTTGGGGAGAAGGAGTTTGGAGAGATGATAAAATAATAATTTTAAATCTAAAATCCAAAATCTCAAATTCCAAATAAACTACAATAACCAAAATCTAAAATCCAAAACTATTTTGAATTTTGAAAATTGTAATTTTGAATTTATTTGGAGCTTGTAATTTTGAATTTGTAATTTATGTTAAGTAAGGAAGAAGTTCAACACATTGCTGGTCTAGCCCGCATTGGCGTTGACGAAAAAGATTTGGAAAAATTTGCAACTGACTTGTCAGCTGTTTTGGATTGGATTGAAGAGTTGAAAGAGGTTGATGTTTCTGGCGTAGAACCGACGGCGCATATTACTGGGATGCAGAATCGGCTGCGGGAAGATAAGATGAGCGAGTTTGAGAATAAGGCTGAAATAATAAATTTGTTTCCAGATAAGAAAGATAATTTTGGGAAAGTTAAGTCTATATTATAAAACATATAACATACAACATAAAACATGTAACAAAAAATAAAATTGTTTCATGCTTCATGTTTCATGCTTCATGATTAAAGAGCTTCACAATAAATTAATTTCAAAAGAGATTACTTCAGTTCAATTGACTGAAGAATATTTTGCGCGCATTAAGGAGCAGGATAAAAATCTAAATGCCTATCTAACTTTGACCAAAGAACTGGCTTTGAAGCAGGCCAGAAAAGTGGATGAAAAAATTGCGGCAGGAGTTGAAATTGGAATGATAGAAGGTATCCCTGGAGCGATTAAGGACAATTTGTGTGTGACAGGTGTGCGGACGACGGCAGCTTCAAAAATTTTGGATAATTACATTGCGCCCTTTGACGCAACAGTGGTTATAAAGCTCGAGGAGGCTGGAGCAGTGTTTTTGGGCAAAACGAATATGGATGAATTTGCGATGGGTTCTTCCACCGAGAAGAGCGCTTATGGTTCAACTAAAAATCCAGTAGATTTGGAGCGAGTGCCAGGAGGTTCTTCAGGCGGTTCAGCGGCATCAGTGGCTTCAGGCGAGGCTGTTTGGGCGTTGGGAACTGACACTGGGGGCTCAATTCGCCAACCAGCGTCATTTTGTGGCGTGGTGGGACTCAAGCCCACTTATGGTCGGGTTTCTCGTTATGGCGCCATTGCTATGGCTTCAAGTTTGGATCAAATCGGACCAATCACTAAAACCGTGGAAGATGCGGCAATAATTTTGAGCGTGATTTCTGGTGAAGACAAAATGGATGCAACTAGCGCACAAAGCCCAGCTAAGGATTATACTAAATATCTGACTGGAGAAGTTTCCGGACTCAAGATTGGAGTCGTCAAAGATTATTTAGAAAAATTGACGGGCGAAGTGAAAATTTCTTTTGAAAAAGTGGTGGAAAAATATCGCGAACTGGGCGCCGAGATTAAAGAAATTGAATTGCCAAATGCGAAATATTCTTTGCCAGTTTATTATATTATTATGCCATGTGAAGTGAGTTCAAATCTGGCGCGCTTTGATGGGGTGAAATTTGGTATGCGCGCGGAAGACCATGAAGATACTCAGCTTGACTTTTTGCCAGAAGATCGGAATCTCATTGAAACATACCTAGACTCAAGACGATATGGAATTGGTGCTGAACCAAAAAGACGTATAATGTTGGGAACCTATGCTTTGTCCTCAGGATATTATGACGCATATTATTTACGAGCCCAAAAAGTGCGAACCTTGATTAAGCAAGATTTTGAAAAAGCCTTTGAGGCGGTGGATTTGATTTTGACGCCGACCACCCCAAGTCCTGCTTTCAAATTTGGAGAAAAAACGGCTGATCCAATTCAAATGTATCTGGAAGATATCTTTACTATTACAGCTAACATTGTAGGTGTGCCAGCAATCAGTGTGCCTGGGCCGACAGTGGAGGTAGACGGCAAACAATTACCGCAAGGCTTTCAGCTGATGGGCAAATGGTTTGATGAAGAAAATCTCTTGCGTGCGGCGCATGCATACGAAATCGCAACTAAATAATCTGCCCCCATAGAGGAATCTAATAGGGTAAATAAAAAAAGAATGGATGTAGAAATGCTGGCGACAACTATATATGCTGACGCAATTAAGCTTTATCACTCAGGCGCTTTGTCAGTGATAAAATTTTTGGCGGGTGTTTATACAATCATACTTTTTGTGGATATTATCTTGCTTTTGGTGCAAAGAGGTTTGAGTGGCAACCTGAGAGAGACAGTGACTGGAATGAATATCCCGCGTGAACTAACAACTAACAAGAAAAAAACCAGAAAGACTTGGCAACAGATTCGACAAAAAATAGAGGTTGGCAATGAATCAGATTATAAGATTGCAATCATTGAAGCAGACACTTTTATTGATGATTTGATAACTAGGATGGGATATAAAGGTGACAATTTTGCTGAGCGATTGGATGGCATCCCAGATGGTCAAATTGAAAATGTGGAGGGGATGAAAGAGGCGCATGAACTGCGAAACAGGATTATACATGATGACAGTTTGGAATTGAGCAAGGAGGACGCTGAACATGCTCTGAATCATTTTGAGGAATTTTTGCGTGTATATCAAATATTTGATTGACAAACTTAGCTGGTTTGATTATAATAACAAATAGTTTTTGCAGTGCCATTTTACTGCATAGAATGGACTTATAGCGGGGTAGAGCAATGGCAGCTCGTATGGCTCATAACCATGAGGTTGCAGGTTCGAATCCTGCCCCCGCAACATAAATTGGAATAAAAAGCATGGCCGGGTAGCTCAGTTGGTTAGAGCACAGCACTCATAACGCTGAGGTCGTGAGTTCGAATCTCACCCCTGCTACGGGTTGAAAATAAAATAGACAAATTATGGGGCTGTAGCTCAGTTGGTCAGATCCCGAGTACTCGGGACTGCCACGCAGTAGGTTACGCAAAGTTAAAAATAGAATAGACAAATGGGGCTGTAGCTCAGTTGGTTAGAGCGACTGCCTGTCACGCAGTAGGTCACCGGTTCGAGTCCGGCCAGCCCCGCACAACGCTTTTAGCAGGCAACTCAATGCCTGCTTTTGCTTTTTCTAAAGCTAAAGTGACTGGTTCCAAGATTGCAATTTTGTGGTTTAGGGCAAACGAGTCATTCATATCATCTATCATCCATTGAAATTCAACATCAAGGCTAAAATCAAGGATTTTTCTATCTTTCAAAGTGATGTCCGAAGATATTATGCCAGCCACTTCTTTCTTCGCTACCGGAGTTCCATTTGTAAATATTTCATTGGCTAATTGGGAAAAGCGCACAATCGTTTCAATCTTATCAAAAGCGTTGCGTGTGTTGTCTTTGGTGTTTTGGATTATTTCATCCAACCGTGCTTCATCGTTGCGCAAGCCTGTCAGCCGGCGATTATAAATATCCTCTGGCACGAGATTGTCCAAAAAGCGATTGACGAGGATGTCTTGCGATTCTCGGTTCTTGCGGAGCAGTTCCTCGTTCTTTCTTTGGATTTCAATTTGCTGTTGCAGTTGGTTTCTGTTTTGGTCTTTGAGCGCCAAAATGGCCAGCTCAGTCACTTCCGGATCAAAGTTGAGCTCAGATAGCTTGCGGTTGATTTCTTCGTCCAGAGCCTCTTCACGCACATATCTTTGGGAGCATTTGTTGGTGCCTCTGGATTTCGTGCAACGATAATAGGTGTGGCCTTTCCGCACCTCCGCGGTTATCTTCAACCCACACTCACCGCAACGCAAAAGGCCGCGAAAAGTGAACTTTCGCTTATCTTTCCGTTTCATAACCCTCTGCGGAAACATTATCTCGTCCACCTTGTCAAAAATGTCCTTGGAGATGATTGGCGCGTGCTTGCCCGGGCAAAGTTGGCCCTTCCATTCAAACCAGCCATAATAAATTGGATTATTCAGCATGCGCCCAATAATTGATGGCTGGACTCTTTGGCTGTGCAAAGAGCGCAAGCCTTCATTGTTCAGTTTTTCCGTGAGCTGGTCGATAGAATAAAGGCCAGTTGAATAAAGTTGGTAGGCTCGTTTGATATAGTGCGCTTTGTCAGGATCTAGGATAATCTTTTTAGTTTTGAAATCTCGCAAATATCCGAGTGGCACCGGCCCGGGATATTCTCCGCGCCGAACTTTCTCCGCCAAACCGCGTTTCACATTTTTAGACAAATCCAAAATATACTGATTCGACATTCCGAATTCTACGCTGGCAATAATGACATTATCTTCCGGATTATATTTTCGGTCGCTGGTGATAATCTGCTGGATGGAATTTTTCTGCAAAAGCCATTGCACAATTCCGGCGTCCACCGGATTTCTCGCCAAGCGGTCAATTTTCCAGCAGAGAATGCCATCATATTTGTTTTTCTTGAATTGCTCGATCATCTTGTTGAAAACCGGCCGCCCAGGTTCTTTGGCGGATTTTGATTCTTGAAAGATTTCCACAATCTGAATGCCTTCATGTTTGGCAATGTCTTTCATGACAAAAATCTGCGCATCAATCGAATGCACTTGTTTGCTATTGTCTTCTGATGACTTACGGGCATAGATGACAAATTTTGGTTTATTTGTTTTTGTTTTTATCGTTTCCATATTCCATAAAAATTATAAAAATAAATGTTCCAAAAAACATCAATATGGTTGGCAAGTCTGCCGGTGAATCGCTGAGTAATAAGTTTGTGTCCATAATTTTTTTGTTTTTCGCCCAAACAAAAGGACGACCTCGCTGGACACAAATTCTTCATCAGAACTTGAAGCGAAAGTCGCCCTTTTCTCGATACGAAAAAAAATCGCACCGATTGTGTTCTGATGAATATTAATTTGTGTCCATATGTATAATAACATATTTTTATTCTATGGATAACCCCCTAAAATAAGGGTAGTTTTCCCGCAACCAATCAAAAAGGAAAGCAGAAAGAAACAGTGTCCTTGGAAAATGTTTTCATTCAAGGAATTTGGCAGACTGGAACTTTTCGCGGCGAAAATTCCAGACTGCCAAATATCTAATCAGACTTTTCCAATGCCACTGTTTCATCCTGCACAATTTATAAAGGTTGCGGTCAAACTGCTTTAGTAGTGAGAAAACCTTGGCGGTCTTCTCAATCTCTTTCCCCGCAAGGAAGGAAAAGGATTGACGCAAGGGGATTCGAAAAAAACTTCACTTTGAAAACTAAAGGACTGTCTTTTTCTCACCCTCCCACAACGAGGCATTTTGCGAACACGCTCTTTTTTCTTGCAAAAATCGTGTCCAAGCTTTCCCCGATTTTTGAGAAAAAAGGGGTGTCGCAAGAATGCCCGTTGTAGGACATCAATCCTTTTCCGCACTTTGGATTTCCCCACACCCCCAACCCCTCGCCCCAAGGCGAGGGGAGTGCGAACCCGAGGCCAAACAAAATCGTTTCAACTTCTCGTCGCTTGCATTTTTCCGTCCAATTCCGGATGGCCGTCATTGTTCCGGCAAAAATGCGTCTTCTCAAAGATTGCTCCAATTTTTTTGTCCTCTGGCGCCCTTTCCGCTGCGCCTCTGCCAAGATTTGTGCATTTTTTCAAGTCAGTGGTTCGTTGCCAGCGCGCGGCGGATCACCGTCATTTTTAATTCCCATAACTTTGGCTTATCCGAGCCTTTTAAATGTGCATAGCGTAGCATTTTTCGCGCGACAGAGGGATTTTTAGGTCGTTTCAGTTTTTCAGTTAGAGAGATTTCTCAAAGAAAAAGTTTTTAAAACCATACTTACTTACTAGTTACTGTACCTTTAGTAAGTAAGTATTATTTACATTTCTTTTTGGTTACTTTTTCTTTTGACTAATTTCCAGTTTGGCGATTTCTTTGGCAACCATCCGGGTCACATTCCAATAGAACCATTTTTTGAAATGCGGACAGTTCATATATTTATAGGTATTATGACAGCATGGCTCATTGCCTTTGTCTAATTTTCCGCAGTTCCACTTCACATTGTCGATGAGCGGGCATAGCTCGCTCAACGGCAATTTTTCCAGCTTTTTGAGGAAGCCCTCAATCTTGACCATAGCCATTTGATTGTGTAGTTAATAATTATTTTTTTAAGCCCATTGATTTAATCAATGGGCTTTTTGTCCTGGCTCTGCTTCATGAACCAACTGATCGATCTCAGTTCATGCAAAGCACATGCATTTTCATTCTTACCCTCACGATACAGGGCACAATCTGAAGTGCAAGGAATGCCCTTGTAGAATCCATTCATGAGCGGGCAGAGTTTCTCACCAGCTGGTATTTGATTGAATTCTTCATTCGTAGTCTCATCGGTTTGATTTTCCATGTGATTTTCCATTTAATTGATTATTTTTCAAAACTCGGCTGATTTGGTCGCTCGACTGCTGGACGACTTCAATCAGCTTTTCTATTGACGCTGTGCCTTCAATAGCGCGGTATGGCGCGTTGGAAATGTAATGTTCTGCCATTGATGCATAATCTGAGAAATGGCCGTCTGTGTGCCACGCTATTTGCTTTGTTTTGGATTTTTTCCTATATTGCAACATTATGCTTCCGCAAATGATTTTTAAGCGGGCATTTTTATCAATTGTGATTATTCTTTCCATCGGGTTTTGCATTATGTTTATTTTCCACAAGAGTCTCGAAAGCCAGTTTAGCCAAACGCGCCAATTTTTCCAAGCACCTCCCTGCTTGATCTTCGGTGATGTGAACCCCAGCTCGCTTGAAAACGAGCTTTTGGCATTTTTCTATGAGGTGTGGTGAAAATTGTTCTTGCATGACTGCATTACATAAAACGCTCCCCACGCCGTCAAGAAAACAAGCCACGAGAGAATTGGCTGTTGAACTTTTTCGTTTATTCAAACGAAAAAACAGAGTGAATTCTCTGTTTTTTCCAAAATCAATAAAATGATTTTAATTTATTGCATTCGGATTGTGCGGTCTTTTTTGCCGATAATTAGTTTGAAGGGGTGTATTTTTCTCTCTTTCTGCAGAACTTTCCTAGCATTTATAAGAGCGGCCAATTCTTCATCCACAAGGTGGGAGGTTGTTTTATAATGTTTGCCGTCTTTGATGGCCTTGAAAGCTTTTTGGAACGATACTATTTCGCCAATGCCTTGATTGACTAAAAATTGTAATAATAAAAACGGCCTGGAATTAGCCTTTCCGATGATTTTTTCTTTGGATTCTTTTTTCACGCGAAAATAGCCCAAGTTTCCTTTTGAAAAGCATTTAACGGAAAGCCTTCTAACTTTTTTGTTTTGCACGCTAACTTTTTTGTGAAATTTTGATCGTATTGTAAAAACTATTTTATAAAAATCAGAGCTTTCTGGCTTTTGGGAATTGGTGACACTTTTTATTTTTAAATATTTTTGCCTTTCCAAAGCCAACATGCTTTCAAAAAAATCATATTCATTTTCAATTTCATTGTCAGAAAGAAAAAGCGTTTTAGATGTTTCATTTTCAAGCTTAGTTTTTATTTTCTCTAGAAAATATTTTTTCTGTTTTTCAAAATTTAAATAATTTTTATCAATGGGGATAAGTTCGCCAGAGATGAATTTTTCCAAATAATTATTTATGCCATTTTGAATAATTTCAATCGATTCCTCAAAAACTTCAACTTCGGGAAGGTCTTGGTTTGTTCGTGTGACTTTTATGCCAGCACAATTTTTGAGAAACAGTATAAATTCAATACAATACTTCCACTGCAAATTTTTGAATCTAAATTTTCCAAACGGAGCTGGATCAAGGATGCCGGGATTTTTTTCTGGGTAGTCAATCAGAATAAGGAGGAGAAAAAGAAAATCGTCGCCCATTAGGCGATCTATTTCCAATCCTCCTGTGCTATTTGTATTTGAAATCCTGCTCATTTCATCTGTCTTGAATAAACCCTTACTTAATGATACCATAAGAATAGCTAAAAAACCCTTTGTGTTTCAATAAGATATGAAGCTAACTGAGAATGAAAAACGAGATGTAATAAAGTATTTGGAATCTGGCAAGTCATTGCCGGAGAAATACCGCTTTTTGCTTTTTGACACCGATCGGGAGGTTGAGCTTTTATGGAATGGAAAAACTGATGAAACGGAAAATATAGTTTTGCCATTTCAGACGATTGAGCATATTGATGAACCACGGAGTGAGGAAAAAATAACCGCGCAAACTTCTCTTTTTGACACTTCTGGCCGGCAAATGAAAGGCTGGTCAAACAAGCTAATTTGGGGTGACAATAAATTGATTTTGTCATCGCTCAAGAATGGACCACTTCGAAAACAAATTGAAGCTGAGGGTGGATTGAAATTGATTTATATCGATCCTCCATTTGATGTGGGCGCGGATTTTTCGATGAATATTGAAATTGGCGAAGATACTTTCACCAAAAAACCGTCGGTGATTGAAGAAATTGCCTACCGCGACACCTGGGGCAAAGGCGCCGATAGTTTTATAGCGATGATTTATGAAAGGCTAAAGTTGATGCACGGTCTTTTGGCGGATGATGGTAGTGTTTATGTGCATTGTGATTGGAGATTGAATAGTTATATGCGCTTAATTCTAGATGAAATTTTTGGAAAGGAAAATTTTTTGAATCAAATAATTTGGCATTATCAGGCTGGTACAGCGCCAATAAAAGGCTTTGCTAAAAAGCATGATTATATAATTTCTTTTGCTAAAAATAAAAAATCAGTAAAATTTAATCAAGTGCGTTTGCTTGTAAAGAATGAAAGTATTTATCCTCTTGTTGATGAGGATGGTAGAAAGTATAGAATGTCTGGAAATAATAATGCTACAAGATATTATGCAGATGAAGGGAGAAAAGCGGATGATGTTTGGACTTGGCTAGATAGAAAAGAAAATAATATCGGACAGGTTTTTAATGCACTTCCTGAACACATTGCTTATCCAACCCAGAAACCAGAGTCACTGCTCAGAAGAATAATAAGCGCCTCTTCCAATGAAGGTGATCTTGTTGCTGATTTTTTCTGTGGCTCAGGCACAACTTTGGCGGTTGCAGAAAAGCTAAATCGAAAATGGATTGGTTCTGATTTAGGTCGTTTTTCTGTCCATACCACTCGCAAGAGAATGATTGGGGTGCAAAGAGAATTGAAGAAAGTTGGTAAAAATTTTCGAGCATTTGAAATTTTAAATATTGGAAAATATGAAAGAGAGAAGTTTTTGACTGTGAATGAAAATTTGCGTGACGAAGAAAAAAGAATTCAAAGGGTGAATAAAGAAAAAGAATTTATCAAACTCATTCTTTCTGCCTACAAGGCTGAGCCAATTGATTCATTCAATTCATTTGTCGGTAAGAAAAGAGATAGGCTGATTGCAGTCGGATCAATTGATACGCCAATTACAAATGATTTTCTGGAAAAAATAATCACTGAATGTCGGGAGAATAAAATAACTAAAGCTGATGTTTTGGGATTTGACTATGAAATGGGACTGGACTTTGAGCAAGCAAAAAAACTGGGTATTGATGTGCAATTTAAGGTTATTCCGCGTGAAGTGTTTGATAAAAAAGCGGTTGAAAAAGGACAGGTGAAATTTTATGACATTGCCTATATTGAAGTTAAACCAATTATCCGCGGACGAGGCAACGCCAAAGAAGTTGCTATTGAGATAACTGATTTCTCCGTTTTCTATAATCAAGACAATACTGGAGAAGTGGAGGAAAAATTGAAATCCGGTGGAAACAAGATTGTCATTGAAAACGGTCAAGTCATAAAGATTTCCAAGGATAAAAATACGGATATTATTGAGCGTGAAACTTTGACAAAAAAATGGACTGACTGGATTGATTATTGGTCGGTGGATTTTGATTTTGAAAGCAAAAAAGAAATTATCAGAGTGCCGAAAGAAAAAACTGTTCAGCAAAAACTTGATGGATCGTCTGATGCTGTACAAATGGAGATAGGCGACTTTGAAGAAAAATGGACTGGAAATTATATTTTTGAAAATGAGTGGCAATCATTCAGAACCAAAAAAGACAGATCTCTTGAATTGATTTCAGTTTTCAAGGAAGTGTCCAAAGGCAAAATGAAAATCGCAATCAAGGTGATTGATATTTTTGGAAACGATACGACCAAAGTAATTGAGATAAATATATAAATTAATGATTCAAAGAATTAATTTTTATCAAATATTTAAAGTAGATACAGATGGAAGCATTGAGCCTCTTCGCTTGGTTAGAATTGGTGGCGTGCAAATGGGCCCAGGTGTTAGATTTGGTAGAGGAGTGTCTTTTAGTGGGATAGATCTTGCTCAATTTGTTGGAAGAGATTTTGCTGTTGAGGAGGAGTCTGGCGTTCTTGTAATTAAGGGTATTTTTTAATTTATGGAAAAGGAACAAGTGCAATTTGAAAAATCTGAACTTGGTGAAATCCAAATTAAAATACCAGAAACTGGTGGCTCTGTTACGGTGGAAGATGTTAAAAAAGAAGCCGATTCTAAATTTAAAGATATAAACTATATCTTACTTAGTGTTGTTATAATTTTATTAGTGATGGTGTCAACATTGATTATTGATTCTTTTCATATAAATTCAGCCATCTATAAGGAATATTCAGAAAAAACCGGATCTGTTGAACAATCACAGAAGATTAACCAGGAACTTCTTGATCAAAATCAAAAAAATCAACAGTTAATATTGGAACAGCAAAAACAAATTCAGGAGCTAATAAAAAAGAAATAGTTATATGGCATTACACAAAGATTTTCCAAAAGATAAATTTCAAATCCTTGATCCGGCAATCAGGTGGTTTCCGGCCGAAGAAGATTTGCGAAGAGAGGGTTTTGAAAAGCTTTTGCCTCCTTTTGTTCCAGAATTGCGTGAGCAAGTTGCGGAGTGGCGAAAGAATAATTATGACGGAGCAAGCGAAACTTCCAAGGCTCTTTTGAATTGGTGGTTTCTTGAGCCACACACCATTTTTGCCAAAGACGGAACAAGCGTTTCCTTTCAATATTATTATGCTCAAAGAGAGGCAGTGGAAACAATTATCTGGCTCTATGATGTTGAAAAAGTTTCCAACAAATATGATTTGATAAAGTTTGATAAATTGGGTCGTGTTAGTCCGAATATGTTCAATGAGGATTGGCTTCGTTTTGTGATAAAGATGGCGACTGGAAGTGGAAAAACAAAAGTTATGAGTTTGCTATTAGCTTGGTCATATTTTCACAAGCTTTATGAAGAAGATTCTGAACTATCTAAAAATTTCTTACTCATCACGCCAAATATCATCGTTTTGGATCGAATCAAGGCTGATTTTGAAGGATTGAAAATATTTCATGATGATCCGATTTTGCCTGATAATGGATTTGCCGGACAAAATTGGCAAGATGATTTTCAAATAAAACTGCATTTGCAAGATGAGGTTGGCACAATTTCAAAATCGGGAAATATTTTTCTGACTAATATACATAGAGTTTATGAAGGCGATATATCTGAAGCTAGTTTTGAAGATGAGGACACGTCAGATTATTTTATGGGCAGTAAGGTTACTGGAAAGACTAATGATTCAAAAATTGATTTAGGAGAAATCGTGCGCGACGTTGATGAGTTGATGGTTATTAATGACGAAGCTCATCACATTCATGATCCAAAAATGGCATGGTTTAAATCAATCGAAGATATTCATAATCGATTATTACAAAAGGGTAAAAAACTAGCTTTGCAAATCGATGTGACTGCGACACCAAAAAATAATCGTGGCGAGATTTTTGTGCAGACTGTTTCTGACTATCCGCTGGTTGAAGCTATCCATCAAGGCGTAGTGAAAAATCCGGTCTTGCCGGATTCTGCCAGTCGGGCAAAACTGCAAGAAAAACAAAGTTCAATATTTTCTGAAAAATACGAAGACTTTATTCGACTGGGCGTGGAAGAATGGGAAAAGATATATACAGAATTATTGCCAACAGGAAAAAAATCGATTCTTTTTATAATGACTGATGATACAACGAATTGTGATGATGTGGCGGAATTTTTGGAAAATAGCTATCCACAATTGAAAGGTGCGGTTCTGACAATTCACACAAATAGAAGTGGTGAGATATCTGAAACGACAACTGGCAAAAAAGAAAAAGAATTGCAAGAACTCAGGAAAAAGGCCAATGATATTGATAGCATGGAAAGCCCATATAAAGTCATTGTTTCTGTCTTGATGCTCAAAGAGGGTTGGGATGTAAAAAATGTGACAACAATCGTTGGACTCCGTCCTTATGGTTCTGATTCAAAAATTTTGCCAGAGCAGACACTCGGTCGTGGTCTTCGCCGAATGTTTTTTGGACAAGATGTGGAAGAGTATGTGAGTATCATTGGAACACCTGCTTTTATGGAGTTTGTTGAATCAATCAAGGCAGAAGGTGTTGAATTGGAAAAAAGAAGAATGGATCGAAGCGGTTCTCCAATCACTCCCACAGTCATTGAAGTCGATCATGAAAATGTAAAAAAAGATATTGAAAATTTGGACATTGAACTGCCGGTTCTGACACCGAGAATCCAGAGGGAATACAAAAATCTCAATCTATTGAATATTGCTACTTTCAAACATGAAAAAATTTCAGTTAAGCAGTTTTCCGAGGAAGAAAAGAAAGAGATTGTTTTTAAGGAAGTTATTGATGACAAAGAACATCACACAACAATTTTGAATAGCTCCATTGAGCCAAATTACCAAAGTGTGATTGGATTTTTTGTGCAAAGAATAATGAAAGAACTCCGTCTCTTTGGTTGCTATGACATTCTTTTTGGCAAAGTGAAAGAATTTATCAACGCGCATCTATTTAATGAAGAAGTGAATCTTAATGACGCAAATATTTTGCGAAACTTATCCGAATTAGAGGCGGTAAAAACTATTGTCGAAACCTTTAAAAAAGAGATAAACAATTTGACTGTGCAGGATGTTGGTGATACGGAAATAAAAAATTATCTCAAAATTAGTAGCGCGCGACCATTTGTGGTAACTGATAAAAAATATTTATTGCCCAAAAAGAGCGTATTTAATAAAATTGTCGGCGACAGTGATTTCGAGCTTGAATTTGCGGACTTCTTGGAAGGTGCTGAAGATGTGCTTTCTTTCGCAAAAAATTACTTTGAAATTCATTTCAAGATTGATTACAAAAATGCGAGCGGTGCAATTTCCAGTTATTACCCAGACTTTTTTGTGAAGACAGATAACAAAACAATCTATATTATCGAAACAAAAGGACGGGAAGATTTGGATGATATTGAAAAAATAAAAAGATTGGCACAATGGTGCGAGGATGCCAGTGAAAGACAAAAGAAAATTGAATATAAAATGCTTTATGTTAAGCAGGAGGAATGGGATAAATATAAGCCGACAAGCTTTATGCAGTTAGTAGGTGCATTTAAAAAATAAAATCTTATGTCATTAATACCACCACATTATTTAAACTCAGTTGTATCAATTGAAGTTGAGAGTAAAGATAATAATGGATTGTTGCAAAAAAACTCAATTGCAACGGGTTTTTTGGTGGGAAAACCAACAGGCAAAAGTAATGAAGGAGGCGCCCTCTTCAGGTTGTTTATTGTGACAAATAGGCATGTATATCAGAATAAAAAAACAAAGGAATTTCTCAAGGAGGTATTTTTTAGATTTAACACTTTGGATAATAAAAGTCATTATTTCAAAGTGAATTTATTAAAGAGTGATGGTTGTCCTCTCTGGTTAATGCACGAAGATGAAAGAGTTGATTTGGCGGTGCTTCCAATTAACGCTACTGCAATAGACGAGGCAAAAATAAATTACGATTTTTTTGTTGGGGAAGAGTTATTTTATGCTAAAGATTTTGCAACAAAAAATATTTCAACCGGCGATGGATTGTTTGTACTTGGATTTCCAATGCGTATAAGTGGTAAAGCAAGAAATTTTGTTATTGTTAGACAAGGAATAATAGCTAGAGTTGATGAAGAAGTATTGGGGGAAGGTTTTTTCTATATCGATGCTTCGGCTTATCCCGGAAATAGTGGAGGCCCAGTTATCCATAAACCGGAATTGCTAGCAATTGCTGGCACCCAAAGTAATCCTTCCGCAGGATTAATAGGCGTTGTTAGTTCAGGAGAAAATTATTCTGATGTTGCTATTAGTCAGCAGACTGGTGAGCCTAGAATAATATTTACAGAACAAACTGGATTAGTAAGAGTTGTGCCTATCGAATTAATATTTGAAATTATTGACAAAATTCCTCTACCTCAAAAAACCGAGGAGGCAAAAGTTCAAGATGTTGGATCTGAAAAATAAAAAATATGGAAACTGAAACAAAAGAAGAAATTTTAGAAAGGCGCAAAGAAATTGAAAGCGAGATTTTGGAAATGCTTGAAGAAACTGAAAGTGATTTTGAATTGCGAGATATCAAAGATGCGATTTTCAACGAAGAAGAGCAGGATGATTTTATGCATGTCGTGGCGATGTTTGACCGTGGTGGCGATGCCTCAGAATTGGGCAATGTTTTGGAGCTTGTCACAGACGCTTGGAATTATTTTCCGCATAAAGCCGCCGGTGGTCTTTCGCCAGCCGAACAAAATTTGGAATCTGGAAAAAAGTAATTTTTTTAATCGCTCTATCGCATAATAAGCACAACAGCGATTTGTTTTTGCAACAAGGCAAATAATATGATAAAAGAAAATCAGCCAAAACGCACATTCTCGAGTGAATTGATTAAAAAGTGCCAGCGGATCATATTTGAACGCTCCGGCAAAAAAATCACTAAGGACAAGGCCGAATTATATCTCGAAAAATTTGCGCGCTATTTCATGCTGGCGGTGAAAGTTTTGGATCAAGAGGAACAAGTAAAAAAGAAATAATAAATTTAGTTATTAACCGAAATGGATACCGATAAATTAGATCCAAATGATGAACTAACAATCATGCGGGTGTTTAACAAACTGATTAATGAAACAGATAAAGAAAGAAGGATATTTTCAAAACTTCTTTTGACAATATACACGCCTGTTACATCGGGGCTTTTCTTTCTTTCAACATCAGTGTCTCTTGATACAAATTACAAGAAAGTTTTCTTTTTTATCATAATTCTCACCGCTGTTTTAATTGTTTTGGCGGCTTTATTGGAAAATCTCTTTTATTTTTTAATTACTCGAGAATCAGCCGAAGTTTATACTAAACACGCAAGAGAAACTGGAAAACATCTAGTTGGCCCATTTGGAGGAAAGGCATGGCAATCGAAATTTATCGAAATTCAAACTTTTGTTATGACGGCGTTGTTATTCGTGAATCTTATAAGTGTTTTATTTTTTGTCTATCTAAATATAATTTAGATAAAAAAAGTAAAATTTTTTTATTCAATTGTTGCATAATAAAGAGTGTGGTCAATTTGTTTTCACTATCATCACAAAGAATATGACAAACTTAAAAAGAGAAGAACAACCAAGTCGCACATATTCAAATGAGCTAATCAAGAAGTGTCAGAATCTCATATTCGAACGCTCCGGCAAGAAAATCACCGAGGATGAGGCTGAATTACATATGGATAAGCTTAGTAGGCTCGGAATGGTGTTTATAAATGGCGCTCTAGCAAAGATGAAACAAACGCAAGACAAGGCTAGTAACTAGCAACCCTTCATCAAAGTCTCCATCCTTTCCACTTTCACCTCAATCCTATCCCAATTCTCCAAAATGCCAGTCACCAGCCTTGGAAACATGTTCCCACCTATCAACTGTCCTTCCCGCATATCAAAAACAGTTCGTCTTGGCGGACTGTTTTTGCTTTATTTAAGCCTTTGCCAAAATATTTGAAATGCTGTATAATTAAAAAAGTAAAATAAAAAAACAATTAAACTTCTATGACCTTAAAATCATACATTTGGGGCATTCGTTTGGTAACTTTGCTTTCAGTTGTGGCATTTGTTTTTGTGGTCAAATTCGTTGATCCAGATGCGACAGGTGTGGCGGGCAAATTGCTTTTTTATTGCAGTTTGTTTTTTGCTCTGAGTGGGCTTTTCAATCTGTTGTTGTTGTGGTTACGTAGAAAAAATGTGGATATGGAAAATGCTTTTTCCAATGTCGGACTTAGTTTTCGACAGGGAATGTTGTTGGCATTGTTTGCGATTGGACTTCTGATTTTGCAAAGCCTGAGATTGCTAGTTTGGTGGGATGGATTATTGTTGTTGGCAGGAATATTTTTGATAGAGTTTTATTTTGTATCTAGGGAGTAGCGAGATTTTTTAAAAATTTATAATTTGTTAAATCCAAAATTCAAAATCTCAAATTCCAAATAAATCACAATAACCAAAAATTGAAATTCAAAATTGTTTTGAATTTTGAAAATTGTAATTTTGAATTTGTTTGATATTTGTAATTTTGAATTTGTAATTTTATCAGTATGGCTAAAGAAAAAGAATTAAAAAAAGATAATGGCGGGTACACTGCTAGCTCCATCCAGGTCTTGGAGGGACTAGAGCCAGTGCGCAAACGCCCCGGAATGTATATTGGTGGAACTTCAACTGAAGGTCTGCATCATTTGATTTGGGAGGTTATTAATAACTCCATCGATGAGGCGATGGCGGGTTATGGAAAAGATATTATCATTAAACTTTTGCCAAACGATTTGGTAGAAATTTCGGATGATGGTCGTGGAATCCCAGTTGAAATTCATCCGCAAACTAAAAAATCAACCTTGGAAACTGTGTTGACCGTTTTGCATGCTGGAGGAAAATTTGGTGGCAATGGCTACAAAATCTCTGGTGGTTTGCATGGTGTGGGTGTGTCCGTGGTGAATGCGTTGTCAGTTTGGACCAAGGCGGAAGTGCGTCGTGATGGCAAAGTGTATGCGATGGAATTTGAACGCGGTGTGCCAAAAAGCAAGGAACCAAAAGTGACTGGCAAATCTGACAAGACTGGAACAACTATTTCTTTTCAAGCTGACCCGCAAATTTTCCCAGAAATAAAATATAGCTGGGAAAAGATTTTGGGCTATGTCAGGCACCAAGCTTTTTTGACCAAAGGCATCACCATCAAAGTTTATGATAGTCGAGAAGCTGGCAAGGAACGGGCTTATGGCTTTTTGTTTGATGGAGGACTGGTTTCATTTATCAAATTTTTAAATCGTGGCAAGGAAATCAAGAATGAATTGCCTTTCTATGTAGAAAAGAAAGATGACACGACTGATACAGTGGTGGAAATTGCTATGCAATATACGGACAGTTATAAAGAGCATGTTTTTTCTTTTGCCAATAACATTTTTACGCCAGAGGGTGGAATGCATGAAGTCGGTTTCCGCACTGCTTTGACGCGCGTGGTGAATGCCTATGCTAGAAAAAATAATATTCTTAAAGAAAAAGAAGAAAATTTGACAGCCGAAGATTTGCAAGAAGGTTTGACAGCGGTTATCAGTGTGAAATTGCGCAACCCGCAATTTGAAGGACAGACCAAAGCTAAGTTGGGCAATTCAGAAATGCGTGGCGCAGTTTCGAGTGTGATGGCGGAAGCGTTGGCAGATTATCTTGAATCACATCCTAACAATGCCAAGGCAATCATTGGTAAATGTTTGTTGACCTGCAAAGCCAGAATTGCAGCACGCGCCGCTAAGGATGCCGTGATTCGCAAAGGCGCTTTGGAAGGCATGACTCTTCCAGGAAAATTGGCTGATTGTTCTTCACGAAATCCAGCTGAAACTGAATTGTACATTGTAGAGGGAGACTCTGCTGGTGGTTCAGCTAAACAAGGACGCGACCGAAAATTCCAAGCCATTTTGCCATTGCGTGGAAAATTGGTGAATGTGGAAAAAACTACTTTGGACAAGGTGGTGAAATCTGACACCTTGAAGCCAATCATCATCGCGCTGGGAGCAGGCATTGGCGAAAGTTTCAATATTGATAAATTGAGATATCATCGAATCATCATCATGGCCGATGCCGATGTTGATGGATCACATATTCGAACTTTGCTTTTGACTTTTTTCTATCGTTATTATGAACCGTTGATTCGTAGCGGATTTATTTATATTGCCCAACCACCGCTCTACCGAATTCAAAAAGGCAAAGATGTGCAATATGTTTTCACGGATGAAGAAAAAGTTGTGGCCATTGAAAAAATAAAAGCCACTTTGGCCAAAACTAAAAAAGACAAGAAGGACAAAAAGGATGAAGATGATGCTTTGGAAGCATTGAAGACCGTGGAGGAAAATATGACTATGGAAACTGATAGCGAAGAGGGTGAAGCAGAGGAACTCACTGAAGAAAAGGCACTCGGCATCAATATTCAACGCTATAAAGGTCTCGGAGAAATGAATCCAGAACAACTTTGGGATACCACCATGGATCCGGCGCATCGCTTGATGTTGCAAGTGAACATTGAAGACGCGGAAGCGGCTGACAAGATGTTTGATGTTTTGATGGGTTCAGAAGTTGAACCGCGGCGCCGATTTATTCAGACTCACGCTAAGAGTGTAAAAAATCTGGATGTATAAGTACAGATTTAGTTTATAAATTTTTAAAAATCTGACCCTTCTGGTCAGATTTTTTTGTTTGCGTATAACTGTGGATAACTTATCTAAAAATCATTGTTCTGCAAGCAAAAAAATGGTATAATCCACTCATGAGCGAAAGAAAATTATGGAGCATAGCAACAGTCATCACTGTAATTTTTTTAGTGGCCGCTTTTTCGTATCTATGGCTCAAACAAAAGTCAAATAACCTTCCCGAAGTCATCGTCAAAACTGAAACTCCCATCACCATCGAGAAAAAAACTGTCACCGAAATCTTACCTGAAAACACCGCTGATATTCCTGCTGAAATCATTGCTCAAAACAAGAATCTGACCAGTGAAAACTTCACCATCAAGCAAGTTAGATTCGGGGGGGATACCCTCGTTGCTGGCGACGATCAAGAAAGTCTGCCGATTGAAATCTATGACATCAAAAGCGAAGTCTTCGCTGATAAAAAAGGGGAAGAGTCGCGCGCCGTCATCACTTGGAAATCTAACAAACTCACTAACTCAGAAATCAGCTACGCCAAGAATAATGGTCAGGGTTCCAAAACTGCCAAAGAGAATGGCTTTGGTTTCAGTCACAGTTTGGTTCTACCTAATTTAGCACAAGGCACGGGTTACCTTTATCAAATCAAAAGTAAAGATCGCTGGAACAACTCACTGACTTCTGGTTTCTATGGCATCTATTCTGGTTCGCGTGCTGTCTCGGTTTTTGAACTAGTCGGCAAAGCTTTTGATGATATCTTCGGTTGGGCAATCAATGAAAAGTAGAAAACAAATTTAACACAAGGAATATTAATCAAGAATGTTTAGAACAAAAACAAAACTAATTGCAACTGTCGCTCTACTAACAACAGTAGGCAGTCTTTTGTTTTTTTCCAATCACGCGCAAGCCATCAAAAAACTCGATGTCTCCGCCTACATCCTCAACAACAAAAACAAAGAAATTCCCAATGGGGAATATGACATCCGTTTTGCCATTTACACCACTGACCGCACAAAGACAGATGGTTATCCATCTAATGCTGATGCTGGAGCCAGAGTTTGGGAGGAAACCCAAAAGGTGAAAATTGAAAACGGTTCTATCGGCGCTTTCCTCGGGGAAGAAACTCCTTTGCCGGCCGATTTGAACTTTTCTGAAAATGATTACTACATCGGTATCCGCATCAACACAGACAGTGAAATGGTGCCCAGAAAAAAGATTGGTGCTGTGCCATTGGCTTCAGATTCCTACTCAGTCGGTGGCGCCACTCTTGGCACAGCCGAAGGCAACATTGTGCAACTAGCTAAAGGTGGAAAGATCGATGCTAAAATTCTACCCAGCATCACAACGCTCGGCGTGATTGCCACGGGAACCTGGGAAGGCGATGCTGTCACCACAAACTTTGGTGGCACTGGTCTCACCACCTACACCGTCGGCGACACCCTTTTTGCTTCAGCTGCTAACACACTGTCTAATTTAAAAATTGGTACTAATGGACAAGTCCTAAGCGTCATCAACGGCTTGCCGGCTTGGGGAGATTTGATCTCTTCTCAAAACATTTCCAATACGGACGACGCATTGGTCATCGCTGACTCCAACGCCGATGGCATAGGTGATGTTTTCATCAAAATCGCCGATGTTAAACGGATGGTGATTTTAAACAACGGCAATGTCGGCATCGGCGTAGACAATCCTGCCTATGCGCTGGATGTTGCTGGAACTATCAATGCTAGATCACTCATCATCAATGGTGAGGCCACACTGGGAACCTCGGGTGAGAATGTGACCATCAATTCCAATTTGATTCCATCAACCACGGGACTTAATTTGGGCTCAGCTACCAATCACTGGTCTAGCTTGTATGTAGACAACATGAGTGTAGGTGGAACAGACCTAAACGGAACTACCAGTGAATACTTTGCCATCAACACTGATTCAACAGTTGATGAAACTATGGGCTTGCGTTTCTATCGCTCGAGCCTAAACGGCTATGCAGCCTTGGTCTGGGACGCCACTCTGTCACAATTTAACTTATTTCAAAGAGAGAATACGGAGGAGTTGGGGGATTTGAATGTGAAAAATATTTATGCTGAGGGGAATGTGGGGATTGGGACGAGTACGCCATCCGCCAATCTGCATATTCAAGGGAAGGAAGGAGTTAGCCAGAGTGTCTTTAAAATATCACAACCTGCAACTCTCGGTGGTGGGGATGTTTTCACTATTGCGCCAAGAGGCAGGGCAGTTTTTACAAACAATGCACAAGGCGCAGCCCTTACAATAAATCAAAATATAAGCAATACCGCGCTTGAGTTATCGACTGTTGCATCAGGTTCAAGCGGGATATATTTATATCAGAGTGGAGTAACAACCGGAAATGCTTTGAGTTTATCTCAGACAACCTCCGCTTTTTCTGGAGATGGTATCAATATGAATTTCGCCAACGGCTCTGGCTCATTCAGTGGCGACTTCTTGGATTTCAATGTTAATAGCGTCAATAAATTCAAGCTCGATGCTAGCGGTAATGGATATTTTGCTGGTAATCTTGGCATTGGAACTTCATCGCCAAATAATTTTCTTCAAGTAGCGGGACTTATAAATTTTAATAACTCCCTATATTCCACAAGCCTTGGTTATCAAGCGGGGAATGCGAATGCTGGAATTCATAACTCCTTTGTGGGCTATCAGGCTGGGGCGTTAAATACCACGGGTCAAGACAATATAGCTGTGGGATATCAGGCGCTATATTCTAACACAGGTGGTTATAACATTGCCATTGGAACAGGTACTCTTTATAGTAATACAGCTTCAAATAATATTGCAGTCGGATATCAAACTCTTAATCGCAATACTGCTGGTCAAAATAATGTAGCTGTAGGTTATCAGTCCATGATGTATAACATTGATGGCTGGAGTAATTCTGCGTTTGGGATGAGAGCTCTCAGATATAATACTGCTGGTGGATACAACTCTGCTTTCGGAGTGTATGCTATTTATTCCAATACGACGGGTAGCTATAACTCGGCTGTCGGCGTAGATGCTTTGCGGGGCAATACTACTGGAAATAGCAACGTTGGTGTTGGCAATGGGGCAGGATTTCAAAATTCTGTTGGTTCGGGCAATATTTTTGTTGGCTATAACGCTGGCTATAATGAACTTGGTTCAAACAAATTGTATATCGACAATTCCAATACAGCGTTGCCTTTGATTTATGGAGATTTTTCAACCGATGCACTGACCATAAATGGCACAGTAGGAATTAGCGGCGCTTCAACTGCTGGAGCAAAACTAACCATTAACGGACGGGTTTCACAAACTGGGCTAGGACGGTCAACCTATTTCGGTGAAGATGCTGGAAAAGTGGATGATTTGACGAATAATGATAACACGGGAATTGGCTATCTAGCTCTCTTTTCAAACACTACAGGTGGTTATAATTCAGCTCTAGGAAACCAAGCGCTTCGTGCAAACATTGCTGGATTTTATAATTCAGCTTTGGGAAATAGCGCCCTTTTTTCTAATACTACTGGCTCATATAATTCTGCCTTTGGGCCACTGGCATTGTATTCTAACACTACTGGATCATATAATTCCGCCATGGGCAATATGGCTCTTTATTCAAATACTTCTGGAAACAGTAATATCGCTATTGGCTTGTATGCGCTTATTTCAAACACGACTGGTTCTAATAATTATGCCATAGGCCAGGAAACTCTTAGGAACATTAGTACCAACAGCAATAATATTGGCTTTGGTTATCAAGCTGGATATTCAGCGCTTGGCTCTGGCAACATCTTTCTTGGTTACCAAGCTGGTTACAGCGAAACTGGATCAGACAAATTGTATATCGACAATTCCAACACGGCCACGCCTTTGATTTATGGAGATTTTTCAACCAATATTTTGGCCGTCAATGGAAGCTTGGGTATTGGCACGACTACGCCAAATAATCTTTTGCAGGTGGCAGGATTGATTAATTTTGATAGTGCGAAGAACTCAACATTGATAGGCGCTGGAGCGAGTGTCAATAATACTGGCAATTATAATACTGCTTTGGGAGTTTATGTTCTTGGGCCAAATAACACGGGGATGATGAATACAGCAATTGGTTCATATACTCTGTATGCCAATACTTCTGGAGCATATAATGTAGCAGTTGGTTCAGAAGCGCTTAGAATGAATGTCTTGGGTTCTTCAAATGTAGCAATTGGTCCATATTCTTTGCGCAATACTATTGCTGATAACAATTCGGCTATGGGCTATCAATCTGGATTTTCAATTACAACTGGGACATACAATACATTTTTGGGAAATAGTGCTGGCAACAATGCTTCGCAAAAAGTTGATGCTACAAATTCCATGGCACTGGGCAATGGCGCCTATACCACCGCTAGCAATCAAGTAGTGCTGGGCAACGCCTCTGTCGTGGAAACAATTTTGCGAGGCAATGTTGGAATTGGAACGACGAATCCAGCATACAAGTTGGACATTGGCGGTGGCGATTTAAATCTAGCTCAGAATCAATATGTCCGTCTTGGCGGGGCTGCGCTTTTTACGCATGATGGAAATAGCACTAGCGGCACACTAAGTATGGGCTCGGCTAATTCAATAAATATGCGATTCAACGCCGGTGCCACTGATCGTATGTATATTCAAGCAAGCAGTGGAAATGTTGGCATCGGGACAACGACGCCAGGGGCAAAATTAGAAATTTCGAGCACAACTGATAATCCTATTAGATTGCGTAAGACCACGGGCGGTTGGAATTATATCGAATTTTATAATAATACGGCTCGTCAGGGGTATTTTGGAATCGACAACAGCAATAATTTTTTATTTGCACCAGAGTTAGGTGGAAATATAATTGTTAGTAATTCAAGCGGCACAGCTTTATTAACGGTAGTAAATGCAACAGGCAACATCGGCATTGGAACTACAACGCCAAATAATAGCTTGCAAGTTAGTGGACTGATTAATTTTGATGATGCAAGATTTTCAACCTTTCTTGGCTATCAAGCAGGGAATGTTAATACGGGAAATTGGAATACTTTCACGGGTTATCAGGCTGGAAACTCTAATACTACGGGTGGCGTAAATACAGCTAATGGATATAGAGCTCTCCGATTCAATACTACGGGCCAAGAAAATACTGCCAATGGTGGACAAGCACTCTATACTAACACTACGGGGCTTCAAAACACCGCCAATGGTATGAATGCTCTCTATGTCAATACCACAGGTTCCTATAATACTGCCAATGGTAGGCATACTCTTTTTTCTAATACCACAGGCTCCTTCAATACTGCTAATGGTGTGGATACTCTCTACTCCAACATCATTGGCAACTATAATACAGGAGTTGGCTACCAAGCTGGATATTCAGTACTTGGTTCAGGCAATATATTTATTGGATATAAGTCTGGCTACAGCGAAACTGGTTCAAACAAATTATATATCGACAACTCTAACACTGCCTCGCCTTTGATTTATGGAGATTTTTCAACTGACATAGTGGCATTCAATGGTAGTGTTGGTATTGGAACAGCAACGCCCACATCTTTACTGCAGGTAGATGGTAACGGTGGATATGTATCAGCTATGATTAATTCGGCAGCGGGACAGTCACGTGATTTGATGTTTTCTTCAGGGGGACTTTCTAGGTGGATAATCAGAGCAAATAGTGTAGCAGAATCTGGTAGCGATGTTGGCACAAATTTAGAATTTGTCAGTCGAACGGACGCAGGTGCTTTAAAATCCACGGTAATGACTTTACTAAGAACAAACGGATATGTCGGCATCGGGACGACGGCGCCCGCATATAAACTAGAAGTAGCTGGTAGTGGTTTAGGAGACCAATTTCAAATTACAAAATTTGGTAATGATGGTAATGCTTCCTATGGAAGTTGGTTAAAAACACGTGGAACAACAGCTGGTTCTATGGTTACAACACAAGATGGAGATTATTTAGGTATTTTTCAATTTGGCGGAGTTACTTCTGTTAATACTTTTGGTCAAGCTGCTAGAATTATTGTTCAACAAGATGGCACTGCTGGTTCTACTTTTTATAATCCAGCAAACATGCAATTTAGAGTCTCTTCTAATACTGCCGAGATTACTGCTATGACAATTAAACCAACTGGCAACGTCGGCATCGGCACGACTGCTCCTGAAAGCAAGTTACATGTAATTAGTGGTGCTTCTGAAATAATTACGCTAGAAAGGGCAACTGCTATTACAAATTCCGTAGCTTCAGCTTTGTTTGTAAGACACACTACGTCAGGTGATATGGTTGATGGATTTGGCTCTTCTCTCACTTTCCAAATTAAAGATAGTGCTGGTGTAGCGAATGCTGTTGGTTCAATTCAGGCGTTAAGAGTTGGGGCAGATAATACATCTTCATTATTGCTAAATTCTTATAGTGCGGGTACACCAGTCGAGGGTATGAGAATAACAAGTAATGGGAGAATAGGAATGGGTGTAACTGTCCCTGCTGAAAAATTAGACATACTTGGTAATATAAAACTTTCTTCAACTTATCCAGCGCTAAGATTTAAACCAACAGCATGGACAGAAAATGCAGATTTTCAAGTAGGAATTAATGATTCTTTTACATTGGAGGGAGCGTATGCAGGATTTTATATCCCAGCAAACAAAGGTTTTTTGGTAAGCAGAGGGACTAACTCACACAATTTTATTGTTAATAGTACGACTGGATATGTTGGTATTGGTACTAATTCTCCAGTTGGAGAATTACATGTAACATCTTCTGACACTGTTAGTGCAGACAGAGGTATAACTTCGTCACAACATGCTTCAAGCGTACATTCTGCACTTTTAAATCTAAGAAAATCAAGGGGGACAATATTGTCACCATCTACTTTAGCTAATGGAGACTATATTGGTTCTGTAGGTTTTTTTGGATATGGAACAGCCTATACGCAGAGAGCTACTATTTTTGCAATAGTAAATGGAACTGTAGTTGCTGATAGTGTTCCAACTGATTTAGTTTTTAGAACTGGTAGCACTGTTGTTGCAGAGCAAATGAGAATAACATCCGCTGGAAATATTGGGATTGGTACAAGCAATCCAACTGCCAAGCTGGATGTTGTCGGCCAAACCACCTCCTCCGACGGCTTCATCCAAAAAACCAACGCCGGCGCTTGTACTGATTTAACTTTCACCACAGCTACTGACGGCCTCACTTGTCTTGATACAACCCTAGGCACTGAAAGACTCTACTTTAGAACTGGAGGCACTTGGAGCTATATTGCTAAGACTGGAGGTTTCCAAATTCCCAACTACGAAGTCGCCCCACTTAACCAACTTTCTAAAAACACCCTCAAAGGTGTCACTCCCAATGAACTCACTCATTTCCAAAACTATCTAACTCAACAAATCACTCCTGGAGAACTCCTCATCCCATACGCTGACTCCACTCTTCAAGACGGAGCTATCCATGGACTCTATGCCAGATTTGCCGATGTGAAAGATCAGATGTTCCAAGAGCAAATATCGCAGATTGAAAATCTAAATCTGCAAGTCACGGGCAACATCACCACAGTGGCAGAACTAAAAAATTCTGTTAACACCCAATTTGGTTCGATTGAAAAAAGTCTAAGCGAAATAACCAATAACCAAGATACAAGCACCAAACAAATTTCAAATATCAATGATCAAATCAACGCACAGACGCAAAATATTGCGTCTCTACAGACAATAACAGAAACTCTTCAACAACAAATCACCACCTTGCAATCCCAAATTGCTACACCGGTCAACATCGCCCAGATTGATGCCAACACCCAATCCATAGATTATTTGAACCAACTCCTAGGCATCACAGACACTAGCAAGGCTGGCGACATTACAATTGTTGGTAAATTGACCTCGCAAATCACTGAGACTGGCTCCATCATCATCACCGTCGATCCAAAAAACAAAGACAAGGCTACTATCGGAGAAGCCACTATCAAGGCTGGGGATACTTCGGTGACAGTCAACACGAAAGCGGTGAGTGGGGATAGCAAGGTTTTTGTGACTTCAATGATAGTCACTGATCAACCGTTGGCCGTTACAAAGATAAATGCCGGAGAGGGCTTTATCGTGAAAATTAAAATTCCTTCGGTTGAAGATCTGAAATTCAACTGGTGGTTGGTTGATTCTAAATAACCTCACAACTTAGGATATAAAAAGCGATTGCTATAAGGCAATCGCTTTTTTCACTCCCCCCTCACAAAGTTATCCACACCCCCCTGCATACCCATTTTTGTGGTATAATTCAATCAGATAAAAGCCTTTTCTGAGCAATCATACATTGCCAGATATTGGCTATAAAAAACAAAAACTCATGCAAGCTAACGGAGGCAATGTTTTTGAAAAATACAATCTACACACAAGCCGTTTTCTGGTCTTTGTGGTTTTTGCATCTTCGCTTTGCTCAAATTCCTTTCTCAATATGAATCACTGGCTAATCTGATCACCAGCACCATTGCTGTTTCACCCTTTATTCTACTTATCTCCTTTGCTCTCTGGCTATACATTAAAAACCGCAAAGATCACATTCTGTATGAAGCTCTCGTAAAACATGGCTTTTTCTTGAAGCTGGCTTTCAAACTCTCCCTCGCTATCCTCATTCTGTTTATCGTCTTTTTTCCAAATGCTTGGGCGCCATTGCTAAATTTCTTCACTATTTTTCGCAACTTCTTTTCCTTAGAAACATATTTTTTTCTGGCTGCGTATGTAGCAGTGATCACCCTGGCCATCGGACTCATCACCTATGTCATCCGGCTCTATCAAATCGGTCGAGGCACTTATCAGCAAACAGTCAAACAACTAACGAGAAAAAGTCTCTACGCCACTTTCTTCATTTTCATTTTCCTCTTGCTATTTTCCGTCTTCACCTACCCGCAAGCTTTCTATCCAATCACGGACGCAGTGGCTGATGGTATGTTCACGGTGAGTCAAGGCAGGATTGCTCTGACAAAACTTTCGGGTGAACAACTGCAAGCTAACAGTTCCTTTTTCAATCTAGCTAAAAGCGCCATCAACAAAACTTCTGACAATCTCTCTGGCGCTTTGGATTCAACCAGAACAGATCTGTCCAAAACTATTGCTTCCAGCAAAGAAACGCTTACCCAATCTATCACTGACACTTCCAAAAATCTAACCGAATCTATCAATGGCAAAGTTTCCAGTGATGGCGGAGAAATCAGTGGCGCCCTAACTCTCTCAGGGAGTGAAGGCGATTTAACAGTAGAAGGTACCACCACTACCAAGGATATTATTCCTAATGATAATCTCTCCTACAATCTTGGTAACTCTAGCAAAAGCTGGAACACCATCTACGCCCATCGTCTAATCGGCGCTTCACCTATTTTCATTGGCAACAACAATTCCAAACACGGTCTAACTCAGACTGGCGATTTAGTGATTTCCAACGACGCCGAAGTGCAAGGCACCTTGCATGTTGAGACGATTCTCATTGCTGGCGCCTACACGCTGCCAACTAGTGATGGTAGCGCGGATCAACTCATTGCCACTGACGGCAATGGCAATTTGAGTTGGACAGCCAAAATCATCCCAGGTGGCACCACGGGGCAATTGCAATGGAATGACAACGGCACATTTGCCTCTGACTCAGAACTGTTTTGGAACAACACTGACAAACGTCTAGGTATTGGCACCAATAGTCCGAGCACCAAACTGCAAGTGACTGGCACCGTCAAAGCGGATGCCTTTATGTTGCCGGGTGGCATCTATCTAACTTCTGATAGTGTCTCAACTAACTACTGGGGAGAAACCGCAGGCAATATCTATCGCGAAACTGGCAACATTGGAATGGGGACTAACACTCCCACCGAAACTCTCGACATCAACGGTCGCGTGCATTTGCGCCAAACCACCGCGCCAGTTGACACTGTCGACAAGCTTTACAATGTAGCTGGAGATGTCTATTGGAACGGATTAAAATTGGGTGAAAACTTCTGGACCAAGACTGGTTCGGATGTAGCTTACAATCTTGCTGGCAATGTGGGTATTGGCATCACTCCGACCACTAAGTTGGAAGTAGCTGGCACGGTCAGAGCTACCAATTTCTATGACGCAACTAATGGAGCCTATCTAACTCCTGGCTCAGTCAACGCCAATTGGTGGGGAGAATCAGGCGGGAATATTTACCGAGAGACGGGGGATGTGGCGATTGGGTCTAATGATGCGAATGGTTACCGATTGCATGTGGATGGAAATGTGTATGGAACAGGTAGCCTAGATTTGGCTGGCAACTTGAATGTTAACTCAGGAAAACTTTTTGTGGATGCAACAACAGGGAATGTGGGGGTGGGGACGGTGAGTCCGGGGTACCCATTGCAAGTTACAGGTAACATTCGCAGTTCTGGTTCGGTCTGGTCCGATACAAATATAAGAGCTAATGGAATTTTGACGCAATCCAATGGAGCGAATTTCACGCTTAATACACTAACAACGGGTGCTATAATTTTTTCACCGGGCACAACCGAAGCGATGAGGATTATTTCCGGTGGCAACGTCGGCATTGGGACGACGGCACCAAACCAAAAATTAGAAGTCAATGGTAATTTGCGTTTTTCGGACACGAGTCAGTTTTTCGAATGGACCAACGGAACAAAAGTTTATTTTGACAATTTTTATTCAGCAGCAGCTGATTATAGTTGGAAAAGTTGGAATGGTTCTTCCGTTATAAATAACATGCTTATCAAGGCATCTAATGGCAACGTCGGCATTGGGACGACGGCACCAGTATCTTCATTACAAATAGGTTCTGTTGGTTCTACGGGATATGCATCTCAAAAAATAGCTTGGGGCGATGGCACAAGAGCTGGGTCAATCAATATTACTAGTGCAGGTTCGTTTTTGTATTCTTCTGTAGGCCAAATTTTTGCTCCAGGTTCATCTGAAAAGATGCGGATTACTCCAGAAGGCAACGTCGGCATTGGAACGACGAGTCCGGGATCCCCTTTATCCGTGGCCGGTTCTTTTTCAGGGGCTAATACAATAATGATAGCAACTAATAATGTTACTTCAGCAGGGTCCATTGGAATCATGCAGGGCTTAACGCCAAATATCTCCAATGGAGGAAATGCTTATATGGTACTTGGTAAAGAAGCGTCGGCTAATAATAGGGGTGGTGTTGCATATAATCATGTTTCTGACGGAAGCGCATCTAATTATATAAATATTGGAAGTTTTTATGGTGCCACCGCTGGTTCTGGCATAAACGTCTTAGCTAACGGCAACGTCGGCATCGGGACGGTGAGTCCAAGTACAAGTCTGCACCTGGTTAGCGACAGTGGAATTAGGGTATCAGCTACTCAAAGTGGAGATCAATATATCAGCATAAAAGGTGGACCTACTTCCAGAATAGAATCATTTTATGGATTGACATTAAGGGCGATTGGAGGATATGGTGCAGGAGGAACCTATCCAATCACTTTTAGTACTGGAAATACTTCAGAGGTAGAACGGATGAGAATAGCAAATAACGGCAACGTCGGCATCGGGACGACGAATCCTTTGGCTAAATTTTCCGTTGGTGATGCTAGTTACTCATATGCAAGGATATTGGATACGAGTAGCGGTTCTGGATATGGGGGACTGGATTTATATAGACAAGCAACATTAATAACGCATCTTGAAACTAATGGTGTTAGCTACATCAAAAAATATGATAACTCCGGTACGGTCTTTGCGGTAGATAATATAAACGGCAACGTCGGCATAGGAACGACGAATCCGGGGGCGAAACTGAATGTAAAAAGTGGAGGAACGGATGCTTGGGGATTCTTAGTAAATTCGAGTGATTCACAAAGGCTTGCAGGAATTTATGAAGAAAGTGATACACGTGCAACATTTGCTTTTTATAATGCTACAGATTCACAAACAATTAGATTGGATACTGGTGGAAACAGTTATTTCAATGGCGGCAATGTCGGCATCGGGACGACGGCGCCTGGGTCTAAACTTCACATTGCTGGAGGAGATTTTCAAATTGGTCCAGTTGGAGGTTCTCAAATATATTTAAGAGGCATTACTGGAGGAGATTTATCTTTCAACCGCAATCCTTCTACAGGAGTAATATCTAATGCTAGTGCTTTCTCATATCAACTTCATAGAACAGAAAGTACGACTGCGGAAAGTGATTATTTAGGTTGGCAAGTTTATAACCCAGCGGGGGCGGGTGTTACTACTAGTGCGTTGGTCATAAATGGAAACGGCAACGTCGGCATCGGGACGACGAGTCCTGTTTCTCAATTCCAGATTGACGGAGTCAGTGCGGGGATTAGACTTCGGCGTAATGCTGGAAACGAGCCGTTTATTTTATTAACCAACACAACAGAGACATCGGGTGGCCAAATTAGAGGTCTCGATGGAGCATATGGGTTGAGATTTACCGATCCATTCTCCGCTGAATACATGAGAATTAATTCTTCTGGCAACGTCGGCATCGGGACGTCGGCACCGGGAGCAAAATTGGATGTGAATGGAACCACATTAACATCAAAATTAAGTAGTTGGGGTTCGACTTATACTTCAGGAGGAAATTATTTATTTACTAATTCTTTTGGTGGCGCGACAATTGAACAAACTCCACCGATGAATGACTATATCGGAAATCAACTTATGTTTGCCGATGCAAAAGGATTTGCTATAACTTCTAGTGGTTCTATTTCAAGCGTTAGTAGTGCTTTCAGACAAGGAGACACATACGCCACTATTACAAATACGACCTTACCAATCGTGGTTGAAGTAACTGGAAGCATTCCTTCGGACACGGATGTTGGCAGTCAAAGAGTTTTTCTGCAGGCTCATGGTAATATCAGTGGGCATCTTTTAGTGGAAATTAAAAAATTTGATGACACCTGGGTAACATTGGCGGATGAAGATATTAGCATAGCCTCAAAGGCGTATTGGTTTTCTCAGCCAGTTACGAATGTGGCTCCATATCCAGCAGCATGGGCTATTAAGGGTGTTCGTTATTCAATAACTTCCTTGACTGAAGCTACAACATACATAAGGCAATTGGGATGGTATAAAAAGAATGGATTTATTTATCCCTTCCTTTCTGAATATAATCCATCAGCTTATGGTAATCTCACTTTCAATCAAACGGGAAATCATGATATTACCGCTTCATCTGGAACATTAAGACTTGGCACGCACACTCTTTTAGGCGCGGTCACTGGAAATGCCCAATCAATTACAGGACTAGGACAACTTACGGTTGATAACCTTAGGATTGATGGAAACACGATTGATGCCACTTCTGGAGCGATTACCATTTCTCCGACTGCCGGATCGAATTTAAACATTGGTCTTTCCGGTGCAGGTGATTTTGCCGTGAATACTAATCAACTTTATGTCGACACTTCGGCTGGCAACGTCGGCATCGGGACGACGAGTCCGACATACAATTTGCATGTTGTCGGTAATGCTTTCGTGTCTACCGTAATGAATCAGAATCAACTTAGTGTAGGTGCGATAGGCGGACTTAGTGGAGTCAGGGCTTATGTTTTAACCGCAAGCGATACGGTAAAAGGTTTAGTCATTAGGGCAAATTCAGCAACTCAATCAGCTAATCTTCAAGAGTGGCAGGATAGTGTGGGTAACGTGTTAAGTGTTGTTGATAAAAACGGCAACATCGGCATCGGGACGGTAACTCCAACTGCCAAGCTTGATGTTGTCGGCCAAGCCATTGCCTCCGACGGCTTCATCCAAAAAACCAACGCCGGCGCCTGCACCGACGCCCTTTTCACCACTGACACTGATGGACAAATTTGTCTAGACTCCACCGCGGGTGTAGAACGAATGTATTTCCGCACCGGTGGTGCTTGGAGCTACATCGCTAAAACTGGAGGTTTCCAAATTCCGAACTATGAAGTCGCCCCCCTCAACCAACTTTCCCAAAGCACTCTCAAAGGTGTCACTCCAAATGAACTGACCCATTTCCAAAACTATCTAACTCAACAAATCACTCCTGGCGAGCTCCTCATTCCATACGCTGACTCAACTCTTCAAGACGGAGCTATCCATGGACTCTACGCTAGATTTGCGGATGTGAAGAATCAAATGTTTCAAGAAGAAAAAACTCAGATTGAAAATCTCAATTTGCAAGTCACAGGCAACATCACCACAGTCGCAGAACTAAAAAATTCTATCAATACGCAACTTGGTTCAATTGAAAAAAGTCTAAGCGAAATAACCAATAACCAAGATACAATAACCAAACAAATTTCAAACATCAATACTCAAATTACAAATGATGAAATTAGAATTGCAACTCTAGAAAATCTGGCAACAACTTTGCAAGCTCAAATCACAACTCTACAATCGCAAATTGCTACACCAGTCAACATTGCGCAAATTGATGCCAACACCCAATCAATTGACTATCTCAATCAGTTGCTCGGCATCACTCCAACTAGCAAAGTTGGTGACATTACCATAGTTGGAAAACTCACCTCCCAAATCACTGAAACTGGTCTACTAACTATTGCAGTCAATGACAAAACCGCAGCCACGATTGGTGAGGCCATTATCAAAGCTGGCGATACTTCGGTGAAGGTGGATACCACGGCAATCAGTGCTGACTCAAAAGTTTTTGTGACTTCAGAAAAGCCAGTGGAAATTGGGGTGAATACAATTCAAAAAGGCGCAAGTTTCAAAATTGAAATTGGCAAGGTTTTACTAGAAGATTTGCAGATAAATTGGTGGATTGTGGATAAGAAATAGGCAAAGGTCGAGGGCACGGAAAAACCCTTGACTTAGCTTTTTCTTTCCTTTATACTATAAAAACGGTATTAAATGAGTATTCTGAAAAGTTATCAACAGGTCGCGATTGTGGCGGGGTTGACAGGTTTTCAAGGAATTGCTAAGATGGTAATACTGTTAAAAAGTAGTCAAATAGTGGGGGAAAGTTTAAGGATAATACATGATAGTATCCATTAGAGTTTCAAACAAATACGGCGGGTGAATTTTTTAGACTTTTTTATTGTCTAAAAACCCGCGAGAGCGGTTTTTTTTATTGTCTTTCGAAATTTATAATTTCGCCCAGGCAATAAACACCGACCGCAGTCGGTGTCAGTCAAATTAAAAATTTTGGTTGGTGAGGAGGTAATAATTTATCGAAAGGAATCGGTAAATTATTATTTCCGCATCAGTGTGAACTTTCACAACTGAATACGATGGTCTATCACACAAGTCTGGTCTTGAGTTCGCGGGAACGAGGTCGGAGGAGTCGTGATTAGTTAATTACAACATGCGTGCAACACATGTTGTAATACAGTAGGTTTATGGAGTTGGGTTTTTGCTTCACGGCAAGAATTCAATGAAGTAGAAAAAGCTTCGTAATTTCGGTTAGCGGAATTGCGAGGTATTGCAATAGTAAGAAAGTTCAGGTTTAGCGTTAGTAACTTTAGAAACTACTAACTGCTAACCATTTAAATTTAAGAGCGGTAATACTAATGCATATGGCGGATGCCTTGACATTAAAAAGCGATGAAGGACGTAGCTGGCTGCGATAAGCTTCGGGGAAGTGCTAAGCAACTTTTGATCCGGAGATTTCCGAATGGGATAACCCCCTCTTTTAGAGGATCCATAACTGAATACATAGGTTATGGAAGCGCACCCTGGGAACTGAAACATCTTAGTACCAGGAGGAATATAAATCAATTGAGATTCCGTGAGTAGTGGCGAGCGAAAACGGAAAAGTCTAAACCGAATCCTTCGGGGTTCGGGGTTGCGAGGTAATTTTACTCTTTTAATAGGGGTTTGAGATTATTTCTTTAGCAGAACACTCTGGAAAGAGTGACCATAGTGGGTGATAGTCCCTTATGCGAAAAAGAAATGTCCGAATGTAATTATTCTCAAGTAGGGCGGGACCGGAGAAATCCCGTTTGAATCAGGGGCCACTATAGCTCCAAGACTAAATATTTTTAATGATCGATAGTGAACTAGTACCGTGAGGGAAAGGTGAAAAGTATCCCGATAAGGGAGATGAAATAGTATCTGAAACCATATGCTAACAAAGAGTCAGAGTGGTAGTAATACCATGATGGCGTGCTTTTTGTAGAACGAACCAACGAGTTAATTCTGTATTGTCTGACTAAGCTACTTTCGTAGTGGAGTCATAGTGAAAGCGAGCCTTAACGGGCGACATGATAGTGCGGATTAGACCCGAAGCCAGGTGAGCTATTTATGAGCAGGGTGAATTTCGAGTAAAATCGAAAGGAGGCCCGAACCCACGAGCCGTGCAACACTCGGGGATGACTTGTGAATAGAGGAGAAATTCCAATCGAACTTGGCGATAGCTGGTTCTTCCCGAAATAGCTTGAGGGCTAGCGTCCTTTAAATGAGCACAAGAGGTAGAGATACTGAATGAGAATCCGCGGTTCGCCGTAGGCTTCTCAACCAAACTCCGAATTCTTGTGTTTCTTATCTGGGCAGTCAGAACTCCGGGGCTAAGCTCGGAGCTCAAAACGGAAACAGCCGAGATCGCAATCTAAGGTCCCTAAATTCATATTAAGTGGTAAAGGAGGTGAAGTTTCTTATACACCTAGAAGGTTGGCTTAGAAGCAGCCATCCTTTAAAGAGTGCGTAACAGCTCACTAGTCTAGAGACTTCGCGCCGAAAATTCAACGGGGCTAAATATGATACCGAAGATGCGGGCTTGCAATCTTCTTAAAAGGAATAACTAAATGAAGCGTGAATTTTATCAAATTTCACGCAAGCGCTACAACATGATGGTAGCTTTTAAGTTGTGCTTTTTAAGAAGATTGTGAGCGGTAGGGAAGTGTTCCATGCGCACTGAAGCGGAAGGCGTGAGCCACCGTGGAGTGCATGGAAGTAAGAATGTTGGTATTAGTAACCGCAATTGGGGTGAGATCCCCCGACACCGAAAGTCTAAGGTTTCCTGGGCAATGTTGATCAACCCAGGGTCAGTCGGTCCTAAGGCGAGGTCGAAAGACGTAGTCGATGGACACAAGGTTAATATTCCTTGACTATTTAATGTCACGGTATGGGAGGACGCAATCTAGTATATTTTGCATCTTATTGGATTGATGTAGACATAGTGAGGGTGCTTTTCAGGTAAATCCGGAAGGTATAGCCCAAGTTATGGCTGGAGGTTTTTCTTCGGAAAGACCAACAAAATAAAGCAGGTTGTCTAGAAAAGTCTCTAAACTTATCATTAAATATCCGTACTAAAACCGACACAGGTAGACTGGGCGAGTAGCCTAAGGTGAACGAGTGATCCTCCGTTAAGGAACTCGGCAAAAAAGCTAGACGTAAGTTCGCAAAATGTCTCGCCTATATCGCAAGGTATAGGCCGCAGCGAAAGTTTCCCAAGCAACTGTTTACCAAAAACACAGGTCTCTGCAAACCCGCAAGGGGAAGTATAGGGGCTGACGCCTGACCAGTGCTGGAACGTTAACGGGAGCGGTGCAAGCCAATCCCCGAAGCGCCAGTGAACGTCGGCGATAACTATAATCGTCCTAAGGTAGCGAAATTCCTTGTCAGGTAAATTCTGACCCGCATCAATGGCGTAATGACTTGGGAACTGTCTCAACGGAGAGCTCGGTGAAATTGCAATGACGGTAAAGATGCCGTCGACCTGCAGCAAGACGAAAAGACCCCGTGGAGCTTTACTACAACTTGGCATTGATTTAGAATTTTAGTTGTCGAGCTTAGGTGGGAGACTATGAAATCCGGACGCTAGTCCAGATGGAGTCAACAGTGGAATACCACCCTGCTGAAGTTTTAAGTCTAACCCTGGACTGTTATGAGGAACAAAAATCTTCGTTACATGTAAACCAGCAAATGACAAAACTAATTGCATAAGTTGTAAATAAAGATCTAATTGTTCGTAAGAATGATTGGATTTATTAGTATTGTCTTTTGCGGTTCACAAAAAAAATGTATACGACGTTTTTAGTTATTCATACCAGTCCGGGAACAGTGCCTGGCGGGTAGTTTGACTGGGGCGGTCGCCTCCTAAATGGCAACGGAGGCGTTTACAAAGGTTGGTTAGGTCCGGATGGAAATCGGACTGATAGTGCAAAAGCATAAACCAGCTTTACTGAGAGACCCATCAGTCGATCAGTTACGAAAGTAGAATTTAGTGAACCGACTATCGCTTATAGGAGCGTAGAAGATCATCAGATAAAAGTTACCCCGGGGATAACAGGCTGATCCCATCCAAGAGTCCATATCGACGATGGGGTTTGGCACCTCGATGTCGGCTCATCGCATCCTGGGGCTGGAGAAGGTCCCAAGGGTTTGGCTGTTCGCCAATTAAAGCGGTACGTGAGCTGGGTTCAAACCGTCGTGAGACAGGTTGGTCTCCTATCTGCTGTGGGCGTTGTTGCTTGAAAAGAGTCTTTCCTAGTACGAGAGGACCGGAAAGAACAAACCTCTGGTGTATCAGCTGTTCCGCCAGGAGCACTGCTGAGTAGCTACGTTTGGAAAGGATAACCGCTGAAAGCATATAAGCGGGAAGCCTCCTTTAAGATAAGGCAACTGTTGGAGCTTGCTCCAACATAATTTCCTAGAAGATGACTAGGTTGATAGGTCTCAGATATAAGTGCAGTAATGCATTAAGTCGAGAGATACTAATAAATTAAAATTACACTCTTAAATTTAAATAAATCGCAGATCGTAGAGCGCAAATCGTAGAACGTATTTCATATATGTTTCACGATATGCGTTACGCGTTATGCGTGGGTTAGTGGTTAATAGTTTCTAAACTATCTCGGTTGAAGTTTGCTTATGGCGAAATTCAACTGAGTGCACAAGATCTACTGAATAAATAGTTGTATTAGTATATTTACAATGGACAATAATAATATGAAATCGTATTCTAAAAAATACGGAGAAAGCTTGAAGTTTATCTTCATCATCTTCTCTGTAATTGCGATTGCGATCTTTTCATTTTTGTTTTTTGCACCAGTTATAAACGCGTTCTAGAGTCGAAAGGCTATAAAGTCAAAAGTCCATAAAGTATGTGACTTTAAAAACTTTACGGACTTGGGACTTTACGGACTGCGAAAAAAGAGCATTGTTTTGGTGGTTCTAGCGAAATGGCAACACCCGATCCCATTCCGAACTCGGCAGTTAAGCATTTCAGCCCCGATGATATCTAGGCATCAGTCTAGGAAAAGTAGGACGCCGCCAAAACAATGCTCTTTTTTTGTGGAAAAATTTGTGCTAGAATAGATTTATGGAAATATTAGATAAATTTTTAGAGGATAAATATCAGAAAAAGCGAGCGACTATAATAGCCATTTTTGTGGCTGTTTTTTTGTTGTTTATTTTTATGTTATATTCTTGGTTAAAACCAGTGCCGAGTTGTTCTGATAATAAAAAGAACCAGAATGAAGTTGGTATTGATTGTGGCGGAGTGTGTGCAACTAAGTGTGCAATTGTGGCGCAAAATTTGACCAGCCAAGAGAGTGGCTTTGTGGAAAGTGGCGTGGCTAGCAAGATTGATTTGTATGCCCGCGTGTCCAATCCAAATGCAACTTTTGGCAGCAAAAAATTTCAATATGAATTCAAAATTTTGGATGCAGCGGGTTCGGTTGTGACAACAAAAAAAGGCGTCAGCTATATTTTGCCAGCTGAAAGTAAATATGTCGTAGAGAATAATGTAGAATTTGTTGGTGTGCCAAGTCGTGTTGAATTCAATATTCTCAATCAAGAATGGTCAGAATTTGCTAATTATTATGAAAGACCACAGCTGAAAATTGTTAACAAGACTTATGGTCAAATAAATTCCGGTATCGGCTTTAGCGAAGTTAAGGGGCTATTGAAAAATGAAAGTTCATTCAATTTCAATACCATCAGACTGGATGTGATTTTGAAAGATGCCAACGACAGTGTGATTGCTTTGAATTCAACGGAAATGAATACGGTGAAATCTGGTGAAAATCGAGATTTTCGAGCCTTGTGGCTCAACCGATTTCCTGGTGAAGTTATGAATGTGGAAGTGCAGACGGGAGTTAATATTTTTGAATCGGAAACTTTTACTAAACAATATTTTGTACCTGGTTTATAAAATATGAGAAATTTTTTAAAACTTGATTGGGTGCTAACGATCACCATTTTTTTGTTACTGGCAGTTGGCTTGGTGACTTTGTACACCATTTCTTCAATCGAAGATAGCGCTCAAATGAATCACTTTCAAAAGCAATTAGTGTCAGTTGGCATTGGCTTGGCCTTGATGATGTTTTTTTCATTTTTTGATTATCGCGCGCTCAATTCATATAGCACTAAATTATATTTTGGCATCATTGGAATTTTGCTGGTGCTAGTGTTGTGGGGAACTACAGTGCGTGGCACAACGGGCTGGATTGGCGTGGGCGCCTTCAATATTCAACCAGTGGAAATAACCAAACTGATTGTCATAATTTTTTTGGCTAGCTTCCTGTCCAAAAAGAAAACTCATCTAAGCGTGATTGTCAGAACAATTGCGTCCATAATTTTGATTGCCATTCCAGTTTTTTTGATTTTGAAGCAACCGGATTTTGGTTCAGCCGCAGTTATTATGGGCATCTGGCTGGGGATGCTATTTGTGTCTGGTATAACTAAAAAAGTTTTTTTTGCTCTGCTATTAGTGGGGGTTGTAACTGCCTCTTCGGGTTGGTTTGTGCTGAAGGATTATCAAAAAGATCGTTTGATAAATTTCGTCAGCCCCGAGCAGGACCCGATGGGTAGCGGGTACAATGTCATTCAATCTACGGTGGCCGTGGGTTCAGGTGGAATGTGGGGTAAGGGTTTGGGCCATGGTTCACAATCCCAGCTGAACTTTTTGCCAGAAAAGCATACCGACTTTATTTTCGCAGTTTTCGCTGAAGAGTTGGGCTTTTTTGGATCTTGCGCTATCATCATTTTGTTTGGAATTTTGATCTATCGCATCAAGGAAACGGCACGTTTGGCGCGGGATAATTTTGGCTATTTGTTGGCTGTGGGCATTGCTATTATGCTGTTTTTGCAGATTTTGGTGAATGTGGGTATGAACATCGGGGTAGCGCCGGTAGCTGGTGTGCCGTTGCCACTTTTGAGCTATGGTGGCAGTTCGATGATTGCCGTTTTGGCTTCTTTGGGAATTGTGCAAAGTATCTATTTAAGGCGCATAAAAACACTTGACTAAGCCGTTAAATGCTGGTAAAATCATAAAACAGTTGAAAAAGCTGATTTTTGTTTAGTTATTAATTTTTTAATGTCCGAGGGGAAACCGTGAAGCGGAAAATACAATAACCAAGATACAATAACCAAATAAATTCTAAATTTCAAATTACAACCTCCAAAATTTAAAAAAGTTTTGGTCATTGAAAATTTGGTCATTGAAAATTGTTTGGAAATTGGAAATTGGAAATTGGAAATTCCCGCATGGGCGGGTTCAGGTAGGATGTAATATTTATGGAGAAAGTTTTATTGGAAGCGACAGCGCGAGCTGAACGAGGCAGAAAAGTGAATGTGGGTCGTCGAGAAGGACGAGTGCCAGCTGTTGTTTATGGACACAGTGTTGAGTCAACTAGTCTTTGGGTGAATGCCTTGGATTTGAAAAGATTGTTGAAAAAATCTGGAGAAAGCACCATCATTGATTTGAAAATTGATGGCAAGGATGACCGCAATGTTTTGATTCATGAAATTCAAAAGAATGGCGTGACTGGGAAATTCACGCATGTTGATTTTTTCCAAGTTCGTATGGATGAAGAAATTGAAACTGAAGTTGAATTGGTGTTTATTGGCGAAGCTCCTGCTGTGAAAACAATGGGTGGAATCTTTGTTAAGAGCATCGACAAGGTTACGGTGAAATGTTTGCCATCTGATTTGCCATCTCACATTGATGTAGATATTTCTAAGATTGTAACATTTGAAGATCATATCACTATCAAGGATTTGAAGGTTTCAGCCAAGGTGAAAATTGAACTTGACCCAGAAACCGTTGTTGCGCTTGTGTCTGCGCCACGAACCGAAGAGGATCTAGCCGCACTTGAAGAAAAAGTCGAGGCTGATGTAACTAAGGTTGAGGGTGTAGTTAAGCCAGAAGCTCCAGTGGAGGAAAAGAAAGACAAGAAATAAATCAGATATATTTTCTGAATTGGAACCAAAAAAGCAGACACTTCCATGTCTGCTTTTTTGATTCTCACACAACCAAGTTATCCACATCCGCAACATCTCTTTTCTGTGGTATAATAGGATAAGAATAAAAATAAAAACACTCACATATTATGTCCGAAGCAATCGAACAATATTCACTTCTACAAAAATTAAACTTACACAAAAGCCGTTTCCTAATCTTCGTAGTCTTTGCTGAATTTGTCATTTTGCGCTCATTGGCGCAGTTTGAGTTTTTTGCCAACTTCATTGTCACCTTTATCGCTCTGATGCCGTTGGTATTGATAATCGGCTTTGCCTTGTGGATGTATCTGAAAGACAAGCAGGATCACGCCATGTATGTGTTGATGCAAAAGAATGATGTTTTTCTAAAAAACTTTCTCAAAATCTCCCTAGCTTTCCTAATCCTATTTATAGTCTTTTTCCCTTCTGAATGGAAACCGGTATTCTTCTTAATCTATCCACTATTCCACTTCGTAACCAGTCTTTCCCTCGACGACGCCTTCATCATAATGGCCTACATCGGTGTTTTAACCGTAACTGGCTCGCTAGTTCTTTTCTTTGTCCGCTTGTACCAAAAAGGCATCGGTGAATACCAAGACTCAATTAGTCATCTAACTAAAAAAATCCTCTACTCAGCTTTCCTGGTCTTTTTCCTATTGTTTTCTTTCTCAGCTTTTGCCTATCCACAAGCCTATGCTCCCATTGGAGAGGCAATAGCAAGTGTCTTTAGTTCTAATGACGATTCAACTCAGCAAGCTTCCTTAACAGGTCTTCTAGGTAAGGCTATTCGCGATACCAAAAGTAATCTATTTAAAGAAATCTCATCTTCTAACTCCAATTTATCCGCCGATCTCTCCACAGTCAAAGAAGATTTCTCCCAATCAATTGATAAAGCCTCAACACAACTGGCTACGGATGTAAAAACTAAGTTGTCTAATACTGGCGGAGAAGTCAGTGGCGCGCTTGTTCTGTCCGGTGACAAGGCTGACCTGACTGTCGAAGGCACCACTACCACCAAGGACATCATCCCAGACAACAACCTCTCCTACAATCTCGGCAACTCTGACAAAAGCTGGAACACGATCTATACCCATCGCTTGATTGGCGCTTCACCGATTTTCATTGGTGAGAACAATTCAAATCACGGCCTAACAAACACTGGTGATCTAGTCATTTCCCATGACGCTGAAGTGCAAGGAACTTTGCATACACAAACAATCATCATTGCCGGCGCCTATACCTTGCCAGCGGTGGATGGCAATCCTAATCAAGTTATGACTACTGATGGTGATGGCAACTTGAGCTGGGCTAGTGTCAATGCGGTACCAGGCGGTTCCATTGGTCAGTTGCAATTTAACAATGCCGGAACCTTTGGGGCGGATGCCAGTCTTTTCTGGGACAACGCCAGCAAACAATTTGGAATTGGAACCTCCAGTCCAACCGAAGCTTTGCACATCGCCGGCAATATGCGCTTAGAAAATGGACTCTTTGACAGCACCAATTCCAACGGAACAGACGGGATGTTTTTGTCTTCCACCGGCACGGACACTAAATGGGAATATGCCAAAGGCGAGGGTAAAGTCTATCGACTTGATCCGTCTTTGACTAGTCCTAGTAATCCATATATTGCGTACTCTAACGGAGAGGACACGATTGAGATAATTTCAGGTTACCATGAATCATATAATAGCTATGAGTCCAATGATCCAGCATTTGGTGGCATCTCAGCTTTTATCTTTTTGCCAAGTGATCGAAACACACCTGCCATTGCAACAACTACTTCAAACGGAAATACTGCGCAAGAAATTGAAGCTACAATCCCTTATACTCATCGGATAAAGATTGTGGGTAGCCGTGATACTTTCAATAGCGCTGAGCGCTTAATTTTAACTTTCGGTAATGACGGATCTATAGGTGGCGGACGGTCCTTGTCTGGTTTGTATGAAGACACGAATGGTTTTGATGGGGCGGTAATTATTCAAAACCCAATTCGAAATGCAATCACTGTCACATATGATGGACCAGATAGTGATTATGGGCAATGGCAATATGATTATCCGTTCGCCTTTTTTGCATATGAAAATGGAGATGGTTGGGGGAATGATCCAAGTCTTAATTCAAGTGGTTGGATGACGCGGTATTCGTTGAGCGAGGCGCAATATAATGCGGTATCTGGTCTAGGCTATAATAATAATTTCTATTATGGCGATGGTTCATACATCAATACGGAAATAGGAAAAAATGGCAATGGTTTTTATCTTAATTACAATGACCCAAATGACAATATAGACGGCAATGCCTTCAATGTCCAAGGCAATGGCTGGGGATTGGGAACATTTGAATATTCTGGCAATTATGCTGCGCCAGTTTTGAGCTTGGTTAGTTACAATGCAGGCAATAGTAATAATGCACCATTAATCACTGGGATATCTTACTCCATTACTTCCAATAATTTGATTGGATTAACTCAATCAAACTCTGCTTTTTCTGGCGACGGCATTAATATGAATTTTGGGGGTGGTTCAGGCTCATTCACTGGTGACTTCTTGGATTTTAATAATGGTAACGTCGGCGTTAATCCTAAGGTATTTCAAGTTAGTTCATCTGGTGATACATATATCAATTCAGCTGGCTCATATGCACTGCGAGCTACGGATGCAAATTTAATGGAAGGTAACGGCATAATTGAATCTATCGTGTCCTATGGCAACACCGCATATTATGCACAATTAGGTGCTGATGTTCCAGCTATGTATGTCTATGATACTGCTTCAGCTTCAAATAATACTTTTAATACATATCATTCAACTTCCGCTAAAACCGGTGACTTAATCAATGCTAATATGGCTGTTGGCACAGGTTCATTCACTGGTGACTTCTTGGATTTTAGAAAAAACAATGTTGCGTCATTCACAGTCGGGCACAGTGGTGAACTTCGCATAACTCCAAATACTGATACCGGCTCAGACCCACTTTATGTGACAGATGGCGGATTTACTACAGATGATAGTACGGTGGCATATCTTTATGCAACTGGGGGAAATGACGATTTGAAACTCTATCAGCAAGACAATAATCGTTTTATTTTTGGCTATGATTATGGTTCTACCACTGCTAACTCATTGTATTTTATACATAATACATCCGCTAAATCAGGTGACTTAATCAATGCCAACATGGCTGTTGGCACAGGTTCATTTACTGGCGATTTTTTGGATTTCAATGTGAATAGCGATTCAGTATTCAAAGTAAGGAATGATGGTGGTGTAGAAATCAATGATTCTGCGGGCAACGTTGGGGTTTGGGTCACTGAATCAGGGGGAGCCCCAGCTTTTTATGCTACCATAACAGGCGCTGGATACGGTCTCTATATTGATGACAGTGACTCTACGAGTGATGAATCTATTTATGTGTCGCATAATACCTCTGATAAAACAGCAGACTTATTTCACGCCGACATGGCTTCTGGCACTGGCTCATTCACTGGCGACTTCTTAGATTTCAATGTTAATTCAGTAAATAAATTTAAAGTAGGTGCAACTGGCCAAGCTCTTGCCTCCGACGGCTTCATCCAAAAAACCAACGCCGGCGCTTGTACTGATTTAACTTTCACCACAGCTACTGACGGTCTCACTTGTCTGGACACAACTCTAGGCACTGAAAGACTCTACTTTAGAACTGGAGGCACTTGGAGCTACATCGCTAAGACTGGAGGTTTCCAAATTCCAAACTACGAAGTTGCTCCACTCAACCAGCTTTCCAAAAACACTCTCAAAGGTGTCACTCCAAATGAACTGACCCATTTCCAAAACTATCTAACTCAACAAATTACCCCAGGCGAACTGCTCATACCATATGCCGACTCAACTCTCCAAGACGGCGCTATCCATGGACTCTACGCTAGATTTGCGGATGTGAAAAATCAAATGTTCCAAGAAGAAAAAACTCAGATTGAAAATCTAAACTTGCAACTAACTGGCAACATTTCAACTGTCACGGATTTGAAAAATTCTGTTAACACTCAACTTGGTTCAATTGAAAAAAACCTAACCACCATCACCAATAACCAAGATACATTCACCAAACAAGTTGCAAATATCAATACGCAAATCAATGCGCAGACGCAAAGCATTGCGTCTCTACAGGCGCTGACAGATATTTTGCAACAACAAATCACCGCCTTGCAATCGCAAATTGCTACACCAGTCAACATTGCGCAAATTGATGCCAACACCCAATCCATAGATTATTTGAACCAACTCCTAGGCATCACAGACACTAGCAAGGCTGGCGACATTACAATTGTTGGTAAATTGACCTCGCAAATCACTGAGACTGGCTTGCTGACTATTGCAGTCAATGACAAAACCGCAGCCACGATTGGTGAGGCGGTGATTGTGGCGGATAAAAGTGTTGTCGTTGTGAAAACTAGTGCAGTTAGCGCGGATTCAAAGATTTATATCACGCCAATTGGTTCAACTGACAATCAAGTTATTTATGTGAAAAACACAGATATAGGCAAAGGCTTTGAAGTCGGAGTGGACCGACTTGATGCAATTTTGGCGCCGAAAGAAATCAACTTCAATTGGTGGATTGTGGCAGAAAAATAAATGTAGTATAATAAAAGAAGTAAATAAATTAGTCTAAAATAATTAAAAAATATGGAAAAAGTAGTGAACAAAAGAATTCGCACCGAGGAAGTTGGGGCGGACAATGAGGTCGGAGTGAAAAATAATTGGTTGATGCGGATTTGCAACTGGGTGATTGACGCCAGCTTGGTGTTGATGGTTTTCGGGGTGCCACTATTTTTTCTCAATAAAACTTTTCAAGGTATAATTTTTGAAAAGCAGATGTACTTCTATGTTTTGGTATTGGTGGCATTGGTTTTCTGGGCTTTGCGCGGAGTGGTAGCTGGAGAGATGCGCATCAAGCGAAACCCGCTCGACTTGCCGATTGTTGCCACGATTGTGATTGCGTTTCTGACGGCAATTCTTTCGGTGGACAAATGGCACAGCTTTTGGGGATCTTTTGGTGACCCTTCTCGTGGCTTCATCGGTCTTTTGGCGCTAGTGGTGGTTTTCTATTTGATCTTGGAGAGAGTGCAGACAAACAAGATCAAATTATTCGCTGGCGCTTTGCTGGGCGCTAATTTTTTGGTAGCAGTTTGGGCGTTGGTCAGTGTTTTGAATTTGGGTTTTGTGCCACAAATTTTAGCTAAAAATATCCCCGTCAATTTGATCGGGTCTTTCACGGGTATGGTCATTTTTATTTCAATCATGATTCCAGTTTTGATGGGATTGTTCTTGAAAATTGGCGAGAGCGTGGAAAACAAAATTGCCAGAACAGCTGGGCAAGCATTTGTAGCGATAAGCACGATATTAAATCTATTTTTGTTGTTGACTTTCTATTCGTTTATTTCGTTGTCCATTTGGATTGCTTTGCTGGCTGGCGTGGCCTTTTTCTTGATCTACATCTTGGCTAATGTTGTGAAAGTGAAAAAATATTCCAACTCGTGGTTTTTGATGGCGGTGTTTGTGGTTTTGATGGTACTGTTTATGGGTGGCAAGTCAATGAACATTTCCAAAATTCAATTGCCAGCCGAGGTGAGTTTGGATTACAAAATTTCTTGGCAGATTGCCAAAGAATCAATCAAAGATAATTTTTTCTTCGGTTCTGGTCAGGCAACTTATGGCTATGATTTTTCTGCCCACAAACCGCAAGAATTCAACCTGAACTCATTGTTCAATTTGCGCTTCTATCAAGGCACAGGCATTCTTTTTGAATCATTGGCAACCGTTGGCGCGGTGGGAACATTCTTTATGTTGGTTTTGATCCTGTCATTTATCGGCGCTAGCATCTATTTCATTTCTCTGGAAAAGGAGCGGGACAAGATTTATTCCCTGACTTTTTTGTCAGCGGCAATGGTGTTTTTGATCAATTTGTTTTCCTCAAGGATGGAAGGCTCAGTCTTTCTCATCGGCGCTTTGATTTGCGCGCTGTCTTTGGCAATCCTGATGAAGGAAGGGCCAATCAAAGAAAATTTCATTAATTTTTCTTTGAAAGCTTCGCCAAAATTTGCGCTGACACTCGCTTTGATTTTCATGGTGGTGAGCGCGAGCGTGATTTTCTTGTTCGTGTTTGTTGGAAAAGTTATCACTGCTGACATTTATGCTGGCATGGCAGGAAAGAACAAAGTTGATGATGGCTCGATGAACAAAATGGTGCAAGCAATAAATTTATACAGTTTTGAAAGCCGTTATTACACAGCTTTGTCGCAAATCAATATGGTTTTGGCTAATGACGAGGCATTGAATGGCGCAGAAAACAAAGATGTCAATAAGATTCAAAACTATCTGAACAATTCAATCTTGGCAGCTACAAAAGCCAAAGAAAAATCAGCGCAAGATGTCAGCACTTCTGAAGCGTTGGCGCAAATTTATGATAATTCCGGATACTATGTAGCCAATTCATTCCAATTGGCTTTGGAAAGTTATCAAAAGGCGCTCGATTTGGAACCGCACAATCCAAGTTTGCTGGTAAAGATGGGACAGATAAAATTGAATCAAGTGGCGGGTGAAAAAGATGTTGAGGCTAAGAAGAAATTGGTTTCTGAAGCTCGCGATTTGTTCCAAAAAGCGGTGGATGAAAAGGTCAATTTTGCGCAAGCCTATTATCAATTGGCTTTGGCAAAAGATGCCTTGGGGGAAGTGGATGGCGCCATCGAGAGTATGACCAACGCGCTAACAATAGAAAGAGACAACGCAAGCTTCATTTTCAATTTGGCCAGATTATATCAAGAAAGAGGCAAAGGCGATGACAGTAAAACAGCTGAGTCTCTATATGCATATATCTTGAGTGGCAATGACAAAGATGTTAACACACATTTCAGCTTGGGCATGCTGTATGAAAAAACCAACAGGAGGGATGAAGCAGTTAAGGAATATAGGAGAGTTATTGAGTTGTTGCCTGCCTCGACTAGCAGAGACGCTTCGTCGATGCAAGGCGGGCCAAATGAGTCTGAGCAGGCGATAAAACAAGTTCAAAAAATGATTAGCAATATTCAAGCTGGCATTGAAAATACGCCAGAAAGCTTGAGTGCTGAGCCTGACACGGCTCCAGTTGCTGAACCAGCTACAGATTCAGCGGTGGCGCCAGTTACTGAATAGACATTATTTCAGTGAAAGCTGTCTTTGCAATAAAAAACACTTTGCCTTTTTGGGCAGGGTGTTTTTGGTTGTAGGATAGACAAAAAAATGCTATTATGGGGGTACTAATAGGATTATAAAAACTTTATTATGTATGATGAAAGAAATGAGGCAAGTCAGTTTGAAAATTTTGACACTATATATATGCACGAACGAGAATTGCAAAGCAAACTAGAAAAAGTTGAAGTGGCATATGTGAAAACCGTGGAGAAATATGGCGAATATTCCGATTTGCGATCTTTTATGGAGTATGTGCGAACAGTAGAAAAGCTATTTATTGAAGATGGTTTCAGAAAACACAGCTTGGATCAAAGCAAACATGAATTGATTGAGATAAAAATAAAACTGCTAGCCAAAAATAGTTCGATGAGTGAAGATGCTTTGAATCTGATGTATGATTATTTCAAAAAGGCTGGCCAAAGTGTAGATCGCATTTATGCAGTGACGGAAGAATTGTTGGGAAAAAATGCTGGCAACCCAGATCGTCAAGACTTCATTCTGTATGTGCGGGATATTTTTGTGAATTTTTTGAACGCAGAAAAAGAAAATATCGGAGTTGATGAATTGAAAAATAGATTGATTGAAGCTCGTATGAAGGTTTTGGCAAGTGATGGCAATCCGGATTTGTTGAGCTTGGAAAAAATATATTCTGAATTTAGAGAGTTATTAAACAATAATTAGAAAGGCAGGTGATAATTATGAATGGAATTCAAACTTGGGGAGAGGCGATAACATTGTCGCTTTTGGGCGTGTGGGAATCTTTTATATTTTTCTTGCCGGCAATCATTGGCGCGTTGGTAATCTTCGTAGCTGGTTGGATTGTGGCTGTGGCGCTGGGCAAGGTTGTGGAGAAAATTGTGAAAACTATGAAAGTTGATCACGCCTTGCAAAAGATTGGTTGGGGACAAAGACTTTCTGAAATGGGAATCAGCGCAAGCATTGCCGAATTTTTTGGCGGCTTGGTCAAGTGGTTTTTGATTTTAGTTTTCTTGATGGCCGCGACAGATGTTTTGCAATTGAAGCAAGTCACTGCTTTTATTAATAGCATATTGCTATATCTGCCGAATGTGGTAGTGTCAGTGATTATTATGACCGTGGTGGTGATTGTTGGAAATTTCGTGTACAGCGTGGTGAAAGGCAGTACGCGCGCTGCGGGTGTGATGTCCGCCACGATGCTGGCTGGAATTGCCAAATGGGCAATCATAATCTTTGGTATCCTAGCATCTCTTTTGCAACTTGGAATTGCCTCATCTTTGGTGAGCACAATTTTCATTGGCATCGTAGCGATGTTCTCACTAGCTGGAGGCTTGGCCTTTGGTCTAGGTGGACGAGAGGAAGCCGCTTTGATTTTGCGTAAATTGCGAGAAGGAATGACAAAATAACAGAGCAAACAAAAGAAAGGCCATCCGCTGTAGCGGATGGTTTTTTATTGTCTAAAAAGTGCTATAATATACAATATGAACAAACTAGGACGAAAACATTTTTTGGCAGTGGGCATAATCGCGGTTATGCTTTTTGATGTTTTCAATTTTGCTTGGGCGCAAGATGAAAGTAGCATTTTGAGCGCCATAAACAAGCTGACCGCTAAGCAAGAACAAGTCACAAAAGACCTGAATGCTTCGAAAGTTTTGTTACAGAAAAATCAAGTTCAGGTCGGGACCACCAAAAGCAAGATTGTTGAAACGGTAACTGAAATAGCGCGCAAAGAAACGGAGCTGAAAAACTTAGCTGACCAGGTGGCGTTGTATAAAAAAATTATGACGGCCTATTTGCAGGAGTTATATTTCAACAACCAAGATCCAGTTATGCAGTTGGCGATGGCGAATGAAAATTTGAATAATATTTTTGGCAATGACGATCAGATGCTGAATGTAAAGGAAAAAATTCTGGGACTTTTGGATAATATTGACGCATCGCAACAAGTGATTGCGCAAACCAAAGAGGAACTAGCAGATAAAAAAGCTGAACATGAAAAACTTTTGCAACAACAAAAAGCGGAGCAAGGCGAGATTGTCGGAGATATCAAAGAGGCTCAGGCAACCTTGGCTGAAATTCAACAAAAAATAGCTGAACTACGCAGTACCTTGTCATCTTTTTTAGGCAAGTCATACAGTACCAAGGATATTGATGACGCCGTGGCCTATGCCAGTAAGGCCACAGGTTTGCGCAAAGAATTTTTGCAAGCCGAGCTGATTGTGGAAACTGGATACGGAACTTTCACAGGTGGTTGCACCTACAAAAACATTCGTATGAAAGCGGCCGATGTGAATGAATTTTTGAAAATTGCCGCTGAACTCACCAAGGCCTACGGGGGAGATTATAAAGGTAAGAAATTATCTTGTTCACCGAAATGGGGCGGTTATGGTGGCGCGATGGGCGTGGCCCAATTTATGCCAACCACTTGGATTGGCTACAAAGCTAAGATTTCCGCCAAGACAGGTAGTAGTCCAGCTGATCCATGGGATTTGGCCGATGGAATCACGGGCATGGCTATCAAGTTGGCAGCTGGTGGCGCAACTAGCAAGAGTGGTGAATTTCTAGCTTCAAAACGATATTATTGCGGAGGTCCAGGCTCATCTTTCTGGAACAATAAATGCAATGACTATGCTAAAAAAGTACAATATTTCTCGAAAGACCCAGAAAGCCATATTTAACAATGAAAGTTTGATTTTTTAGACTTAATTTGTGGAAAAATTCCACAGCCGACTTGGCGGTTTCCAAGGAAGTTCTTTTTATAAGGAGGAGTTTTTATGGGAGCGAAATGTTGTGCACGTCGATTTCCTGACTTAACTAAACTCGCTGGAACAGCCGTTGAGCAAGGAAGCAGGCTTCCTGGGGTTCTTCTATCATCAGGCGGAACTATGAAAAGCGTGCTCACGGCGTCTGTCAAAATACCGCCCAGCTATGATCACAGGCTTGGACTCAAAGCCTCAAAGGTCAGACAGTGCAGGGATACACTGTTTAACAATCGTGTTAATGATGTGAATTTCGGCAGAGTTACGCATACTTTAGTCCCTCATGGACACTATGTTTTCGAGTTATTACAACTTAAGAAAACGCTATGTTCCGAAGACTGCCTTAAAGAGCTTGAAAGAATCAGATCGCTCTTCGTGGGTGCTCAAGGCCTTGCGTTCGCAATTGACAATTTGGATATTCCAAGAAATACCTTGATTGTAGCCCTCGATCAGCCAAAATCATTACATTCTGAGGGAATTCGAAGCGTCAGGGTTCCGCAGTATTGTCGAACCAAAGCGGGCGCAGTACTTGATCTCGGATTTTTTCATGGCGTCTGGTCAGCTGGAACATGCATGCTGGCAGTCACTAGCCCGGCGTGAACAATGCCGAATGCTTTACTAGAATAGAACAGGATGTTAGCGTCTTAGCATCCTGTTTTTTAATTGGCGAAAGGCTATTGTGTAATATGCGTATTTCACAATTTCATACAAAATACACGATGCACAGATAGAAGCACCAGACTGAATAGATATGTGAAAAAAGCGGGCGAATAAGCCTGTTTTTTGATTTGAGCGAATCGATAGAAAGGCGGACTAAAATGTCATTGACAGCCTTTTGGCAATCCTGTATAATATTGGCTCGGGTAAGTAAAAAGTGCAACTCCATGAGAGTTTTTTTATTTATCAAGATAACAAAATAATAGTCCTAGATTGGTTCGATCAGATCGAAACAAGGCGTGTGGGACAAAAATAATAAGTAACAAAAAACATATTAGTAGACAAAAGAAAATAACTTCATTGCAATTGAAAATGGTTGCAATCATTCCCATAGCGATGAGTCTAATAGCAATAGGCTCGCCAAAAGCTGAAGCAGCGGAATCTCCACTGCAAAGTCTGCGTGATTTTATTGGCACAAAAAAAGCCATAATCTACAACGATCAAGCGAGCGCCGAAGCAGTTCTCTCAAACAATAAAAAACAAGAGGAGAATGCGCAATTGGGCAAGAAAAAAGAAGAGAAAAAAAGAGTTCCAAAAGCAATAACCAATCCAAAAGAGATTGATGAGGCAGCTAAGTTTGCCAGTGAGAAAACAGGTGTCCGCAAAGATTTTTTGATGGGCATGTTAACAGTTGAATCTGATTTGGGCAGAAATACGGGCAAATGTACATATGGAGATGTGACAAGGGGCGCACAAGAAGCGCATGCGAATGGCCGACTCGGGGCAACTGCGTGGAAGACATTTCAGAAACGACAGCAAACCATTGAAAAGTTAGCAACTAACTTAGGATACGATTCAGAACAACTCAAGGTATCATGTAATCCTGGCAATTATGCAGGAACTGGCGGAGCGTTGGGTGTGTCACAATTTATGCCGGACATCTGGATGGCCTACAAAGATGAAGTAGGTGCTATTGTGGGCAAAGAAAATCCTGACCCGTGGAATGCCAAAGATGGAGTAGTAGCGATGGCACTGCTGTTGGCAGATACGCCTGGAGTGACCGCGCATAACTATTATGCTGAACGAAATTCAGCCAAGATGTATCTTTCTGGGACAATCAGCAGCGCCTATGACTGGTATGCTAATCAGGCGTTCTATTGGTCGAAAAATTATGCCAAGCTGTTGAGCTAGTTTGACAAAACAATAAAAATGTGCTATGCTCAAGGGGTAAGTTGAAATTATTCCTGTGTTCAAAAATCCCTCTTTTGAGGGATTTTTGTTTATTCCAGCTAATAGTCGGGTGCCTTGAAAAAAAAGTTTAAATCAGGTATGATGAGGATAACAGTCAAATAAAAATCAAGCAGTAAAATGCAATTTATAACCAAATAAGTCGCAATAAAAATGGAATATTTTGAAATTCAAGGGGGCAAAAAACTCAAAGGCGAGATAGATGTGCGAGGCTCGAAAAATGCTACCACGCCTATTTTGGCGGCAACTTTGCTGACCAAGAAGGAATGCATATTGTCCAACATCCCTTTGATTGAGGATGTATTTCGCATGATTGAAATTTTGCAAAGTATGGGCGTGGAGGTGCGCCGGATTGGTGAGCGAAAAATTAGCGTGAAGGCGGAGAATGTTGATCCGGAAAAAATTGATGTGGAAAAAGTGAAACAATTGCGCTCGTCAATTCTGCTTTTGGGATCGCTCAGCGCGCGTTTTGATAAATTCAAATTATATCACCCAGGTGGTTGTGTGATTGGCGCTCGGCCAGTGGGCACGCATTTTGACGCATTGCAAAAGATGGGGGTGGAAATTTCACAAACTGATCATGTGTATAGTGTGAATGCCAAAAAAAGAAAAGCCAACAAGGTTGTGTTGCAAGAAATGTCAGTGACGGCTACGGAGAATGCAATGATGTTGGCCTCAGTGTTGCCGGAAAAAACCGTGATCAAGATTTGCGCTACTGAACCGCATGTGGAAGATCTGGGCAGGTTTTTGATTTCGCTGGGAGCCAAGATTAAAGGCCTAGGCACCCACACTTTGGAAATAACTGGTATGCCAAATTTGCATGGCGCAAAACATACTGTCATCCCAGATGCGAATGAGGCGGCCACTTTTTTGATTATGGGGGTGGCAACTAACAGTCCAATCCGCGTGAAAAATGCTATTGAAGATCATTTAGATTTGGTGTTGGAAAAATTGCGCGAATTTGGCGCTGATTTCAAGATTGGCAAGGATTATATCGAAGTCGTGCCAGCTAAAAAATTGCAAGCCTTGGCTAAGATTGATATGCGCACTTATCCGGGAGTTCCGTCAGATGTGCAAGCACCTTTTGGTGTTTTGGCAACGCAAGCGCAAGGTAGTACACTGATTTTCGACACGATTTTCGAAGGCCGATTCAATTATTTGAGTGAACTGGAAAAGATGCGAGCACAAGTGAAATTGCTCAATCCACATCAAGCCATCATTACTGGTCCAACGCAATTGAAAGGTAGTGAAATAAAAAGTTTTGATTTGCGCGCAGGAGCATCTTTGATTATTGCAGCCTTGATAGCTAAAGGACAAACAACTATGCAGGATATCTATCAGGTTGATCGCGGTTACGAAAAAATTGAAGAACGCTTGCAGAAAATTGGAGCGGATATAAGACGAGTCAAAAGTTCATAAAGTTTTTAAAGTCCGTAAAGTCAAAGTTATGCAAAAATATTACGAAGCGATTGAGGCTTTTCATAAAAAACATAAGATGAAAGGCACAAATAATGAGGAGATGACCTTCCGTTTGAATTTGATGACGGAAGAATTGGGTGAGTTGGCGCAGGCAGTGACTAAGGGAAAACCTAAGGCAGAATTCATTGAGGAGAATGTGGATTTGTTTAATTTAATAATCGGCAATTTGATCAGTACGGGCGTATCGCTGGAAGAATTTGAAAAAGCTTTCTGGAAAAAGCATGCCAAAATAATGGAGCGTAAAAAGAAAAAGGTTAACGGAAAATTCAGAGTCTCAGAGTTTAGAAAATAAATTATGCAAAAAACTTTACTACAGGGGAAATATAAAAAAATACTTGCAGCTGTAGAAAAAGAGCTAGTTTGTTCAGCGCATAATATAGAGCATATTTTTCGTGTTTATAATACAGCGCTTAAGATTGCAAAAAGCGAAAAAAAAGTTGATATGGAAGTTTTGAAATCAGCTATTTTATTGCATGATATTGCCAGAGTTAAAGAAGATGCTGATAAGACTGGGTCAACATGCCATGCAGAAGAATCAGCTAAAATGAGCGAAGTTATTTTGAAAGATTTGGATTATTCTCAAGATAAAATAAAAAAAATACAAAATTGTATTCGTTCTCATCGCTATAAAACCAACAATAGGCCAGAGAGTATTGAAGCTAAAATTTTATTTGATGCAGATAAAATTGATTCGCTGGGTGCGATTGTGATTATGCGAGCAGGCATGTGGTTAGGTAAAAATGGTTGTGATATATTTCCCAAGGTTCCTTTTAAAAAATACATAAAGGATAATTTAGTCGGAGGTAAGATAGGTGGACGCATTAAAAATCCAAGTCTGCACAATATTTTTTATGAGCATGAGATTAAAAATAAAAAATTACCTAGTTTGATGTATACAAAAATGGGCAAAAAGGTTGCAGAAGAGAGATTAAAATTCGTAACTATTTTTTTAGATAGATTAAAAAAAGAGGCAGAGGGATTATTATAAAATTAAGAAAAATTATGTTTATCAGAAAAATCGGAATTGATTTGGGAACAGCTAATACTTTGGTGTTTGTTCCGGGACGCGGAGTGGTTGCCAATGAGCCAAGCGTGGTGGCGATTTCAATTTTGGACAACAAGGTTTTAGCGGTGGGCAATGATGCCAAAGACATGTTAGGTCGCACACCTGACACAATTATGGCCAGCCGTCCAATGAAGGATGGTGTGATTGCGGATTACAAAATCACCGAAGCTATGCTCAAATATTTCATCAACAAAGTTAGCGGAAAATTCAGATTGGTGCGACCAGAAATTATGATTTCCATTCCAGCTGGCGTGACTAGCACTGAAAGACGAGCGGTGATTGATGCTGCCATTCGTGCTGGAGCCAAAGCTGCCTATGTAGTGAAGGAGCCAGTTTTGGCAGCGATCGGTGCCGGAATCCCGATCAATTCACCCGCTGGCAACATGATTATTGATATTGGTGGTGGAACCTCAGAGGTGGCTATCATCTCTCTGGGTGGCATTGTGGCTGCTCACAGCGCCCGTGTAGGAGGTAACAAATTGGACAAGGCCATCGCTGACTATATCAAACGAAAATATGGCTTGGCTATCGGTGAGCGAACAGCGGAAGACATCAAGATTCAAATCGGATCAGCTTTGCCATTGGTCAAGGAAGATCATATGGAAGTGCGTGGCCGAGATTTGACTGGTGGCATGCCCAAGACCATCAAGATTTCTTCCAATGAAGTGACGGAAGCCATCCAAGATGAATTGCGAGAAATTATCAATGCTATCAAAAAAGTTCTACAAGAAACCCCGCCAGAATTGGCAGCGGATGTGATGGACAAAGGAATGGTGTTGTCAGGTGGTGGTGCTTTGATTCGCAACCTGGATCAATTGATCACCAAAACAATTGATGTGCCATGCTATGTAGCAGATGAACCTCTTTTGTGTGTGATCAAGGGGATTGGGATTGCGCTAGATAATCTAGAGGTGTATAAACGGACGATAATGATAAATAAATAGGCGTGTAACGCATATCGCATATCGTATAACGATTTTGCTTTGCGTTTCACGTTTTACGTTGCAAGTTATGCGAATAGGAATTGACGGCTCGCGGGCGTTTATAAAACAGCGAACTGGAATTGAGGAGTATTCATATCAGGTTATAAAAAATCTAGTAAATAAGCTGGCTGACCACCAGGTTACTTTATATGTGCGAAAAAAACAGAAGATAGATTTTGATTTACCAAAAAATTGGAGAGTGGCGATAATAGGTTGTCCGCGTTTATGGACGCAGGTTGGTTTGTCATTGGAAATGTTGTTTTGGCCAGTGAATGTTCTGTTTATTCCTGCACACACCGTGCCGTTGATTCATCCGAAAAAAACCATTGTCACTATCCATGGTTTGGAATATGAAGTTATGCCAGAAGCCTATTCGGCTTGGGCCAGATTTTACATGCGCTTGTCGATCAAAAATTCTTGCCGCTGGGCGCAAAAAATCATCAGTGTTTCGCGCAACACTAAACAGGATTTAATAAGTTTATATAAAGTTCCAGAGGAGAAGATTCAGGTTATCTACGAGGGCTATGATAGAAGTCCTGTCATTGCGAGCGAAGATGTGAATGAAAATTCACATCGTAGCGCGGCAATCTCTACGCAACAAAGCACAAAACAAAATAGTGATATTAGCGAATTAAAGAACGAGATTGCCACGGGCGCTCCGCTTCCTCGCAATGACATGAAACCGTATTTACTATTCATCGGTCGCTTAGAAGAAAGAAAAAACATCTTGGGAATTATCAAGTCTTTTGAAATTTTGAAAGAAAAATACAATATTCCGCATAAGTTGGTTTTGGCGGGCAATGGTGGTTTTGGATTTGCGCATATTGAATTGGCGATTGGCATGTCAAAATATAAAGACGAAATTATTCAACTGGGGTTTGTGAAGGATGAAGATAAATTTGAATTGATTTCTGGGGCAGAGGTTTTTATGTTCCCCACATTCTATGAAGGCTTCGGTATCCCAGTCTTGGAAGCGCAAAGTGTTGGCGTGCCCGTGGTGACCAGCAACACTTCTTCCATGCCAGAAGTGGCAGGAGATTCAGCCATCTTGGTTGATCCACGCGAACCTGAATTTATAGCTGAGCGAACATACGAAGTTATTTCCAATAAAGACTTGCGAGATGATATAATACAAAAAGGCTATGAAAATGTAAAAAGATTTAGTTGGGAAGAATGTGCGGTGCAGATTGCAGAAGTTTTGACAGAGAAATAGAAAATACTACTAGTTTGTCATTCCGGACTTGATCCGGAATCTAGCAGGGGCTTAGTGAAAAACATGAGGAGTTAGATTTTGTGAATGATTTATTTTATTGCTACTTTCTTATTGCGAGATTTCAGAAAATTGTTCTTAGAAACAATTGGCCGTCCAATTTTTCTTTCAATTTGTTTTCTAGCAGAACCAGCGATTTGTCCGCCAACTCGTGCATCCTCTTTGAGTAGCGGCACGCCTTGCGTGTCTTTGGTCAAATGAATTTCTTTGGTCGTTCGTTCGCCAAGCATAGTCAAGATAAGTTCAAAGTCATCCATGTGATCACGCAGATTTTCTTGTTTCAACCCTTTCACTTTTTTATACTCATTGGGTTTCAAGCCAAATGTAGCTTGGGAAATTTCAGCAGTCAAAATTTCATAATCGCTGGGATGCTTTGCGCCTCGCTTTTGCCATTCATCTGTCAATTCTTCACGCACGACAATTCCACGCATGCGCATTTCAATCCAGTCTTCTGGATAGCCCTTGAGTTTGTATAGCAACCTTGTTCGTTTCGACGCTAATTCTGGATTCTCGATTTCTTGCATGCGCTCATATCCGACTTTAGCCAACCAGCGCTTGAAAGGCTCTGCTTTGGGCGAGGGGATTGATTGGATTATTCGGAATATCCCTTCGGCATTTGCGCAATCAGTCTCATATTTTTTACCATCCGAAGACATTAATTTCAGTTGTAAACAAACTGTTAACAACTGAGCCTCACGACTTTTTAACACGCCCCAATATTGTCGTGGAGCAGGACTATCAGTTAGTACTTCCACTACATCAACAACAGAAAAATACCATTCTTTTTGAAAAATGGCGCGTCTGATTTTTTTGCCCTTGAATAGGGCAATGTTCATGTTTTCCATAAGTTTTATTTTAGAAATTAGTCGCCACGCTAGGCTAATGATATTATATCACTATTTCTAAAATATGACCTGTGGATAACTTTTTATGTCGTATATTCTGTGTTAGGCGTAGTTAAAAATATTTTTCAATTTTTGTTTACCTTATAACGAACTTGCAATATATCACTAGCAATTCTTACGGAGTCGATAAAAGACAAACGCTTTTCAAAATCACATTCTGCAAATAGGGGAATGCCACTTCCAATAATCGCAGGCTCGATATTAATCATTACTTCGTCAATTAGATTTTCGTTTAAAAATGCACTATTGATTGTGCTTCCACCCGTAAGAATTGCGCTCTCGAAATTCATAGCAGCGGCTTTTCCCATAGCGTCCTTTGGCGAATTTGCAAGCAAGTACGGAGGTTCCAATTCTAGATCCTTGTTACTAGATATTACTATTTTTAATTTGGCATCAATGTCGTTAAAATTATAGTCTGGCCATTTTTGAACGGACTCGAAAGTTTTTCTGCCGATGATAAAACAACCATGCTTTTTTGCAAATTCGCCAAAGGACATCCAGTTGGTGTGCGACAAAAAGTCTTCTTTACCACTTTTGCTGGCAATCATGCCGTTTAAAGACGTTGCCATGAATAGTATTATTTTCATAAAAAAACAAAAATTGAAAAATATTTTTTAGTTCGCCTAACTCGTTTATATGCGAACTTAATGTCTGGCAGGGACTAAAAGTTGTATGTTACGCGAACTTTTAGCAATGTGAGATTGCTGATAAAATATAGCATAAATTCGGGTTTTTTGCTATTTTTGAGCTAGGTGCGGGAAATTTGGAGATATGCTAAAATTAAGATAAGGTAGCTTTATAAGAAAATTATCGATATGGCAAATATGCAAAAATTGAAAGTAGCTTTAGTGCATGATTTTTTGGTGGATTTTGGGGGAGCCGAGCGGGTTTTGGAGGTGCTGGGTGAGATGTATCCGGAGGCGCCGATTTATACGCTTTTGTATGATAAGCACAAAATGCGTGGGCGTTTTGCTGGCAGGAAAATTCACACGTCATTTTTGCAGAAATTTCCCAAGTTTTTGCGCAAGAGAAAAAAGTGGCTATTGCCGTTTTTCATGGTGGCGCCAGAAACTTTTGATTTGCGCGATTTTGATTTGGTGATTTCGTCCAGTGGCGCTTGGAGCAAGGGGATTGTGACGCGCCTAAATACTATACATATATCCTATACCCATAGTCCGATGCGTTTCGCGTGGGATGCAAATGATGATTATTTGGCGCAACAGCAGAAAGGCGGAGCCGTGAATCTATGCGCGCGATTGATATTGAATTATATCCGAGTGTGGGATAAACTAGCTGCTGATCGGCCAGATTTTTTGATTAGTAATTCAGAATATACGCAGAAAAGAGTGCAGAAATATTATGGACGAGAGAGTGCGGTGATATATCCGCCAGTAGAAATGTCATCAGTCAACAGTCATCAGTCAACCGATGACGGATTACCGATGACTGATTACTTTTTAATTGTTTCTCGATTATCTCCATATAAAAAAGTTGATGCGGTGGTGGAGGCGTTCAATAAATTAGGTTTGCCGTTAGTGGTGATCGGCGAGGGATCACAAGAAAAGTATTTGCGCAAAATTGCTAATGACAACGTGCAAATTTTAGGCTGGAAGTCAGATGAAGAAGTGACTAAATATTATGCTCAGGCGCGCGCTTTTGTTTTTGCAGGTGTGGATGACTTTGGGATGGCGCCGGTGGAGGCGATGATGCGGGGTGTGCCAGTTCTTGCGGTGCGCAAAGGCGGGGCATTGGAAATTGTCGAGGAAGGCAAGACAGGCGAGTTTTTTGATGTGGCAGTTCCAGAAGTGATTGCGGACGGCGTGCGGAGGTTTATGGAGAATGAGAAGAATTATGATAAGCAAGATATAGTTGATAAGGCAAGTGAGTTTAGTAAGGAGAAGTTTGTGAAAGAGATGGAGGAATATATAGAAGGTATCTTAAAGTCTAAGGTCTAATTACTAAAGTCTAAAGCAAGACTAAAGCCTAAAGTATAAAGTTGAAAATAAGAGCATTCTATAGTTTAGACTTGAATACTTCATTTAGCCTTTAAACTTTAGAAATTAGACTTATAATAAATATGGCTATCATTGGCAACACTAAAACAATAAAACTGCTAGAAAGGATTGCGGAATCTGGCAAAATTGCTGGCGCCTATTTGTTTTTGGGTCCAGAAAGTGTGGGCAAGTTTTCGGCTGCTTTGCAATTTGCCAACAAGATTATCGGGAAGGGAGGTGCAATTAATGCTGATTTGATTGTCATTGCGCCCGAGACTGAGGAGATAAAAGGTGTTTCGAAAAAAAGAGACATCAAGATTGAAGCAATTCGGGATTTGCAACATAAATTAAGTCTAACTGCGACAGGGGGAAAACATAAGGTGGTGATTGTTGATGAAGCGCAGAGACTCAATAAATCGGCGCAGAACGCCTTGCTGAAAACCTTAGAAGAGCCGAATGACCAAGTGGTTCTGATTTTGAATTGTCATAATGTCGACAAGCTTCTGCCGACCATTGTGTCGCGTTGCCAAAAGGTCAATTTCGGATTGGCGAGTGATGTTGAAATTGCGAAAATAATTCCGGCAGGGAACGCCAATAAAAAAGAGATTATATTTTGGTCAATTGGGCGGTTGGGAATCGCCTTTGATTTACTTAACAAGCCAGAAGAACTAAATTATCGCAATGAAGTTTTGCGAGAATTCAAGGATATTTTCTCAAAAAATTTAAGCGAAAAATTTTCTCTAGCTGAGACTTGGAGCAAGGACACGACGCAAGCGCAAAAAAAGATGAGATTGTGGCTGATTATTTTGCGCCAGTCAATGTTGAATAGTGAGGTGGTGATCAATGTTTCTCCTGACAAAGCTTTGATTTTGATTGAAGAAATTTCACAGAGCTTGCAGACGATGCGAGAAACCAATTCAAACGCCAGATTGATTTTGGAAAATTTACTTTTGAAATTCTAATAGCATGTTTAATTTTTCGTCAAAAAACAAAAATAGAAAGGTTGTGCGGACATTGTCGAACTCTGCCAATGGTGGGCGAGTTATTGCGGCCAAGAAAAAGAGCACGCCAACGAGAGTCAACAGCCCCTTATTAATCAAAATATTGATGCGATTTTTGGCATTGGTCTTTCTGGGCGTCACAATTTATATTCTATTTTTTTCTCAATTTGTGGTGGTGAATTCCGTAGTTGTTTCTGGGACTCAAAATGTTGATAGCCAATCGGTTGCAACTTTGGCAATGGAAACCATCCAAGGAAAAAGCCTAGGTCTTTTTATGAAAAATAATATCATTCTTGTTAGCGAGCAAGATATTCAAAGCGCGTTAGAGAATAAATTTAAACGCATTGAAAATGTTGAAATAGTTCGGCAATTTCCAGACAAACTGTTGATTAGAATCAAAGAACGAGAATCTTTGCTGGTTTTTTGTAGTGGTGAGCCATGTTGGGTTATTGACAAAAACGGACACGCCTATGCGCAAGCTGATTTTGAGGCCAATGAATTGGGTGAAAAAGATTTGAGCATCTTGCGAGATCTTAGCCAGAAAGACATAGGCATAGAAAATTTCCGATTAGATGTTAGGCTGGCACGATTTATTGTTGATGTAAAAAATAGGTTAGAACAAGACTTGGATATCAGGACTAAGCAAGAATGCCAGACGAAGATGTTGGTTTCGGGTGATTTGGAATTTGAAACAACTTCCGGCTGGAAGATTTATTTCAGTTATGATATCGGCGAAAATAAAAGCATAGAAATGCTAAAAACTGCTTTGCAGAATGCTCTGGATAAGGATAAACAAGCTAATTTAGAATATATTGATTTGCGTTTAAATAACAAAGTTTATTATAAACTTAAAAACGAGGTCATCGCGACCGAGACCGAGCCAGTAGCAGTGCCTGTGGTTGCGCCAGCATTTGTTCCAGTGGTGGAAAAGAAGAAAAAGTGACGGTTTGTCCATTTTCTTTGGCAGCAAAGAAAGTGGACGAAAAGAAACTGCTGCCCAGACTCGTGCTGTCTAAATTTCTAGCTTACTCGCTAAAATTCCAATAAGTGTTAGAAAAGCTTTCTAGTATGTAATTTCTTAACGCTCAT
>JAUSNP010000002.1 GCA_030645735.1 Candidatus Moraniibacteriota bacterium | reverse complement strand
GGTCAGAACTGACAGCGCCCTAGCGCAAAACGACAAAGTTCAAACTATCATTTCTTGGACCACCGATGAACCAGCTACCACTGAACTCATCTACCAAGAGGGAAGAAATGCCGAAAAGAAAGCCATCAAGATTAGTAACGCCCTGACCACTTCGCATGTGGCGGTCATCACCACCTTCAAAGCGGGTGTAGTTTACTATTTCCAAGTTAAATCCACTGACCTATCTGAAAATGAAGCCACTTCCAGTGACTACGCCCTGCTGACTCCCAAAAGAAAAGAAAATGTGATTCAGATCATTATCAACAACTTCCAAGATATCTTTAGTTGGGCGAAGTAGGGGGGGGTGAATTTGATGAAGTATTGAATTGAAAACTATGGTATAATATACTCACAAGATTAATAGAAAAATAAATATAAAAATGGCAGAGCCAATAATTGAAGTAAATAATCTGAGCGTTATATACAACAAAGATAAATCGAATGAGGTTCGGTCGCTTTTGGATGTCAGCGTCAAGATTTATCCACAAGAATATGTGATTATGTATGGACCTTCTGGTTGCGGGAAATCAACTCTGCTTTATTCAATTTCTGGCTTGCAATTACCGACATCTGGTTCAGTTAAAATCGAGGGCAAGGACATTGCTACGATGAAGAAGAAAGAAATTGTGCAATTGCATCAAACTGGCATCGGTATGATTTTTCAAGCTTTTTATCTGATTTCTTCTTTGAATATTCTAGATAATGTCTGTTTGCCAAAAGTTTTTCGTGGTGACAGTCGCAAAGATAGAAAAGAGGAGGGCATGAAACTTTTACGCCGTTTTGGTTTAGCAGAGCAATCGGATAAATTTTCTAATCAACTTTCTGGCGGTCAACAACAACGAGTTTCCATCGCTAGGTCGTTGGTGAATAATCCAAATATAATTTTGGCTGATGAGCCCGTAGGAAATTTGGATAGTGAATCAGCGGAAAATGTATTGAAAATTCTCAAAGATTTGAATGAGATTGATAAGAAAACCATCATTATGGTAACGCACAATCCAGAGCATTTGATTTATGCCGATCGCATTTTGCATATGAAGGATGGGCGAATAGTTGAAGAGGAGATCAACAAGGATAAACGGCCAAAAGAAGCTACACAAGCAGATATGGCTGCGAACCCAGAAACCATCTCAGATGAAATAAAGCTTTTGATGCGAACTTTCAAAAATTTTTCTCCACAACAGGTTGGCGCGATGTTGGTGCCTTTCAAGGCCAAACAACTCATTGCGCATGTATTGTCAGATTTGACGGAGGAGCAAATCACTTCAGCGGAAAACTTCTTGAAAAATTTGTTATTTAAAAATGACACAATCGATGCTTTCAGTAAGAATTTGGATTTAGACTTTGATGAGGGTGGCGCTGGTTGGAATAAGATGCGAGCTGAGAGTTTTTCACAGAGGATAGGCAAAACATTAGCGCAAGTTGAGGTTTTGAGCGCTGGCGATATGAATATGGCGGCAAAGTCAGTTTCGGAGTATATGCTTAGTTTGTTCAAAATAGAACTGCCAGATGAAATCAAAGCCAGAATGTATGCGTTTATAAAACTTCGCTTGGAAAATAAAATTGATTCGGCTGGTTTAAAACAGCGCTTAGATGCTCCAGTTAAATTGGGTGGGGTGGGTCTATACAAACCAACCGTTGATAAATTTGCTAAAGAAATGGAAATTCTCATGCTATTAAAATACTCGGCATAAATTTAAAATAAAAAAATGAAATTCACAGATCTATTTTTACTTTCAATTCGAATGTTCACCGCGAAGACCTCGCGAACTTTGTTGACGGTTTTGGGTATGAGCATCGGTATCGGCGCGATTCTTTTTCTAGTTTCATTGGGATATGGTTTGCAAAAAACATTATTAGAAAGAATCACAACTTCTGATTCACTTTTGACCTTGGATGTGACTGAATCAAAATCTGGAATCGTTAGCATAAACAATGCGATGATTGAGGACATCAAGCAATCGCAAGGCGTGGAAGAAGTCAGTCCCGCGTTTCAGCTAACTTCCCAGGGTCGTATTGGTGACATCTCGGCTGATTTGATTTCAATTGGCGTTCAGCCTTCTTTTTTGAAGTTAGGTGGCTTTCGCATCACAAAGGGAGAATCTTTGTCAGACAATAATCCTGAGGGAGTCATCATAACCTCTTCAGTGGCGCAAGTGTTTGGCAAAAACAGTGCTGAGGAAATGTTGGGCGAAGAAATTTCTTTTTCATTTTTTATGCCGCAAGCGGGTGGTGAAGAGGTGAAGGAAAATGATTTACAAAATAATTTCAGCAAGCTTGATTTAGATAAAAAATTCAAAATAGTTGGTACGATTGATGGTGAAGACAATGTTGTTTATATAAACTCTATTGCATTGGGCGATTTGAAAATGGATAAATTCAGCCAAATCAAAGTTAAATGCAATTCACAGCAAACAATGGGCGTGGTACGTGACAGCATTCTTGGTCAAGGTCTGATCGTTTCATCATTATCCGACACAGTCGATCAGGCGAATCAAATTTTCCGAATTGTGCAAATCGTGCTGATGCTTTTCGGTGTCATTGCGTTGGCAGTCAGCGCCATTGGAATGTTCAATACGATGACCATCACACTTTTGGAGCGAACAGAAGAAATTGGAATTATGAAATCCATTGGCGCTTCAGATGCTGGTGTATCAATGATGTTTATTATGGAATCAACCATCATGGGCTTCCTAGGAGGCGTGAGCGGCGTGCTAATTGGTCTTCTGGGTGGAGAGATTTTCAATCAGTTGATAAATTTTGTGGCATTGCGGTTTGGCGGACAATCAGTTAGACTATTCTATAGTCCGCTGTGGTTTATAATGTCTATTATTATCTTTGCGGCTGTAGTCGGCTTTTTGACTGGATTTATTCCAGCTAGAAGAGCCAGTAAGATGGATCCACTGGATGCTCTAAGGTATAAATAAGATTTTCCTATGCAAATTCTTGAAGGCAAGAAAATAGCTGAGGCTATTTTGCTTGAGGTGAAAAATAAAATAACTGCAGATCAGGCGCATCCTCAGCTCGGGGTTGTTTTGGTTGGCGCTGATGAAGCTTCTAAAATTTATGTGAATTTGAAAGGCAAGGCCGCTGAAAAAAATGGCATTGGTTTTCGCAAAATTGAAATGGCAGACACCGTGTCTGAAAAAGATTTATTGGATGCAATTTATGATTTGAATGCGGATGAAACAATTAGTGGCATCATTGTACAACTGCCCTTGCCGGAACATTTGGATAAAAATAAAATCATCCAGGCCATCGATCCAAAAAAGGATGTGGATGGTTTTCATTCTGAAAATATAGCCCTGTTTTTCAGTGGGCAAGAGCGTTTTGCGCCAGTTTTTCCCAATGCGTTGATGGAACTTTTGAAATCAACGGGGAAAAATTTAGCAAATAAAAAAGCAGTTATAATTTGCAACTCGCAAGAATTCGGCCAAACGATGCAGGTGGCGTTGCAAAAAGAAAATATAACTTCGCAATATTTTTTTCGTGCGGATATGTCGGAAAATATCAATGTTATCAAAGATGCTGACATTATCATCACAGCTTGTGGCGAGCCAAATTTGATCTCCGGTGAAATGTTGAAAGATGGCGTGATCATCATTGATGGTGGCATCACCAAAGTAGGCGACAAGGTGCTAGGAGATGTTGATTTTGCTTCAGTGCAGAATATGGATGGTTTCATCTCGCCTGTGCCAGGTGGGGTCGGGCCAGTCACTATTGCGTGTCTTTTGCGAAATGTATACTTAGCCAATAAGGCTTTATAAATAACAAAAAAACAGGCAAAAGCCTGTTTTTTTGTGCTTGCCCCAAGGAGCCAAGCGACTTTTCGGGGTGCCCGAGGCGAGACTCGAACTCGCACGGCCTTGCGACCGGGGGATTTTGAATCCCCTACGTATACCAATTTCATCACTCGGGCGTAATATGCTATACTTTACTTATTATGGCAAAGATAATCTCACTCGTCAACCAAAAGGGCGGGGTTGGCAAAACCACCTCAGCCATCAACTTAGCGACCTACCTAGCGGAAGCTGGCAAGTTTGTTTTGCTCGTGGATTTGGATCCGCAGGGCAATGCATCCTCAGGATTGGGAATTGATATCAGAAAGATGGAAAAAAGCCTCTATCACTCGATGGTTTTGGGTGAACACCCTTCCAAAATTGTCATTCGCACAGCTAATTTGGGGCATGACATCATTCCGGCCAACCAAGATTTGGCGGGGGCTGGAATTGAGATGGTGAATATGGAAAATCGAGAATTCAGATTGTATAATGTTTTGCGAGAAATTCGCACCAACTATGATTATATTATTATTGATTCACCGCCAAGCCTTGGACTTTTGACTATCAATGGATTAGTGGCCAGTGATGAAGTTATTATTCCCGTACAAACGGAATATTTTGCCTTGGAAGGCTTGAGCCAACTTTTAAATACTGTGAATCTGGTCAAGGAAAATCTGCAGCCTGATTTGAAAATCATGGGTGCGCTTTTGACAATGTATGACAAGCGAAATCGGTTGTCGCGCCAAGTCATCAAAGAGGTGCAAGATCATTTTCCTGGTTATGTTTTTGACAGCATTATTCCACGCAGTGTACGACTGGCTGAAGCGCCTGGTTTTGGCAAATCAATTTTGGGCTTTGATGCTTTTTCCAAAGGTGCCCGTTCATACAAAAATCTAGCGCGCGAAATAATCGAGATGGACAAGAAAGAGAAAGAAAAGAAGTTTACAGTCTGAACCACATGATTCACACTGAGCACACTTGATTCCACTGAATTTAGTTAACAAAAATAAAAAATTTAATAACCACATCATGTGTCATCAGGTGAAGTCATGTGATAATCAGTGGTTCTGATAATTATGGCTCAAAATTATGGTCTTGGTCGAGGATTAGCATCTCTAATTCCTCAGAACAAATCAAACAATAAGCAAACAATTTCGCAACCGCGAGAAGATTTCAATTATTTCGGCGCTAAGCCTGTTGGTGCAGGCGTAGAGACGAGGCATACCTCGTCTCTGCAGGTGCAAAATGGCGTACAAGAAATTGAGGTTATTCGCATCGTGCCCAATCCGCATCAGCCACGCTTGCGTTTTGATGCCGAAAAATTACAAGAACTTTCCGATTCAATCAAGGAACACGGCGTGATTCAACCATTGGTGGTGACAAAAAATGGCAATCAATACGAAATCATTGCCGGTGAGCGTCGTTTTCAGGCTTCCAAATTGGCTGGCCTCAAAACTGTACCAGTGATTGTGCGTGACGCCACCGAGCAACAAAAATTAGAATTGGCCATTATCGAAAATGTGCAAAGGCATGACTTGAATGCTATTGAAGAAGCCAAATCATATTTGAAATTGGCGGATGAATTTGATTTGAGCCAAGAGGAAGTGGCTAAAAAAATGGGCAAGAGTCGATCGGCGGTGGCCAACAAATTGCGCTTGTTGCATTTGCCGATTGAAATTCAAAAGGCCTTGATTGAAGGCAAGATTACTGAAGGCCATGCTAAAGCTATTTTGGCCATTGAAAATCCAGAAAAACAAAGAGCGCTGTTTGAGATGATTTTAAAAAACAGCCTAACTGTTCGTCAGACCGAAGATAAGACCAAGGAAATTTCCGTAAAGACGCATACGCGACAAGTCTCAATTGATCCAGAAACTAAAAGAATCGAAGATATTTTGGCGGGAGCTTTGGGGACAAAAGTTAAATTGGCCAAGGCAGGGGAAGGTGGTAAAATTATGATTGATTATTATTCCAAAGAAGAATTAAATAATATTCTATCCAAAGTACACGCATAGAATTCTATCTGCATATATTATAATAGACTCGCCTCATTTTTTTGATGGCGAGTCTATTTTTTGAAAGCCTTTTTGATTTGACTCTTAGCTAGGGAAGTCCGCACAAACATTAGCCAGTCTCGACTGGGTTTTTTATTTTCTTTGACAGTCAAAATCTCAATTACTTGGCCATTTTTAATTTTATAATCCAAAGTAACCATCTTGCCATCAGCTTTGGCGCCGGTGGCGCGGTTGCCGATGGAGCTGTGTAATTTGTAAGCAAAATCAATGGGTGTGGAATCTTCCGGCAAATCAATCACATCACCTTGAGGCGTGAAAGCAAAAATGTGATTTTTGAAAAAATCAATTTTGAGACTCTCAATGAATTCAGCGTCATCTTTGCCAAGCTCGTTTTGCCAGTCTTGCAATTGTTTGACCCAAGCCAATTCTTTTTCCGGCACTTTGAGTTTGTCCTTGCCTTTGTTGCCGAAAATCAGATGGCGCAAACTTTGTTGGTTCTTGTCGCTATAAATCCAATGTGCCGCAATTCCAAATTCAGCTTCGTCGTCCATTTGCCGAGTGCGCAACTGCACTTCCATAATTTTTCCTTCTGGTCCAAAAACAGTGGTATGGATGGATTGATAGCCATTGGGCTTGGGCAAAGAAACATAATCTTTGATTCTTCCAACGAGGGGTCGATACTTTTTGTGCACGATGCCCAGCGCGGCATAGCAATCGGAAATATCGGGCAAAATAATTCTGACTCCGATGAGGTCGTAGATTTTATTGATATCCATATCATGCTTTTTCAGTTTCTGGAAAAGACGGAAGAGATGTTTGGATCGGCCAAAAATATCTAAAACCTTGATGCCGTCGTTGGTCAATTCTTTGCGCAACTCAACCACCGCTCGATCGAGGTACTTTTTTCTTTGAGCATATTCTTCTTCTTGAATTTTTCTGATTTTGTCATAATTTTCCCGATCAAGATGCTTGAAAGATAGATCTTCCAGTGCGCCTTTGACTTCGCCGATTCCAAGGCGATTGGCAATCGGCGTGAAAACCTCCATAGTTTCTAGCGCGATTCGTTTCTGTTTATCTTCTGGCAAAGCCGAGAGCGTTTCCATATTGTGTAGGCGGTCAGCCAGTTTGATGATAACTACGCGAATGTCCGAAGCCATTGCCAAAAACATTTTGCGCAAATTTTCTAAATAATATTCTTCCTTGGTACCGCGCAATTTGATCTTGCCGAGCTTAGTCACACCGTTGACCATAAACGCCACTTCTGGACCGAATTTTTTTTCAACCTCATCAAGCGTGTAAGTGGTGTCTTCCGGCACATCATGCAACAGGCCAGCCGCAATGGTTTTGCTACCCATACCCATCTTGGCGATGTTGAGGGCAGTGTGCAGCGCATGCTGAATATAATCCTCGCCGGACTTCCTTTTTTGGCCAGCATGAGCCATCAAAGAGAATTCGTAAGCACTGCGAATCAATGCCTCTCTCTGGGAAGTTCTTTTGACCTTCAACTTATTCAAAACATCCTCAATTGTAATCGAATTTTTGCCCATAAGAAGTTTCTTTTATATTTTTTAGTATAGTCCAGAGGGGGGTAAAAAACAAGAGGGGATTGTTTTTACTTTTTCTTTCCGCAAGAAAAAGTAACAAAAAGAACTCTCCGCCGGCTCGTACAAAAATAAATTTTCAACTTATTCGCGAAAAAATACCGGTTGCCCCGCGCCGGACCAGTATTTTTTAGCGCTCACAAGTTTCAATTTATAGTTTTGTACTACGCAAGGCGGAAGGGTTTTTAAAACAAAAAAAAACTAGAAAAACCAATTCGCCCATAACGAAGTGCGTTTCTAAATTTCAGCGCATGAGCGTTAAGAAATTTTTCGCTGCTCCTGTTAGCGGAAAGTCGTCCCTAAAATTTTAGCGAATAAGCTAGAAATTTAGACAGCACGAGTCTGGGCAGCAGTTTCTTTTCGTCCACTTTCTTTGCTGCCAAAGAAAATGGACACCCTGTTCTTTGGTAAAAGAAAAATGGCATACTGTTTTATTTTTGCAAAAATAAAAACGCTGGGCAATCAAAAAACTCACCCTTACGGATGAGTATTTTTTTAAGATATGTTATTTTTCAAACCCACATTCTTTGTCAGAACATTTGGTTTTGCCTTTGGCAGCAAAGACCAAGAGGCTTTGACACTTGGGACATTTTTCGCCAGTCGGTTTGTTCCAAAGAGCGAAATCACATTTTGGATAGGTGTTGCAACCATAGAAGGCACGGCCTTTTTTTGATTTGCGTTCCACGATTTCTCCGAGTTGGCACTTGGGACACTGAATACCAGTTTTGTTTTCAATGCGTTTGATGCCTTTGCATTCTGGATAGTTTGAACAACCTAAGAAAGTTCCAAAGCGTCCACGCTTCACGAGCATTGGCGCGCCACAAATTTCACAAACTTCACCCGCATGTTGCTCATCCACTTTCTTTTCGGAATCAGTTTTTTCTGTGAACTTGCAACTTGGATAATTGGCGCAGGCAATGAATTTTCCAAAACGGCCAAACTTCATAATCAAATCGCCACCACAATCCGGACATTGGCGATCCAATTTTTCTTGTAAATCTTCTTTTTTGATTTCTTTGGTTTTCTTTTCTAGATTTTTGTGGAAGGGTCCATAGAAATCTCGGATGACCGGCACCCACTCTTTTTTGCCTTCCGCGATTTCATCCAGATTTTCTTCCATCGTGGCGGTGAATTTATAATCCACAATATCAGCGAAATGTTCTACGAGCAAATCACACACCGTGAGCCCAATTTCTTCGGGGAAGAGTCGCTTGTTTTCATCTTTGGCCACATATTTGCGATCAATGATGGTGGAAATAGTTGGCGCATAAGTGGATGGTCGACCAATGCCCAGCTCTTCCATCGCTTTGATCAACGTTGCTTCAGAGAAGCGTGCCGGAGGTTGCGTGAATTTTTGCTCAGAAAGAATTTTGACCAAAGCTAAAATATCTTTTTCCTGCATCTCGGGCAATAAGTTTTCACTAACTGGAACCTTGTCACCATACACTTTCAAATAACCATCGAATTTGATAGTTGAGCCATTGGCGCGCAACGCATAGAAATCTTTAGCATCCTTTTGTGTAGCAGAAATGTCCACTGACACTGAATTCATCACCGCTGGCGCCATTTGGCAAGCCAACATTCTTTGCCAAATCAATTTGTAAACTTTATATTGTTTGGGATCTAAAAATTCTTTGAGTGATTCTGGATCTTTTTCTGGAAAAGTTGGGCGAATCGCTTCATGCGCTTCTTGCGCGCCTTTGGATTTGGTCTTGAAAAATCTTGGACTTTCAAGGGCATAGTCTTTACCAAATTTTTTGACAATCATTTTTTGCGCGCTGAGCATGGATTCCATTGATAGGTTCATGCTGTCCGTTCTCATATAGGTGATGAGACCGACTGAACCTTCTTTGCCAATGTTGATACCTTCATACAATTGTTGGGCCAACATCATCGTCTGCTTGGAGCTGTAGCCCAATTTATTATTGGAGTCTTGTTGCAAAGTTGAGGTAGTATAGGGTGCCAAAGGATTTTTCTGTACTTCTTTTTTGGTGATAGCGGAAATTTGATAGACAGCTTTTTCCAAAAATTTCACAATGGCGTCGGCTTGTTTTTTGTTTTTCACGCCTAGCTTGCCAATGGCCGTACCATTTTCTTTGGAAAGTTTCGCTTCAAACTCAGCTTTGCCAGCTTTGAGTTGCGCACCGATAGCCCAATATTCTTCTGGTTTGAAAGCTAAAATTTCTCGTTCTTTTTCTACAATCAAACGCAAGGCAACAGATTGCACACGTCCAGCAGACAGTCCACGACGAATCTTCTTCCACAAAAAGGGAGACAATTCATAACCCACCAAGCGATCCAAAACACGGCGTGCTTGTTGCGCGTCGACTAGATTGTAATCAATCTTACGTGGGTTTTCCAAAGCAGCTTTGACGGCCTTCTCCGTGATTTCATGAAAAGCAATTCTTTCGGTTTCCTCAATTTTGAGTCCTAAAGCGGCGACAAGATGCCAAGAGATGGCTTCTCCTTCACGGTCTTCATCAGTTGCTAGAATCACGCCATCAGCTTTCTTGGCGAGCTTTTTAAGTTCTGCCACACGATCAATGTTCTTGCTGGGAATTTCATATTCCGGCTCAAAATCTTTTTCGATATCAATACCCATCTTCTTGGTCGGCAAATCGCGAATATGGCCATAGGAAGATTTGACGACATATTTAGCGCCCAAAAATTTGGTGATAGTTTTAGCCTTTGTGGGTGATTCAACTATTACAAGTTTCATAAATTCAAAATTTAAAATCACAAATTCCAAATAAATCACAATTTTCAAAATTATAAATCCAAAACATTTTTGAATTTTTAATATTTGAATTTAGATATTATTTAGGATTTGTAATTTTGTATTTGTTATTTTAAATTATTATATAATTCTGTCCTCCGATATTTCTCACCCAGCCTTTGATTTCCATCATGGCGAGGGTTGAAGCGACAGTTGCTGTTCCTAGTTTAGAGGTTTTTGAGATGTTGTCAATGTGAAGGGGATCAGTCGATAGGATATGCAGGATGATTTCTTCTTCAGGATTCTCAGGAATTTTGGCTGGGGTGAACGCTTTCTCATGCACTTCTTCCAAATTCAATTCTTCCAAAATGTCTTTGACGCTGGTGACAACTTTGGCGCCTTTTTTGATCAGGTCATTAGTGCCAAATGATTGCGGCGAAAAAACTGAACCAGGCACCGCAAAGACATCACGATTGAATTCTAGGGCCAGATTGGCAGTGATGAGCGTGCCACTTTTTTCACCCGCTTCGACAATCAGCGTTCCCATCGATAGTCCGGCCACGATGCGGTTTCTTGCTGGAAAAGTTCCCACGCTAGCATGAGCGCCAAACGGCATATCACTCAACAAACAGCCGTTGGCTACAATTTCTCGCGCAAGTTGCAAATGACTTTGTGGGTAGATGCTTTTTTCATCCAAACTGTTGCCCAGCACGGCAATGGTTTTGCCACCACCATCCAGCGCGCCACGGTGGGCGATGGAGTCGATGCCATAGGCCATACCACTGATAACGGTGATGCCAGCCTTGGCGAGGTCTTTGGCAAAGGCATAGGCCACTTGCGAACCATAGTCAGTGAATTTGCGTGAGCCAACAATCGAAATCATCGGGGAGTTCAAATCAAGTTCTCCCTTCATATATAGTACATAGGGCGCCGAAGGAATTTCTTTGAGCAGGCACGGATATTCTGGATCAGTCTCAATCAGCATTCGGATGTTTTCTTTTTCCAATTTCAGCCATTCGGTTTCTGGATCAATGTTGGTTCGTTGTTCTACAATTTTTCGTGAGATTGCCTCGCCAATTTCAGACTCAATCAGCTCTTCCAAACTGGCCTCCCAGGCTTTTTGTGGGGAAGCGAAGCTTGCCATCAACTGGCGCATCTTTTGCGCGCCCACACCATTGATAACATTCAAAGCATTGATATATTTCAGTTCATTTTTGTTTTGCATAGTTGAATGATAGCAGGATTTGCGGTCATTGACAAAAAGCCCAAATGGGCGTATAATATACAATTACGGTGGCAACGGGCTAATAATGTTTTTTTTGCGAGGAGCGGTTCAATCGTTTTAAAATTTATACCATATAAAATTTGAATAATTATTGCGTTGACAACGGCTATAGATTTGCTAATGTTACGCAACAGGCGATGGGCGCCAAACTTGGAACTCAATATGGAGGAATTTATGCAGAGTTTTTGGGTTACCCTATTGATGTTGTTCTTTGTTTTTACTGGCGGTGGTCAGGCATGGGCCACTGATAATGAAGTCGTCGTCAATGAATATCCCAACGGCAAGATCGTAGCCTTCTACAATGGACATTCCATTGTTGTGAAGGCGTGCGATCAGCCATGTGATGATGCCGCCTTTGATGAGAATGGGTTGGATGAAAGTGGCGCTATGTTGATGGCGTCATACATTAATTCTCAATCGGCGGAATTCGCTAGTGATACCACGCGGCGGATGAGTCGGCTGGGACTGACAAAATGATGCTGTTGGCCCCACAGAGAGGCGATTGGATAATTTGGTGTTTTACACATCATGATCCGGTTGCCTCTTTTTTTTTGTTTTAAACTTACTCACGCCGTGTTTTTTATAGTTGACAGGAATTGTTAAAAATAATACATTATAGGACTGTAGTACCTTGATTTAACAAATCATAAATTCAAGATATTCAACCATTTGCACTGAGGAGGCGAGGATGACAAAAAGAAAGGCAATACCAAAAGAGCTGAGTACGGGTAGGATGATAAAATTGTTGCTCATTCTATGGCTATGCAGTTCAGCAGCAGGCGTGGTGGCCATAGGATATCAAAATGCCCAGAAATGCATTGATACCCTTGACCCAAAATACACGATAGGCTTTAACGATCGTGGCGAGAAAGTAGAAAAGACCCCAATATTTGTGTGGAAAGGGGTCATATGCATTTCCAAAAACTAACTATGGAGAAAAAGACGGCTAGGCGGGAAAGCTCACTCAACCGAGTGGAAAAGCTCCCGCCTTTTTTATTGCAAAAGTTTTTTGATTTCGTTGAGAATGTCGGTAGAAATTTTTTCAATTTTTTCTTTTTCTTCTGCAGTGAATTTTCCCAGCACAAAATCGTGTGCTCCGAGGCGGCAAGCAGGTTCATCGGTGGTGATCTTTCCAAGGCCAATGCGCACGCGCTTGAATTTTTGGGTGCCAAGTTGATCAATGATGTTTTGCACACCATTGTGTCCGGCTGCGCGAGAATCAGTGGCGACTTTGTAGGTGCCAAGTTCAATATCCAAATCATCTTGAATCACAACAATGTCTTCGGCTGTCAATTTATAAAAATCCAAAATCGCCCGTACAGTTTCGCCGGAAAGATTCATGAAGGTTTGTGGTTTCACTAAAATTAGTTTTTGGTTGGTAGTTGGCCCGCCTCGCATTGACGAGCGGTCGTCTCCGCGAGTCGAGGCGGGTAGTTGGTAGTCTCCGCTAGAAATTTCGGCGTTGAATTTTTTATTAAACTCAAAATTGGCCAAACCAAATTCCCGCTGAATTTTGTCCAACATTGCAAAACCCACATTATGTCGGGTGCCAATATATTTTTCTCCGGGATTGCCGAGACCGATTATAAGTTTCATAAAATTACATTAAGAGACAAGATACAAGAAACAATAACCAAACAAATATCAAATAATCAAATCTCAAAAAACAAAAGTTTGAATATTGAAATTTGGGTATTGGAAATTGTTTGTACCTTGTATCTTGGTTTTTGGTTATTTAAAGCAGGCGTTACGTTTTGGTTTTTGGTTATTTAAATTAATTTGAAATTAAGCCTATTTGCTGTATTCCGCATTCTCCTGATCATCATTCGCCCTGTTTAAATCCTCCAAAGTGCCTTCCTCCCCATTATACCTATCAATCAAATCTTTTCCAACTACCAGCGCCAAGTCAACCTCTTTGTTTTGTAAGATCTTAGCCAGGCTGGCGTCGGCAGAGTAGGAGACAGTGGCTGGCAATTTGGTGGCTAGTTCGTCCAAGGTGAATGGTTTTTGCCCGCCAGTTAGACCGTAGACAACAGTTTTGTCAGTCAAAATTCGCTCAGCGTTGTTGAGAACGGTCACATTTTTGTGTTTCAGATTTTCTTGTAAAACCTTTTGGATTTTTTGCACAATTTTGTTGTCACCACTTTTGTTGATGATGACAATGCTGGCATCTTCTTTGGCAATCTCATCTCTGCGTCTTTGCAAAGCTTTCAAATCAAAAATATTTTTGGCCAAATCTTGAATCTCACTATAGTTGCCCACGCGGGGGAGCAATACGAAAGCCGCCACTGATCCCATTTGCACATGCGAAACTTTCAAAAGACTGTCGGCATTCCAAGCATCTACCACCATATTGTTGATGTTGTTGGTGTCGAGTTTTTTGGTCAGCTCAAAGAAGCTGGAGATTTCATCGGGACTGATGTCAGTTTTGATATTGTCGCCCAAAGTGTTCAACAAATCATTGACCGCAAAAACATTGAGCATAGTGCCAGCCGAAAAGATTTTGTTTTTGGTAGCCTGCATGATTTGCTGCTGTCTCTTGGCGCGACCAAAATCGCCTTCCGGATCATTGTGGCGAACCCGGGCATATTTGAGAGCTGTGGCACCATTCAACTGATGAAAGCCTTTGGACAATTGGAAAGTTTCATAACTATAATTTGGTCCGGGATAGCGTGCGTCAAAAATGTCGCGTTGATTCATCACATTGACCCCGCCTATGTCATCAATAGCTTTCTGGAAGCCATCAAAATTCATCACAACATAATAATTGATATCAATGCCGGTGATGTTGTTGATAGTTTTTTTGATGAGCTCTGCGCCGGAAGCTTTATCATCCCTAGAATTGCCAAGGCCAAGCTGATAGACAGAATTTATTTTGCTTTGCATCTGGGTATCAGGAATCTTCACATAGAGATCGCGGGGGATTGAGAGCAAAGCTACGCGATTATTTTTGGTGTCTAGGCTTGCCACCATGATAGTATCAGTCAAAAATTGTCCGGGCTTGCCTTCACCCGCTATGCCCAGAAGCAAAATGTTGATGCGTCCAGTTTGCGCACCTTGCAAATTTAGTTGATTGCCACCAGTGAAAGATTTCAAGGTTTCCAAAAAAGACGAGTTGTCGCCACCCGCCTCAATGCTAACCTTTTTACCGACTGAATAAATCTTGTACACAAAAAAAGAACCATAACCAACGGCCGCAAAAAGCGCCACCACAAACAAACCAGCTAGAACTTGATATTTCAGCGAACCAGCCTTTTTCCTTCGGTGCTCAAATGGCAAATGCTTGCTCGGCGTGCTCACATCAAAGGAGCTTCCATCTGGAGAAAACTCAGTTGAACCGAAGTCTTGATTTGGTTTGCGGTTTTGCAGAGTCATTTTTTGAGTATATTAAGATACTTCTATTATAGCATTGCACCAGTTTTTGCTAAAATCCTGATTTTTTTGTATTATTAGCGTATGATTTAACTGTTAATAATGAATTTTATGAAAATAAAACTAGCAATAATCTTCGGTGGCAAATCAGCTGAGCATGAGGTTTCGATCAAATCAGCTAGAAACATCATTCAAGCATCGGACAAGAAAAAATATGAGCTGATTATTTTAGGTGTAAGCAAGGCGGGAGAGTGGTTTCAATTTGAAGAGGCTGATATGTTGTCGAGTAGAAATGTTTTTGCCAGCAAGCGAAAGAAAGCTGTCACTGTCCATGCTGAAAAAAATGGCATGGTAGTGCAAAGCAATTCCAAGAAAACAAAAATTGAAGTGGTATTTCCCATCATTCATGGCACCTTTGGTGAAGATGGAACTTTGCAAGGTATGCTGAAAGCCTATGGTGTGCCATTTGTGGGACCAAGTATCTTGGGTTCAGCTGTAGGCATGGACAAAGATGTGGCCAAGCGACTCATGCGTGAAGTTGGCATTCCGGTTTCAAAATTTTTAGTCTATCGCAAGAAGCAGGCATCTGAACTTTCTTTTGAAAAAATAAAAAAAGCGTTGGGCATTCCATTTTTTGTGAAGCCGGCCAATCTCGGCTCATCGGTTGGCATCAGCAAAGTCAAAAACAAAAATGATTTTGGCCAAGCCATAAAAGACGCTTTCGCTTATGACAACAAAATTATCATTGAAGAGGCGGTGATGGGCAAAGAAATCGAATGTTCCGTGATGGGCAATGAAAATCCGATGGCTTCAGCATTGGGAGAAATAATCCCTAGTCATGATTTCTATTCCTACAAAGCGAAATATTTGGACAAGAAAGGTGCAACCACAGCTATCCCAGCCAACATCCCGCCAGAGGTAGCGAAAAAAATTCAAGCCTTGGCCATTCAGACTTTTGAAGTATTATGTTGCGAAGGCATGGGACGAGTCGATTTTTTTCTGACCAAGAATAATAAAATTTTTGTTAACGAAATCAACACCATCCCAGGCTTCACTTCCGTCAGTATGTATCCCAAACTGTGGGAGCACAGCGGAGTTACCTATGCAGAGCTAATTGATAGACTGATTGGTTTTGCCATTGAGCGTCACAAGATGGAAAACAAATTGCGAATTTCAAAATAATCCTTGCCAAACATTCTCAATCATAATATAATATCTTGGTGCCCATTTGGTGCATAGACAAACAGACCTGCTTCTGAATAATTTTTTTGGATAAAATATTTATTTTTTAGCCAGAAGAATCATTTAGGTATAAGTCTCATAAAAGGTGCAAGCTTTTCGAAAAGAAAAAGCGAGCACGCTTTTTTATTTATTTCAAAAAGTAAAATAAATACACAAATGCGAGACAAGTTTCAAGAATATAACGAATTATTTTTTCAAAAATATTTGTGGCGAACGATTGTGTTTGTCGTGTCTTTCACGACAATTTTGGTTATATTTGCAAATCAATTTGCGTCAAACAAATCGGGCTGGCTAGTTTCTTTTGCTCTATGCACAGCATTTGTAGTGTCTTTTTCCGCGGGAATTTTAGATGTGGATTGTTATCAATGCAAAAGAGCCACTAAATTTGTTTGGCGCAGACGAAAAAAAATCAAAACCATTGCTATTGGTTATACGATTAGGAAAACTATCGATTGGTTTTTTGACAATCCATTATACATTTTTGTAATTGCGCAAAAAGGCCCTTTTATTGGAGGAGTGGTCATGATGCTTTTGTCGGCCGCTTCGTATTTAGTCGAAATTATTTTTTATAACTGGTCAAAAAAGGATTGGTTCGGTTTTTCAGTGGTAAATGAACTACGGGATAATGGACATGAATGGATTCGTCGTGCTAAGAGTGTGCATATTCGAACGCGTTGGATAAGAATTATTGTTCAGTCGGTGATTCGTATTCCAGCTATTTTTTTCTCATTCGTTATCTGGTTATTGAAAAGAGGGGATGTGGCAGTTTTTTTTACTTTGAGCATCATGCAAGATCCATTTGTAACGGTTACATATATGCGTCGCGGATCATTTGAAAAATTCTCTAGAAAGGATTGGTATATTTTTTGGGGAAGTGTGATAATTTCGAATTTATATTGGACTTTGCGCAATGTTATAGTGCTCAAAGTAATTATAATGGTTTATAAGACGATATTTAAATAGACATTAAAAATAGTTTATAAAAAAGGCTTATGTAAAGCATTTTTTCTTTGGAGTAGTTTTGTCTTTGACAAAATACATATTTTATGCTACAATTATAAATCAAGTTGGCAGCGTGCCAATTTGGAAAATTTTCTTTTAAAATAGAATAATATAAATTAGGGGGTGTCAAATGTTGGCGCAAAACTGGATGTTGATTGCATTCGTGGCGCCAATGTCTTGGGCGCTGGTAGTCATGATTGACCGGTGGTTGGCCACTGATCAATTCAAGGAAGAAGATGAAGTAGTAGCTGTGATAGGTTTCTTTGGAATCCTGCCACTGATGTCAATGTTTGTTTGGGGTTTGCCCAAAGTGAACATTTTGTACGGAAGCTTGGCAGTAGGTTCCGGGATTCTATTTATGATTTACACCTTTTTCTACTTTCGGTCGTTGTTCAAATCGGACGATACTGTCCTAATTTCGATACTCATGAATATGCCTGGCCTAGTAGTACCTCTCTTGGCAGCTTGGTTGGTACATGAGCGGTTGAGTGGTGTCGAGTATTTCGGAATAGTCGTTGTAGTTACTGGATCTGTCATCGCCTGTTTTGAAGGCAAGGTTGTGCATGACAAATTGAAGTGCATAGCTTGGCCGATGGCGATTGCAATTATCACCTTTTCATTGAGCATGGTGGTTGATGAGCAGGTTTATAACAAAATCAGCTTCTATGATGGATTTATGTTTTTCTCAGTGGGTATTTTTTTAAGCGGATGTTTCTGCTACACAAAAAAATCCATACGAGAGAAGAGGCTGTTTCGAGTAAAAACATCATCATACCTCTGGCTTGTAGTCGCGGAATGTTTTAATCTGATTGCGATAGTATTTTCTCACTACGCGATTAAGGTCAGCCCAGCTGTATCATATGTGGCCGTCATCGAAACGACGGTTCCAGCCTTCGTGTTGATAGTTTGTGGGTTGATATATTGGTTTTGTAGGACATTCAATATCTCAATTGACAGTAAACACGCAGATGTTCTGCAAAGTCAGTTTGTTGGCTTGGGGAATAAATCACTTGCCATAGCAATTATGGCATTTGGGATTTATCTTTTGGGGTAGGTGTCGAAAGGGCCTTGGTTGAGATTCTCAACCAAGGCCCTTAGTAATTTTGCTATTAAATTTCCTTGATTATGCTTGCAAAAATTAAAGTTTTGTTGTAGGATAATAAAGTAATTCGTAATATAATACTAAAGCAATGGTGGACATAGAAGTGTGTAATTTTGGGGAGCATTTAATGCTAGATTGTTATGGTGGTGATTCCGAAAGATTAAATGATAAGGACTTGGTCATGCTTTCTCTAGTTGAGTTGCCTCATCAGCTTGGTATGACTAGATTGAGTGATCCATATGTTTTTAAAGCTGAAGACAATGCCATTAAAGATCCAGGGGGTTGGAGCGGGATTGTTGTAATTGCAGAGAGTCATATTAGCATCCATACTTTCCCGAAAAGAAGATTTGTTAGTATCGATGTTTACACATGTACCAGTGGAATTGATCGTGAATTTATCAAAAAATATTTTACTAAAACTTTTAAATTAGGAGAGATTGAAGAGAATTTTGTGAAAAGGGGAACAAGATATCCGGCTAATAATATTTGTTAATTCATTTTACATAAAAATATATGAAAAGAGAAGAATTATTAAAGGAGACGATTGAGCACATAGATATTAAAAAAATCAATCCGACTGAAATGGTTGATGCTATGAGAAAGATGTCATTCACATCTCGGGATTTGGCGCGTGCAACTGATTTGTATAATATGATGTTGGAAGATAAAAATTGTACAGTTGTTTTATCGCTGGCTGGTAGCACCAGCGCAGCTGGATGTATGCAAATTTATGTGGATATGGTGAAAAATAATATGGTAGATGCTATTGTAGCAACTGGCGCTAGTATTGTGGATATGGATTTTTTTGAAGCTTTAGGAGCTAAACATTACCAAGGAAGTCAAAACATTGATGATAATGTTTTGCGAGACTTATATATAGATAGAATTTACGACACCTATATAGATGAAAAGGAACTTCAGAATTGTGATAAGGCAATTAAAGAAATAGCAGATAGTCTTGATCATAAACCATATTCCTCAAGAGAATTTATATGGGAAATGGGTAAATATTTAGTTGATAATTCAAAAAAGAAAGATTCACTTGTCCAAGCTGCTTATGAAAACAATGTGCCAATTTTCTGTCCAGCTTTTTCTGATAGTAGCGCGGGCTTTGGATTGGTTATGCATCAGGTTGAAAATCCAGATAGCCACGTATCAATTGATTCAGTTAAGGATTTCAGGGAATTAACTGAAATTAAAATGAAAGCAGGGGACACTGGAATTTTTATCGTTGGAGGAGGAACTCCAAAGAACTTCTTGCAAGATACAGTTGTCTGCGCTGAAATGCTAGGTAAAGAAGTGCCTTTGCATAAATATGCAGTTCAAATCACAGTGGCAGATGTTAGGGATGGTGCCTGTTCAAGCTCCACTCTTAAAGAAGCAGCTTCCTGGGGTAAGGTGAATACAGCATATGAACAAATGGTTTATGCAGAAGCAACTTCTGTTCTGCCACTCATGGTTGGGTATGCATATCATAAAGGAAGCTGGAAAAATAGAGAGAAAAGAAATTTAGCGGAAATTTTTAAAAAAGCTTAATTATCATGATAGATTCTATAGTTAATTGTAGTGATTTTGAAAAAGCTGACGCAATCATTTTGAGCGCTCCTTATGATGCGACTTATTCTCTTCGAAAAGGATCTGAGCTTGGACCAGATAGTGTTATAGAAATTTTGCATAAAGATTTAGAATTTTTTGACAGATTTACACTAACTGAGCCTGCTTATCTTTTTAAAATTGCAAATGAAAAATTGAAAGGCATAAATGAACTATCTCCGGAAAAGATGGTGAATATAGTGAAAGAAACATATGTGAAGTATCCGAAAAAATTCGTAGTAATGTTGGGTGGTAACCATTCAGTTTCAATCGGAGCACTTTCGTTTTTTGCTACTGAGTTGAATCCGAAAGATGTCACTATATTGCAGATTGATGCACATCTTGATTTGAGAGATGACACGGCTGACTATAAGGATAGCCCGAGTAAATTTGATCATGCTTGTGTGATGCGGAGAGCATATGATTTTGGATTTAACACTGTGCAAGTGGGTATAAGAACTTACGGAAAGGATGAGTATGAGTTTTCTCAAGAAAAAAATCTCAAGGTTTTTGAATGGGGTAGGGGTTCTGTACCAACAATAAAATCAATCATTGATTCCATAGAGACAAAATTAGTTTATCTGACTATTGATATGGATGGCCTAGATCCTTCCTGTGCTCCTGGCACAGGTACCCCAGTTCCTGGAGGCATTAAATGGGATTATATGTCAGAGCTGTTGAGAGAGCTTTTTGAATCCAAGGATATTATAGGAGCTGATATAGTCGAAATTGCTCCAACTAAGGATGATGTTTTAACTCCATATTCTGCTGCGCAGTTGGTATACAGCATTATCTCTTACAAGCTACTCAAAAATACAAACAAATTAAAATTTATTAGTAAATAAATAAAACAAAAAAATGGTTAATTCTGCGTTACTTTGTCCATGGGAAAGCCCTCATTATTTGATTTTATCTAGCAATGTTCCAACTTTGCTACATTATTCCCATATCCCAGTAATAATTGTGGCTCTATTTTTGGGTTTTTTCATTTATTCTAAAAATAAGTCATTATCTTCGAAATTGTTACTTATTTCTATTTTATCTTTTTCTTTGTATGTTATATTGGATTCCATAATATGGGCTAGTAATAAAAGCGATTTAGTGATGTTTTTGTGGTCGTTGCAGATATTGATTGAGCCAATGGTATTCGCTTCTGGGTTATATTTTGTGTATACATTTGTAACAAACAAAGATGTTGAATTAAATAAAAAAATATTTTTTCTCTTGCCGTTAGTATTATTTGTATTGCTAATTCCAACTGATTATAATCTTTTTGGTATGCGCACGATTTCCTGTGACGCGAATGAGGGTCCAGTAGCTCTCTATTTAAGTTATGCACTGGAGCTATTCTTTGTTCTATCTATTTTAGTTTTTATTATTAGGTCATATATATTCGAGAAAAGTGAGGAGTTGAGGAAAAAAATAATTTTTCTCGGGATAGGCATTGCATTGTTTTTGTTGGCATTTTCATGGGGCAATATAATGGGTAGTTTCACAGAAAATTGGAATCTTTCCCAATTTGGGTATTTTGGCATGCCAGTATTTATTGGCTTCCTTGCTTATTTAATTGTTAAATTTGAAGCTTTCAATATCAAACTTCTTGGAGCGCAGGCTTTGGTAGTTTCATTGTTTGTTCTGATTGGTTCTCAATTATTTTTCATCCAAAACAACACTAATAGAATCTTAACAGGCATCACTCTGGCTTTATCAGGTGTGGCTGGCTGGTTTTTGATCAAGTCCAGCAAGAAATTGGATGAAAGAAAAGAACAGTTGCAGTTGATGGCAGGGAAATTGTCACAAGCCAATGATCAGTTGCGCACATTGGACAATGCCAAGACGGAATTTATTTCCATTGCTTCACATCAATTGAGGACGCCGCTCACTGCCATCAAAGGTTTCATTTCGATGTTGTTGGAGGGTTCATATGGAAAATTGATTCCGCAACAAGAAGATGTTTTGAACAAGGTCTATTCGAGCAATGAGCGGTTGGTGAATTTGGTGGAGGATTTGTTGAATGTTTCTCGCATGGAATCCGGACGAATGGAATTCAAATTTGCGCTGTGGGACATGGACAAGATTTGTCAGGAAGTGATTGACACTTTTGCTTTGCGCGCCAAGAGTTGCAAGTTGGATTTGACCTACATCAAACCCGAAACAGTTTTGCCAGAGCTTTTGATTGACGGCATCAAGGTGCGTGAAGTGATTTCCAACCTAGTAGACAATGCCATCAAATATACTTTAGAAGGTCATGGTGGAGTGAAAGTGAAACTCGAACAACTGGGCGAAAACATCCGCGTGACTGTTTCCGACACCGGCATTGGCATCCCCGAAACTGAATTGCCATATTTGTTTGCCAAATTCTCACGTGGCAAAGACATCTCCCGCCTCAACACTGGTGGCACGGGCCTCGGTTTGTTTGTTGGAAAAAGTATGATTGAAAACAACGGCGGCCGCATCTGGGCCGAATCCGACGGCCAAGACCTCGGTTCTCGTTTCATCATTGAGTTGCCAATCCAACAATCAGAAGAGTTGATCAAGAAGTGGGGATAATTGGCGGGAATTTTGAAGTCTGAATTTTGAATTTCGAAAAATATCACAAACAAGTGTGGCTAAGGCTACGCTTGTTTTTTTGTTTGATTTTTGCTATAATAGGAGTATGAAAATGTTTAATTTAGAGGTAAATAAGCTATTTTGGTTTCTGCGCAAAGGCGGGGATGTTTTGGATTTAGACAAGGATCGACATTTGATTATCCATCAGACATTGGCCTTGGGATCTATGGGGGATGTGCAAAAACTTTTCAAGGAATATGGTCGAGATGCAATTCAGCAGGAATTTGAAAAGCCAATCAGTGGAATTTATACGCCAGCTGTGTTGCATTTTTTTGAATATATTCTTGGGGTCAAGATAAAAAACAGAGAACAATATATTAAAAAAATTTAAAGATATTTCAGAGGTGGAAATTGGCAACACGCAAATGATTGAGTCGGCCACGCTTGCGGAAGTGGCAACTTTTTTTGAGAAAGAGGTCGGCGCATATTTAGAAAGGAAATTATAAAGAATTTATCAGTGGAGTTGTCTACAAATTGTAGACAACTGAAATTTGGTAAAAAAACTTAGATATGGAAATATCTCAACCGTTCCCATTTTGGGAACAGATGATTTGTTTTTTTGTCTAACTTTTGCTCACATAAATAGTTAAAAAATTATTATGAAAAATCGAAAAACTCGCGTGGTCAAAATTGGCAATCTGCTGTTGGGTGGCGACAATCCAGTGCGCATTCAATCAATGTGCAACACTGACACGCATGATGTAAAAGCTACGGTCAAACAGATTTTGGCGTTGGAGAAAAAGGGCTGTGAAATCGTGCGCGTGGCAGTGCTGGATATGGCAGCGGCCAAGGTGTTGGGCAAAATCAAAAAACAGATCCATATTCCGTTGGTGGCGGATATTCATTTTGATTATAAGTTAGCTTTGGAAGCGGTGGCGCAAGGCGTGGACAAGATTCGCATCAATCCGGGCAACATTGGTTCGGAGGAAAAAGTCAAAGCGGTGGTGGATGCGTGCAAGAAGAAAAAAATTCCGATTCGCATCGGTGTGAATGCCGGTTCAATTGAACAAGATTTTCTGAATAAATATGGCGCCACTCCCAAGGCAGCCGTTGAATCGGCCTTGAGACACGTGAAGATTTTGGAAAAATTGAATTTCAAAGACATTTTGATTGCCATCAAATTCAGCAATGTGCCACAAATGGTGGAAGCTTATGAGATGATGGCGAAAAAAGTTGACTATCCATTGCATTTGGGCGTGACGGAAGCTGGCACAGTTTTCACTGGTTCAATTCGCAGTGCCATTGGCATTGGCATCTTGTTGCATGAAAAAATTGGCGCTACTTTTCGTGTGTCACTCACGGCGGATCCAGTGGAAGAAATTGACACTTGTTGGGCGATTTTGCAATCATTGGGACTTCGTCGCCGTGGACCAGAAATGATTTCTTGTCCAACTTGCGGACGCACCCAAATCAAATTGATTGAATTGGCCAACGCCGTAGAAAAAGAATTGAGCAAAATCAAAACGCCCATCAAAGTGGCAGTCATGGGTTGCGTGGTCAATGGCCCTGGCGAAGCGCGCGAAGCGGACATTGGCGTGGCGGGTGGCAAGGGAATGGGCGCGATTTTTGCCAAAGGCAAAGTCATCAAGAGCGTCAAAGAAAAAGATATCTTGCCGGCGCTTATGAAAGAGATTAAGAAGTTAGATAAAGAGCTAAGATAAGTCAGATTTGCGCAGACTTTGTTTTTGTATTAAAAAGGCTTGATTCAGCCTATTTTCACCCTTGCCAAGGTGCTATTTTTCTGCTAAAATAGTAGGTAAACAGGGCAAGTAAGCCTATGAAATAAAATAGTCATGCAAACTAACTCTTCTTCTAACAAAATTCAAGACGAGCGCTATTATGGCGTCGGTGGGTTTGTGTTGGAGGTCATCAAAATTTTCATCCTGGCTTTTGTCATCATCATCCCGATTCGTGTTTTTTTGTTTCAGCCATTTTTCGTGCAAGGCGCTTCGATGGAGCCGAATTTTGAAAACAATCAATATCTGATTGTAAATGAATTTGGTTATAAAAAAACTGAAGTTGGACCACTTTTCACCATTGAACCGTTCAAGGAGCTTGGCCGACAAGAGGTGATCGTTTTCCGTTATCCGAAAAATCCAACTCAATTTTTTATCAAAAGAACCGTTGGTTTGCCAGGAGAGAAAATTGAAATCAAAGATGGTAAGGTAAAAATTTATAATTCAGAAAATCCGGATGGTTTTGTTTTGGATGAGAGTAGCTATTTACCTAGCAACATAAAAACAACTGGTGAGGTAACAATGAAGCTCAAAGATGATGAATATTTTGTGATGGGTGATAATCGTCAATTCAGCTCTGATTCGCGCTCTTGGGGTCCATTGCCAGAAGCTGATATCGTAGGCAAAGCACTTTTCCGCGCGTGGCCATTAGATAAAATATCTATATTTTAATGATATAAATCGCAAATCAATCTCGAATTTTTCCCGAATGATCGCGAATAAAATTTAAAAATTATTAGAGAGTATTCCTGCCTGCCGGCAGGCAGGAGAGTTTAATTAGTGTTTAATTTGTGATTTATAACATCATGGCTAAAATCATCAAGAAAGTAGTTGCTAAAAAAGCAGTTCCAGCGAAAGCGAAGAAACAAGTTAAGGAAGTGAAAAAAGAATTGGAGCCCATCGCGTTGCAACCTTTGCGTGGTATGAGAGATATATTGCCAGAAGACCAGCCATATTGGGAGCAAGTGCGTCGAGTGACAGAAAGACTTTCTCGTGATTATGGCTTCTCTCGCATTGATACGCCAATCGTGGAATTCAGCAATCTTTTCAACCGCAGTATTGGTGAGGGGACTGACATTGTAGAAAAAGAATTATATAGTTTTGTGACCAAGGGTGGCGACAAGGTGGCTTTGCGACCAGAAATGACGGCTGGCATTGCGCGCGCGTATATCCAACATGGTATGAATGTGTTGAGCAAACCAGTGAAGCTTTTTTCTGCTGGCACTGTCTATCGTTATGATCGACCGCAAGAAGGGCGTTATCGAGAATTTTCGCAAGTCAATTTTGATTCATTTGGCGAACAAGATCCAATTTTGGATGCGCAAATGATTCAGGTGGCGGCGCGCGTGGTGCAAAATTTGGGCATCAAGGCCATTCAGATTCAAGTCAACTCAATTGGTTGCCCAGTTTGTCGCAAGCAATATCGAGATTTGCTAGTAAGTTATTTAGAATCAAAAGCAACTAAACTGTGTATTGATTGCAAGCGCAGAATGGATTTGAATCCTTTGCGTGTGTTGGATTGCAAAGAAGACAAGTGTTCGCAAGTTAGTGCTTCAGCCCCACAATCAGTGGATCACTTATGCGAAGAATGTCGCGTACATTTCAAGAGTTTGTTGGAATATTTAGATGAATTGGATTTGCCATACACCATCAACCCGCGACTTGTGCGTGGTTTGGACTATTATACCAAAACTGTTTTTGAAATTTGGTCTGGTTCTGAAGAAGGACGCAAGAGTTCATTGGGTGGTGGCGGAAGATATGATGGTCTGGTGAAAATGATTGGTGGGGAAGCAACTCCGGCCATCGGATTTGGCTTGGGAGTGGAGCGATTGATTTTGGAAATGAAACGTGTGCAAGCCAAACCCTATCGCGCGCCAAAGCCAAAAGTTTTCTTGGCTCAATTGGGCGACTTGGCCAAAAAGAAAAGTTTGCGTTTATTCTCTGAATTGGAAAAGAATGGAATTTTGGTGGCGGAAAGTTTTGGCCGAGGTAGTTTGAAATCACAACTGCGCGTAGCTAATCGATTGGGCGTAGAAATGACTTTGATTTTGGGTCAAAAAGAAGCTTTGGACAAAACAGTCATCATCAAAAATATGATTAGTGGTGAACAGGAAACGGCTAGCGCGGAAAAATTGATTGATTTAGTAAAGAAGAAATTGAAGACTGACAATGTAGTGGTCTATCATGATCACAATCATGTTGCAGAGCCGAGTCAAGATCAAGAACAGGCTTAGTTTGCAATTAGCGAGCAAATAGTTTATACTGCCAATTCACGTCAGCACGTTAACATTTTAGCATTTGAGCAAATTTTGCTGGGATGTTGAAATGTTAACGTGCTAAAATGTTAACATGTATCACAGAAAGGAGGATTTTTATGATTGAAGTAAAAAAGAAAGACCGAGAAACATCTGAAAGTTTAATCAGACGTTTTTCTCGTCGCGTACAACAAAGTGGCGTCCTAGTGAAAGCTAGAAAAACTCGATTCCGCGTGGAAGAAAAGAGCAAGACTGAACTTCGCGCTGGCGCTATGTACCGATCTAAAGTCAAAAAAGTTGTTGACCGTTTGAAAAAAATGGGCAAATTTGATGACGAAAACTTTAGAAACGCTAAGAAGAAAATGGTAAAATAAAAAATCATGTAACATATAACATGAAACTTGAAACAATGTGGTTTTGCGAAAAATATTTTCAAAAAATGCTTCATGTTACAAGCTTCATGCTTCATGAATAAATGTCACTCAAACAAACTATATTTGAAGATTTGAAAGCAGCTATGAAGGCGGGCGAAACTGAAAAACGCGATGTCCTTCGCATGCTAGATTCAATGATCAAGAATGTTGAGATTGAAAAGATGAAACGGGAAACCGGACTTTCTGACGAAGAATCAATGGAAGTCATCTCACGAGCAGTCAAACAAAGAAAAGACGCCGTGACTCAATATGAAGAAGGTGGACGACCAGAATTGGCGGAAAAAGAATTGAAAGAAATTGAAATTCTAATGGCCTACATGCCAGCTCAATTGAGCGAAGACGCAGTGCGAGCTATCGTGGCTGAAGTCATCGCCGCCGCTGGCGTGACAAGCAAAGCTGACATCGGCAAGGTCATGGGACCAGTCATGGGCAGATTGAAAGGTCAAGCCGACGGCAACCTCGTCAAAAAAATCGTTGAAGAATCATTACAATAATATCACTCAAAAAGCGGGGACTTTCTCCGCTTTTTGTTTAGGCTAAGTATGTTTATGGAAAATAATAATAAAAAATGGCATAAAATTTCTTCTGAGATGGCACTGGATGAAAAATGGTTTAGGGTGAGAAAAGATGTGGTTAAACTGCCAAATGGGAAAGTGATGGATGATTATTTTTTGTGGCTCTCAGGGGATATCGCAATAGTTGTTCCAGTAACCGAAGACAATAAACTTATTTTAGTAAAACAGTATAAATATGGCGCTGATAAGGAAATGATTGAATTTCCAGCTGGCTTTATTGATAATAATGAATCTTCTGAAGATGCGGCTCGGCGTGAATTAGAGGAAGAGACGGGTTATGTTGCAGAAAAAATAGAATTGCTTGCAGAATGTGAGGTGAATGCTACAAAAGCAATTGGAAGAGGTTTTTATTACATAGCGAAAAATGTTAAGAAAAATGGTATAACTAAACAAGATATTTCTGAAGATATTGAAACTTTAGTATTATCAGTTGAAGAAGTGATAAAAATGATTGAAAGAGGTGAGATAAGGACGGGTGATTCTATCGCAGCTTTTTTCCTAGCTATGAAAAAGTTAAATATGCTATAATTATCTTATGGTTAGAAAAATATCAAAACTTGTGATGGCGAGTGGGTTGCTGGTGGTGACATTGGCAGTTGTGTTTACGTTGTTCACGGTGCTACAGAAATAATTGTCGTTCACAAGCATGAAAATTCAAATCGAAGTCAATAACACGACCGAGAGTCCGCTGGCGGATGATTTTTTTGCCGTGGTCGCGGAAAAAACAATTGAAGCAGTGAGGGAGGTTCAGGAGAGGAAGGTATTTTTGGATGACAAAGTTGTTTCGATCAGCGTGGCGCTGGTGTCTGAAGCAGAAATGCAAAAACTCAATCGGGAAAATCGCGACAAGGACAGTGTGACCGACATTTTGTCTTTTTGCGAGTATGAAAATATTGAGGAAATTCAAAAAGTGGCTGAGGAGGAACTGTTTTTGGGCGAGTTAATTTTGTGCTATGATGATATTAAGAAATATGCTGTCGAGCAAAACCTTGATTTGCAAAAAGAATTGGTCAATGTGACTTCTCATGGTGTCCTGCATCTCCTAGGATTTGCACATGGCGACCAGATGTTCGGGATTCAAGAACAAGTAACAAAAATTTCATAAAATATTATGCAAAGAGCAAAAGATTTTTATCGAAGCCTAACGCACGCCGTGAGCGGTTTGAGTTACGCGTTGCGGTATGAGAAAAATTTTCAGAATGAAGTTATTTTCGCTTTCCTTGTGGTGGGTGCAATGATTTATTATCATGTCACTGAGGGCGAAATGATCGTGCTGTTTTTGGTGATTATGGGCGTTTTAGTAATGGAGTTGTTGAACACAGTAATGGAAAGAATTGCCGACATTCTGAAACCGCGCGTGCATCCTTATGTGCGAGTCATCAAAGATTTGATGGCGGCCAGCGTTTTGGTTTCGTCACTTTTGGCAGTGATTATCGGTTTGATTATTTTTATTCCGTATGTGATTGGAAAGTAGTCAATTGCAGTTAGTATATTTTTAGGATATAATATTAAAAAGAATATTTTTTAATCAAGATAAAGCTTGGACATACATCATGGCAAGTCGAGATATTATTGTTGGAATTGATATTGGCTCTTCAAGTGTGCGCACAGTCATTGCGCGAATTTTTCCAGAGGAAGAAAAGCCCCGCATCATCGGAGTTGGTTTTGCCAATTCTACTGGCGTGCGCAAGGGCGTGATTGTGGATTTGGAAGAAGCGACAAAATCTATCAATGAATCAGTCGAACAAGCTGAGCGAACTTCAGGCGTGGCAGTCAGTCAAGCCGTAGTGAGCATTGGTGGCAATCACATCACCTCACAACATTCCAAAGGCGTAATTGCAGTGGGACGTGCTGATGGTGAAGTGGCCGAAGATGACATCGAACGCGTGATCAACGCAGCGCAAGCCATTTCCATTCCACCCAACAAAGAAATTATTCACATTATCCCAGAAACCTATTCATTAGATGATAATAAAAATATCAAAGATCCGCTCGGCATGAATGGCGTGCGCTTGGAAGTGGACGCAATGATTGTGGAAGGCTCAACGCCATTTATTAAAAATTTGACCAAATGTTTTGAGCAGGCTGGCATCGCAATCTCTGATTTCGTGTTAGCTCCGTTGGCTGCCACTAAAGCCACTTTGACCAAAAGGCAAAAAGAGCTCGGCGTGGTCTTGGTAGATATCGGCGGGGGCACCACTTCGATTGCAGTTTTTGAAGAAAATGATCTTTTGCACACGACTATTTTGCCAATCGGTGGCAACCACATCACCAATGACATCGCCATCGGTCTGCGAACTTCCATTGATGTGGCTGAAAGAGTCAAATTGGAATATGGCAATGCTTTGCCAAAAGAAATTGGCAAACGAGAAGAAATAAATTTAGCTGAATTAGATCCGAACGAAGAAGGTATTGTTTCACGTTATCATGTGGCAGAAATTATCGAAGCGCGTTTAGAAGAAATTTTGACATTGGTGAATAAAGAATTGCGCTTGATTGGACGAGAAAAACTTTTACCAGCCGGCGTGGTTTTGACTGGTGGCACGGCGAAACTTCCAGGCGCAGTTGATTTAGCCAAAAATATTTTGGGCTTGCCAGCGCAAACAGGATTTCCTATGCAACTGGGAGGACTGATTGATAAAGTCGATGAACCAACTTTTGTAACGGTGATTGGATTGATTTTGTGGGGATTGGAAAACGACAGTAGTGCGCGTGGCGGAATGATGTTGAAAAATAAATTGACCGGTTCGATTTCTAGTGGAATGGGTGGTGGAATTGAGGGCATGAAAAAATGGATTGGAAAGTTTTTGCCATAAGGTCGCAAATGGCTTGTTTGAGATAAAATAAAGAATAAAACAAATACGAAAATAGCTTATTTGACACATAGTATTTATATGTGCTAAATTTAGTTACTAAGAAACTGAGGGTTGGATCTCTCGAATTTCGTGGAAAAGTCATTAAATTTCATTTTTTATATCAAAACATATGGCAGAAATAAAACCACCGGTAGAAACATTCGCGCGTATCAAAGTTGTTGGAGTTGGAGGATCTGGCGGCAATGCGATTGAAAGAATGATCGATGCCAAAGTTAAGGGCGTGGAGTTTGTGGCTATCAACACTGATTCACAAGCTTTGCATCATAACAAAGCGAGCGAAAAAGTTCATATTGGAAAAAATTTGACCAAAGGACTCGGGGCTGGAATGAATCCTGACATTGGACGACAAGCTGCCGAAGAAACTCGTGATGAAATCCAAGATGTTTTGAAAGGTGCTGATATGGTTTTTGTAACTTGTGGTTTGGGTGGAGGAACTGGTTCAGGCGCAGCACCAGTGGTGGCTGAAATTGCCAAAGAGCTGGGAGCTTTGACTGTGGCTGTGGTGACTCGACCTTTCACTTTTGAAGGCGCGCAAAGAAGATCAATTGCTGATGAAGCTTTGGAAAATTTGCGAGAACGTGTGGACACTTTGATCACGATTCCTAATGATAAGCTTCTGCAAATCATCGACAAGAAAACAACCTTGATCAATTCATTTAAGATTGTAGATGATGTGCTTCGACAAGGCGTGCAAGGAATTTCTGACTTGATTACCAAACCCGGAATTGTTAATGTCGACTTTGCTGATGTGCGGGCGATTATGTCTAACAGCGGGTCAGCTTTGATGGGAATTGGAATCGGAACTGGAGAAAACCGCGCAGCTGATGCAGCTAAGGCGGCTATCAACAGTCCTTTGTTAGAACTGTCCATTGATGGCGCTAAGGGCGTATTGTTCAATGTAAGCGGTTCATCTGATTTGACCATGTTAGAAATCAACGAAGCTGCCAACATCATCACTGAATCAATTGATCCAAATGCGAAAGTAATTTTCGGAGCGGTGGTAGATGAAACTATCAAGAAAGGCGAAGTTCAAATTACAGTGGTGGCCACTGGCTTTGACTCTGATCGTGTGAAAGAAACTCCAGTAGAAAGAATGTCTCGCATGACAGTGGCGCAATTGAAGCCAACCACACAAAACACTTCAAACATAATGGAAGAGGCAGAAGAAGAAATGCCCAGAATAACTTTTCCAGAAAAATTTGAATCAAAAATGATCATCGAAGAAAAAGTTCAACCGAAACCAATCAGACCTGCTTTTTCTGCTTCAGAAAAATCATTGGATGATGACAGCGACGATGAACTAGAAATCCCAGCCTTTATTCGTAGGAAGATGGGGAAATAAAAATTGCACAAAACATATAACTTGAAATATGAAACAACTCGCTCTGGCGGGTTGTTTTGTTTTTGGAGATGTTTCAAGTTTCATACCACATGTCGCATGAATTAAAGTTATCCACAGGGTGGGGAGTTGACAGTGATGAGTGAAGTGATAGAATATCATTAGATTAATAAAAATTAAATAATATAACTCTATGGAAAAATTAACATCAAAACAAAAGATGGTGCTGGATGCCATTCGGGAAATCATTGAACAGGGCGGAGGCAATCCAACTAGCTACAAGTTGCACAAGCATCTTGAAGAGCGTGGAATTGAGGTAGGAAGCTTGAAAGGCACAATGCAAGTGATTGAGGCGCTTGAGAAAAAAGACCTCATCAAGCGGGATTCTGACAAGAAGTTGTTCATGGTAGAAAACGACAGCTATGCCAATTTTGAGAACATTTTCTCCATGCCTATGTATGGGTTGGCCTCTTGCGGAGAAGCTTTGGCTTATGCTGATGGCAACGTAGATGGTTATTTGCAAATTTCTAAAAGTCTTTTTCGCCAACAAGATCCAGCCCAGCTTTTTGCGGTCAAAGCTTTAGGTGATTCAATGAATAAGGAGGGGATTGGTGACGGTGATTATGTAGTCTTTGAAAAAGCTGACAATTCTGCTGACTATGAAGGGAAAATTGTAGTAGCCGTTATCAACGGTATGGCCACCATCAAGCGTTACAAAAAATTGCCTCATGGCATGATTGGTCTTTTCCCACAATCAACCAACAAGGTTCATCAGCCGATTTACCTCGATGAATCCGACACAATCCTTGTAGCTGGCATCTTCAAAAAAGTTCTGCCTGTGGCGTATGTGAGTTTATAATATACTCGCGAATTCAATCTAATTTAAAGCGAATGGAAACTAAAAGCTATTAAAAAAATAATAAGATGGACAAAAAGTATAAAGGCGTAATTATTGAAGAAAGTTTGTCGGATAATTTAATTCTAAATAATTTAGAAATTGTTAGGTTTAAAATTTCAAAAGATGAAAATCCAGCCGATCGCTGGCACCTTTTTACTGTCATAGTTTCTGAGGACGATATCGAAAAATTATCAAATTTAATACTGGATAAATGGTATATGCATTTTTGGAGCGGAAATGATATCATCGCTATTTTCAAGGGTAAAAAATTTGAATTTAAACTCGATGACAAGGCTACCTGGGAGCTGGCAGTACAACATGGCTTATCAATTGGGATTCCAAAGGAGCAACTCGATTTTGTGACAGAGTAAAAAAATATTGTCATCCCGGGCTTGACCCGGGATCTACTTTTTATGCAACACCAATATTGTGTTTACATATTAACTAACCAAACAAACCGAGTTTTGTATGTTGGTGTGACAAGCAACTTACCCAAAAGAATTTACGAACACAAAAATAAATTGGCAGATGGTTTTACGAAAAAATATAATGTTGATAAATTAGTTTATTTTGAGCAAGGCGAGGATGTGAGTTCTGCCCTGCATAGAGAAAAACAATTGAAAAAATGGAAAAGAGCTTGGAAGCTTGAATTGATTGAAAAGTCTAATCCTGAATGGAAAGATTTGAGCGATACCTTAGTAGATTCCGGCTCAAGGCCGGAATGACAAATCGTGGCTGTGGATAACTTCTAAAAGCTTTAAAAATTCTAGGAAAATCCGCCCCTTGGCGGGTTTTTCAATTGTGGTATAATAGTATCAAGTTACACTATATGTAGTGTATAACTAGTTATAAAGTTAAAAGTTCATAAAGTCGAAAGAAATATTGAACTTTAAAAACTTTAAAAACTTTCTAACTTTTAAAATAAATATATGAATTGTCCTTTCTGTAATAACGCAGAAACAAAAGTGGTTGATTCACGCGATACTAACGAAGGCAAAATCACTCGAAGAAGACGCGAATGTAACAAATGTGAATCTAGATTTTCGACCTATGAAGAAATTGAATTGTTGCGCCTGACGGTGGTGAAGAAGAACGGCGAGAAGACGGAATATGACAAATCCAAGATTGAAACTGGTATCCGTCGTGCACTCATCAAAAGGCCGGTTACAGAAGAAAAAATAATCAAACTGCTGGGTGATATTGAATACACCATTCAGTCTCTAGAAAAAACAGAAGTGACCACCAAAGAGATTGGCAAGATAGTTCTCAAGAAAATGAAAGAGTTTGATGAAGTAGCCTATGTGCGATTTGCTAGTGTCTACAAATCTTTCGGCAGTGTAGAGAGTTTCAAAAAAGAGCTGGACATGCTAGACAACAATTAAAATTTTTATAAAATAAATTAATCTAATTTCTAAAAACCGTATGATGGCAAAAATCAAAAACAAAAATGGGGGAAAGAAAGTTGGGGAAAAAAAGGTGACATCCAAGAAAGCTGTGGTGAAAAAAGTCGTTGCGAAAAAGACAGTCGCAAAAAAAGTGGTTACTAAGAAAGTTGTTGCCAAAGCGGTAGCAGCTAAAAAGGCAGACGAAATTATGAAAGTGGTTAAGCGCAGTGGAAAGGTAGTGTCCTTTGATTCGAAAAAAATCGCTAAAGCCGTGATGAAAGCTTTTGCTGAAACAGGTGAAGGTAGTGAGAGGGATGCGCAAAAAGTTGCGACCAAAGTGGCGCAGATGTTGAGCAAGAGTTATAAAAAAGGTTTTATTCCAGAAATCGAAGAGGTACAAGATCTAGTGGAAAAAGTTTTAATGATTTTGGATTTTGATGAAACTGCCAAAGCCTATATCTTGTATCGTGAACAACACCGAAAAATTCGTGAAACGGAAGAGTCATTGAAAGAAGCAGTTGATCTGGTGGACAAATATATTCAAGAAATCGACTGGAAAGTGAAAGAGAACGCCAATATGGCCTATTCTTTGCAAGGACTCAATAATTACATTGCTTCAATTGTGAGTTCCAATTATTGGATGAATCGCGTGTATACCAAAGCAATCCGTGATGCGCATGAAGGTGGAGATTTTCATATTCATGACTTGCAATTGGTAGCTGCCTATTGTTGCGGTTGGGATTTGCAAGATTTGATCCGTCGTGGGTTCACTGGTGTGGCGGGCAAAGTGGCTTGCAAGCCAGCTAAACATCTTGGTTCAATTTTGGGACAAATGGTGAATTTCATTTACACTTTGCAAGGCGAGGTGGCTGGAGCACAAGCTTTTTCAAACTTTGATACTTTGTTGGCTCCATTTGTACGCCATGACAAATTGAACTATGCCAAAGTGAAACAAGAAATTCAATCCTTTGTGTTCAATATGAATGTTTCTACTCGTGTTGGATTTCAAACTCCATTTTCCAATATTACTTTGGACATCGTAGCGCCAAAAAATCTCAAAAATGAAACCGTCATCATTGGTGGTGTGCCACAGAATGAAAAATATGGCGATTTCCAAGAGGAGATGAATATGATTAATCGCGCCTTTGCCGAAGTAATGACAGAAGGCGATGCGGATGGCAGAATTTTCACTTTCCCAATCCCAACCTACAACATCGACAAGAATTTCGATTGGGAAGATAAGCGCTTTGATGCGATTTGGGAAATGACTGCTAAATACGGTATTCCATATTTTGCTAACTTCATCAATTCAGATATGGACCCAGATGATGCGCGCTCAATGTGTTGCCGTTTACGACTAGATAATCGAGAATTGCACAAGCGTGGTGGCGGGCTGTTTGGAGCCAACCCATTGACTGGTTCAATTGGAGTGGTAACTATCAATATGCCGAGATTGGGATATACCTCGAAAAACAAGAAAGAGTTTTATCAGCAATTAGATCACTTGATGGATCTGGCTAAGGATAGTTTGGAGACAAAAAGAAAAATGGTGGAAAGCCTAACTGACAAAGGATTGTATCCATACACCAAGGTATACTTGGAAGCTATCAAGATGCGTCGCAATGAATATTGGGCCAACCATTTTTCAACTATCGGACTTATCGGTATGAATGAAGCTTTGCTAAATTTGATTGGCAAGGACATCACCACCAAAGAAGGACAAAAATTTGCCGAAGATGTTTTGGTGCATATGCGAGATAGGATGGTGAAATATCAAACTGAAACTGGCAATATGTATAATCTCGAAGCGTCTCCTGGTGAAGGAACTGGAACCCGCCTAGCACTGCTAGACAAAAAGAGATTCCCGGATACATTGTTTGCCAACGACAAGGCTGTGCGAGAGCAGGATTCAGCGCCATATTATACTAATTCTTCTCAATTGCCAGTGTCATTCACAGAAGATATTTTTGAAGCATTGGACTTGCAAGATAACATTCAAACCAAATATACCGGCGGAACAGTGTTGCATGGATTTTTGGGAGAAAGAGTTTTGGACATTGAGACAACTAAGAATTTGGTTAGAAAAATTGCTGAGAATTATTCCTTGCCATACTTCACGCTCACCCCAACCTTCAGTATCTGCCCAGTGCATGGTTATTTGAATGGCGAGCATGCGGTTTGTCCAAAGTGTAAGGCAGAGCAAAGTAGCACTGTGTATCTGAAAGTTGTGATGGAAGACTAAGTAAGGACTTGAGGCAATCTAAATTTTTTCAATATAAATAAAAATAAAACATTTCTCGATTCGAAGTTTTTGATAACGTCGGATCAGAAAGCAAAAAGATGAAAACTTATAAATGCCACGACTGTGGAAAAACATTGGAGTGCAATGACGAATACATGCCCTACAAAGTTGGACAAGAAACATTTGTGAAATGCAAAACTTGTCATGAGGCTAATTCAGCTTTGGAGAATTTCCAAAAAGCCGAAGTATATTCTCGCGTAGTGGGCTATATCCGACCAGTGCAACAATGGAATAAGGGTAAACAAGCAGAATTTGCAGATCGAATGGAATTTGTGGTTAGCGGCTCAGCTTGTGGTTGCTAATATCTTGGGCTCTACAATGAAATAACTCACACATTTCGCATTCATTTTCACCTCATCTTTGCTTAAAAAATTCTTCAAAGTATGCTGATACATTCTCAGAATTTTTAAAGCAAATCTGAGGCAAAAATGAGCACGAACTGCATAAGCTATCTCATTGTAGAGCCCAAAAAAGATAGCGGGGCGATATCTGTCATAAAAACAGGTGTCGCCCTAGGTTTTAAAAATACAAAATATAAAATTACAAATCACAAATAAATCAAAATGACTAAAAAATAAAAATTCAAAATAGTTTTGAATTTTGAAAATTATAATTTAAATTTTATTTGATATTTGTAATTTTGAATTTATAAATTTATGATACTTGGTGGTTTTCAAAAATTGACCCTGCTCGATTATCCAGGGAAAATTGCAACGACAGTCTTTACACTTGGTTGTAGTTTTCGCTGTCCCTTTTGCCACAATCCAGAGCTGGTTGATTTGCGTTTGGCGCACAATGAGGAATCGGAAAAAGAATTTTTTGAATTTCTCTCTAGACGAGTGGGCAAGTTGGAAGGAGTTTGCATCACTGGTGGCGAACCGACTATTCAACCGGACATTATTGAATTTATTCAGAAGATAAAAAAGATGGGCTTTTTGGTGAAGCTCGATTCCAACGGCACACGCCCAGATGTTTTGAAAAAAATAATTGATCAAAAGTTGGTGGACTATATCGCCATGGACATCAAGAGTTCCTTGGAAAATTATGACAAAACCACTGGGTCAAAAGTGGACAAGGACCGAATCCGTTTGAGTGTGAATTTGATTATGCACAGCAAGATTCCCTATGAATTTCGTACCACGGTTGTGCCAGGCTTGCATAGTGAAAAAGATTTTGATGAAATTGCTAAATGGATTGATGGCGCTGAAAATTATTTTCTACAGGAATATCGTGAAGAGCAAAAAATATTGGATCCAAACTTGAAAAAAATCACTAAGGGTCAAACAATTGATCTAGAAAAAATACAGAAAAAAATCGAGAAACATTTCGGGAAGATGGGAATAAGGCGGTAGTAATTGTGCGTAGAGACGAGGCACTGCCTCGTCTCTACAGCGTAATTTGTAAAGAAATTATCATGAGAATATACGTTCGTGTCAGTCCGCGTTCTTCCAAAAACGAGGTGACTAAAATTTCTGAAGGGGAATATAAGGTGAAGCTGACCGCTCCGCCAGTTGACGGCGAGGCCAATATTATGCTAATAAAGATACTAGCAGAATATTTTGCTGTGCCTAAAAGTACCTTAGCAATAATTGGCGGAAAATCCGCCAAGATAAAAATAATTGAAGTCAAACCCTAAATTAGGAGAATCATGTATGGATGCGCCGACGAAATCAAGTTAAGATATTTGCACAACCTGTGGCAAGCCAGTGTCAAAATGTCTTCGCACTGGAGCATGTGAGCCATGGTGCACTTCCTGCAATAGATCTGTGTCAAAATGCCTCAGGCAAGCCTCATGCAAACCATGGTGTGTTGAGCATGGCAATGAACCATGCAATTGCAAAAGATAGATCAAGGAGAACGACGCATGAACGATAAACCAGATGTTACCGATAGTTGTCCCTGCAAAGTTGAATGTTTAGCTGCGCGCTCGAAGACTGAAGCTGGACTGGTGTTTGTAGCCAAATGCATAGAAAGGCTGGCTGGCAGAACTGATGAAGAATCCAATCGGCAATTTCTTTGCGCTCAGACAGCTCATGAACAATTGAGTTTGCGGGTCGACGTGGTATCTTCCAGATGTCCTGGACGCGGACATTGAAAGATTATTTTTTAAGGAGGGAAAGCCGGGGGACAGTGTCCTGCCGGCTTTTAAATTTTTCTGAGTGGTTTATAATTTAAGTATGCACAAATCTAAAATATTTTTACTGCTATCCTTGAGTTTTATTGCTGGAATTTTTGGCACTTCTTTTTATTATCCACATATGGTGGATATTTTTTATTTATTCTTGGTTTTGATCGTGGCACTGATTGTGTTGTTTATTTTCTATAAAAACAAACAAGTCTATTTGGTGACTTTTGCAATTTTGTTTTTTCTGACTGGCGTTTGGCTGACAACCGCCAGATTGGAAAAAATAATCCAGTTGAATCAAGAGAAACAAAATTTTTCTGGTGAAGTGATTATTACTAAAGAACCAGAAATCAAAGATCGAACGCAGAAGATTGTTGTGCGGATGGAAAATAGAGAAAAGTTTCTAATATCAATATTTTCTTATGATGCCTATGAATACGGTGATAAATTGAAAGTTAGTTGCACTTTAGAAATTCCAGAAAATTTCAATGGTTTTGATTATCGCATGTATCTGGCCAAAGATAATATTTTGCATTTATGCAAAAATCCCAAAATCGAATTGTTAGAGAAAAATCAGGGCAGTCGAGCTTACGCTATGATTCTGCATTTCAAAGATAGATTGCAGGAAAAAATTATCAAATTGTTGCCAGCTCCACAATCGGGACTTTTGATTGGTTTGATTTTGGGTGGGGATGACAAATTGTCCAAAGCGGTGCAAGACAATTTTTCCAAAACTGGTCTTACGCACATCGTGGCCGTGTCGGGATACAACGTGACAATTGTGGCAGAATATTTGATGTTGTTGGGAATTTTTTTGGGACTGTGGCGCAAACAAGCTTTCTGGTTTGCCATCGTCGGCATCTTTTTGTTTGTGGTGATGACGGGGTTTCCAGCTAGTGCAGTGCGAGCGGGCGTGATGGGGTCACTCATTTTGTGGGCCATGAAGAATGGGCGCCTGAGCAATGCGCAAAATTCAATTGTCTTTTCGGCCGTGGTGATGCTTTTGATTAATCCATTACTTCTGCGCTGGGATGTGGGTTTTCAATTGTCATTTTTGGCAACCATCGGAATTGTCTATTTTTATCCATTGATTGAAAAATATTCGATTAAGAAAAATGGTATAGCCTTTTTGAGTGAGATTTTGTTTTTGACTTTGAGCGCGCAAGCTTTTGTTCTGCCAATCATTCTCACTGATTTTCAGAAATTGTCAGTCATTTCGCCGCTGGCTAACTTGTTGGTTTTGCCAATCATTCCGCTCACAATGCTTCTGGGATTTTTGATGGTGGTGTTGGCCTTTGTTTTTCCGCCCTTGGCGACAATCTTGGCTTGGCTGACATTCTTGCCACTCAAATATGAAACGAGCATCATTGAATGGATGGCGAATCTCAAGTTTGCTTCTGTTGAAGTCCTGAATTTTTCTTGGGGTTTCGTTGTGATTTGGTATATAATTTTGATAGGGATTCTGTATTTTTCCAGAAGAAGGCGGGATGAGGAAAAGGCGCCTTTTTGATTGTGGAGTTTGTCATTCCGGCCTTGAGCTGGAATCAACTTGGATTAATTGTTCAGCCCTTTTATTTTTGCAAAATAAAAGTATTGCCCTTACTTTTTCTTTCCGCAAGAAAAAGTAACAAAAAGAACTCTCCGCCGGCTCGTACAAAAATAAATTTTCAACTTATTCGCGAAAAAATACCGGTTGCCCCGCGCCGGACCAGTATTTT
>JAUSNP010000001.1 GCA_030645735.1 Candidatus Moraniibacteriota bacterium | reverse complement strand
AGCGGTGCAATATTGCAAGGTCACTGCCACTTCATTGGCCGTGAAACCGGTGGTGGTGTCTGGGTCGCGCACTTGATAGTTGACGGTTACCATACCATCCGCCGTTTGGGAGGCCGTGACATTCTGGACTTGTGGAGTGGCATTGACGACATAGGTCAGGGTGACATCGGAAACGGTTGGTGCTGGTGTGCCAATAGTCGTAGAATTTAAAAATATCTTATACTGCACCCATTGATCATCTATTCCGTCTTTAAGGATAGCTGGAATGGTGTCAACTGGACAACTGACTAGACCAGCAACTTTTGTACAACTCACTGTAGCATTAGTAAAATCATACCAAGTGGCTGAACTTAAATTAGCTTGTGAATCAGCTGTACGCAAGGAAATCTTAGCTTCCATTCCCGCTGAAAAACTGGCATTTTCTGTCCAACTAATCCCTCCGATGAGATTGGCGACGCTTGAAGTGTCATAGGGCGAAGAAATCAAGCCTTGCCCGGACGGATAGTAGTCATAAGTAATTCTCACTTCAGAAATACTAGCCGCGTCCAATCCAAACGCGGAAAAATTAGCGCGATATTGTAAATATTGTTTTTGACCCAAAGCCAGCAAACTTTGCCCGCTCGTCACTGCCGTCCATGCCGTCCAAGTTCCATCCGGCGTGGCCGTGTTACCAACACGCACTTCAACTGTGACCGAAGAATCTGTTGGAGTAGTTTGATCCCAAGCAATGTCATAAATATCTTTTTGCCCACCAAAATTTTTCACTGGACTCGTCCAAACGCTGGTTGCTTCGACTCGATCATAAGCCACATTCAAATCTGTGACTGTCGGCACATTTGTACCATCGCTCAAAAGAATAATTTTATATTGAAAATAACGATCATGCAACGAGTCGCGATTAATATTGTCAATTGTTTCTGTTCCAGCTGGATCAGTAAAATAAGAAAAGGAATTGCAAGAATAAGTCGCGCCATCATCTGGTCCACACCAAGCCGTCCAGTTAATATTATCTCGCGAAGTTCGCACTTGCACCAACACATCTGTTGTCCCCGGCAATGATTCGCTCCAAGAAATGGCAGTCAATTTATTGCTGGGGTTTAGGCTGTCATATGCCGAAGAAACTAAATCTCCCGCTAACGTGCTAATGGTCACATCCGACACGCCTGGTACATTATTCAATGTATCAGCGTCATAGGCATAACTGATGCGATGCTGAATTCTCTGATAAGTGTCAAAGGCGGACAAGCTTTGCCCATTGGTCACTGCTGTCCAAGCTGTCCAAGTTCCATCTGGCGTGGCCGTGTTGCCAGCGCGCACTTCCATCACAATCGTTGAATTAGTCGCCACGATTTCCGTCCAGGCAATCGTGCCAAATCGCACTTTGGATACATACGATTTCACTGGGCTGGTCCAACTAGATGCATTGACATAGGCCTGCGCCTGCGCAGTAGAAAAAATCAAAAATCCCACGCCCAGCAGAAATGCGCAGAGAAATTGGAAATATTTTATTCGCTTGATTTTATGCTTAGTCATTTTTTATTTTTTTTACTCTAGCCAGGATTGCAGAAAATGATATTCTGCCAAATCTCCAAAAATCCAAATTCTCAATTTTGCAAACCTACAACCCTTGAACACAACGCACATATTTAGGGGCTATCTTTTCATAGTAGGTACTAACATCGCCATTATTGAAATTTATTGGAATGGGGCGTGCCGACATATACTCCGTGGCTGTCCAATAAACATCAGCAGTGAAAGATGTGTAAAGACTGTACTGCGTCCGATTGGTATAGATACAATTTGCTTCGTATACTGTTGGCAAACGACCACCCAGTGCTTTACAAGCATTGCGCGCCGGATAATTACTAAAATCAACGGCATTATCAGCTACTAGGACATACTTGGTTGGATAGCTGGCATCCAGTCCAGTAGCACACTGCGGACCCACACAGTCTGTGTTAGCATTTTTCCAGGCTAGCGTTCCAGCAACATCTTGTTTATACACCGCAATACCGGCACACGGTCCTACAATCCATGGTCCGATGCAAATATTAGATTGGCAGATACCTTGAATACACATTCCATTGCTGGTGCAGGATCCGCCGTTGGGTTTTTTAGCCATCACGGCATTACCAGAAACATAGGTCATTGTTCCTGTCCCCGCGTTGAAATCCGCATCAGTGGTTGTCACAAATGACGCTGAAGTAGCTGACATTTTCACTTCACCTGCAGTTGTGTCCACATTGGCGTCCTTGGAAAAAAACTTTGTCCAACCAGTTTGATTTGAGGTATGGTTGGCCACTGCGTTGGTGTCTGCTCCGCCTGACCAATCCGTCTGCAGCCAGCCAAAGCTGGCACCCCGGATGTTGGAAACATTCATCGCAAAAACCACACCCAGCACCAGCATCATTCCGACGCCACCCAAAACAATTCTCCGCCTCCCCAAACTCAATCCTTGAAATTTTGCAAAATAGGTTTTCACAAAATTTCCAATTTTTTCCTTCCAAGAGCTCAGCTCTTGGAAGGTATTTATCAATCGCCCTTCATCCTTTTTTATTTTTCCCTTTACTTTTTTTATTCCCTTTCCAATCTCACCCTTTCTTCCCATTTTTAATCCCTTTATCCCCTTTCCAATTTTTTCTAAAATCTTTTGCATATTTTTATAAAATTTAATATTTTTTATTTCCACCCAATGACGGCACATCCTTCATCGAAAGATATGCTACCTATGGCTCAATCATACCATTTTTTTCGGTTTTTTGGAACCAAAAAGGCCACTTTTTTCAAGTGGCCTGTGGATAACTTTTTTGGCTATTTATATGATTTTGAAATTCAATTTTTTATAGTCCATTTCCTTGGTATGTTTTGAGTAACTGGCCGTTATTTTTTTAGCCTCTGCCAAAATTTCATCCGTCACAATCCCCCGTACCAGAGTGATTGGCCCCATAAAATCTTGCAATTCCACCAACACATCGTTTTCCTCTTTGATTTTTTTCAATTTTTCATTCTCCTCACTGTTGCGCCCAACGAGAATGCGTGTGTCACCCGCCCAGAAAATTCGCCCGACTTGCAACAAGGCAAAATCTGATGCAGTCGGCTTTTTAATTGTTTGCAAAAGTTTTTTCAGTTTTTTGCCAAACTCAATTTCAGTCAACATGCAACCGCCCCCAGGCGATGGATAATATTCAACATTCAATTCTTTCACCAGCTCAAATTGTCGCTGACGTGAGCGCCCAGAAATATCCAAGAGCTGTTCTCGATCCACCAACCCCTGTTTTTCCACCTCTGTTTCTTCCAAAAGCTTGGCCGACAATGGTCGCAACAATCGCCCCTCCAAACCAGATTCTTTGGCAATCAAGTTCAGAGCATTCAAATTTTGTGACATTGGACGTTGACCCAAAATTTCTCCCGTAGCCACAAAATCAAAACCTTCCTCACGCATAATTTTCCCAGCTTCACGAATCATGAGTAAATGACAATCAATACACGGGTTCATCGCTTTGCCATATCCCCGCTTAGGATTTTTCACCACCTCACAATGCATGTCAGCAAAATTGACTGAACGCAAATTCAAATTATTTTTCTCAGCCGAAATTTTGGCCTTTGTATCATCAAAAAAATAACTAACAAAAGACAGCGCCACCACTTCAATATTTTGTTTTTCCAACACTTTCACCGCCAAAGTCGAATCCAACCCGCCGGAAAAAAGCACTAGTGCTCGCGCTTTCTTTTTTGTCATATTCTTTTTCCAACTAAAACTAAATTTTTGTTATTCACGACTTCCACTTTTTCAATTTCAAATCCAGCTTGCGAAAATAAGTTGGCTAAATCTTTTTTAGTGTAGGCATGATGAAATCTTGTAAAAACTTCGCCCTTGTTGTTTTTGAATGGAATCTCACAATCTGACCAATCAAGTTGACTCAAGAAAAACACTTTGCGAATTCGATTTTTCCAGACATATTTTTTGTATTTTTCCTGCCACAAATTCCAAACTGTCACAACAATCTTTCCACCCGGCTTGGTGACACGAAACAATTCCTTGGCCATTGCCAAGCGAAATTTCTGGTCGGGAAAATGATGAAAAACTGCCACCGAAACGATGTTATTGAAAAATTCATCCGGAAATGCTAGACTGGGTTGACCAGATATTTTCGAGAAATTCTGCGCAAATTGTGGATATTTCTGTTTAGCCAAATCAATCAATTTTTGCGAAATGTCCACGCCAAAATATTGCGGATTTTTCTCCTGCAAAATTTCCAAAAGCCGACCATTGCCACAACCAAAATCCAAGATCTTTGATTCCTCAGAAACGACATCTTTGATGAAACTCAATTCCGGCCAAAAGAAATTCCGTGTGCCCGAAAACTTCTCCGCCATCTGATCATAGCCAGCTTCAGTTTGATTTAAAATTTTATCAATATTTTCATTTTTCATAATGTTAAAAGCTTACGACAATTTCATAAAATTAGCAATGGAAGCAGGTGTTACGGATCCGCGAGATTTTTCGCGTCTCAAAAAAGACATCTGTAAACAGCTGGGTGTCCAACCCCCGACTAATGCTGATTTGCGTGAACATTATGAAAAAATGATTACCAGAAAAGGACTCCGAAGAAGCCTATTTTTTGAAAAAATCCTCCTTAGCAAAAGGGTGCGCACTGAGTCTGGCGTGGCGGTGGTGGCTGTCTTGACCAAGAGCTATCCTTGCCCAGGCAAATGTATATATTGCCCCTCTGAGAAGGATATGCCCAAAAGCTACCTTTCTAACGAACCAGCGGTTATGCGAGCTATTAGCGCCAAATTTAACCCCTACAAGCAGGTCCAGAACCGTCTGCGCGCTCTTGAGCTCAATGGCCACCAAATCGACAAAATCGAGCTGATTGTGATGGGTGGAACATTTTCGTATTTGCCGAAAGCCTATCAAACGAGGTTTATTAAAGAATGCTTTCGGGCGTGCAATGAATATGGGAGAAAGTCAAAAGTCCGTAAAGTCTCAAAGTCCGTAAAGTCCCCCTTGGAAAAATTGGCCTTGGAACAAAAATTCAATGAAAAAGCTAAGTGTCGCATTATCGGACTGACTCTGGAAACTCGGCCGGATTATATTGATGAGCAAGAAATTTTGAATTTTAGAACTCTAGGCTGCACCCGAGTAGAGCTGGGCGTGCAAAGTGTTTTTGATGATGTTTTAAAACTCAATCGTCGCGGACATGATATAGCCAAAACCATCGAAGCCACCAAACTTTTGAAAGATGCTGGTTTCAAAATCAACTACCACATCATGCCAGGCTTGCCAGGTTCAGATTTGAAAAGAGATTATCAAATGTTTCACAAACTTTTTTCCGATTCTAATTTTCAACCGGATATGTTAAAAATCTATCCAACGGTGGTGACCAAAAATACCAAGTTGCATTCAATGTGGAAAAGTGGAAAATACAAACCATTGGGCAATGCTGAATTTGCCAAGTTTGTTTTGAAAATCAAAAAGGAAATCATTCCGCCTTATGTCCGCATTGCTCGCCTCGTGCGCGATGTGCCGACTTCCTCCATCATCGCTGGTCCGACCATTTCCAATCTGCGCCAAATCATTGAAAAAGAATCAGTTTGCCCATGCATTCGTTGTCGTGAAGTAAAGTCTGATTATATCATTGGCGAAAATATTATTTTGGATCGCATTGATTATCCTGCCTCAAATGGCAAAGAAATCTTTTTACAATATGTTTCGCCCGCCTCGACTCGCAAAGACGATTGCTCGTCGAAGCGAGGCGGGCCTGATAAGCGAAAACTTTTTGCGCTTTTGCGTCTTAGAATAATTGAAGACACTTCAGATCCTATTGGACACCCAGTGTCCAAGTTGCACGCACTGTTCCCTGCTCTCAAAAACTCCGCCATCATTCGTGAAGTTCACACCTATGGCAAACTAACCAAGATTGACAAACAAAACAAGACTTCACCCCAACACATCGGCCTCGGCAAGAAACTTTTGCTAGAAGCTGAGCGTATCGCTAAAAAAGAATTTGGCCTCAAAAAAATCGCCGTCATCTCTGGTGTTGGTGTGCGCGGATACTATCGCAAGTCTGGTTATAAATTGCGGGATACTTATTTAGTTAAAAATATCTAGTCGAAAAAAGTTGAAAGGGGCTGCCAAGTTTGGAAGCCCCTTTTCCGTTGATTGTTGATAAAATAATCAGCCTTTGGTCTTACGACCAACGCATACACACAAAAGACTTGCAAAACTCAACTTCAAGTTATCCAAATCGTCAATGAGACGATTTTTGTCATCAGTGGTCAATTTGATGCGCAAATACAGCGGAATGAGAAAGCTGCTAAAAAAATGATACCCGCGTTTTCCCAATTTTATCATTTCACTTAACATTTTTTGCACTTCTTCTGAATCAACAACTGCCAAATCAAAACCAATCGGCTTCTTTGAAGTCCTGATATTGACTCTTTCCAAGTGGAAGGAAATTATCTCCAGAAAACCCGCTCTAACAACAGCTGGATTCTCATTGATAATCCTCCGCTCCTTCGGGCTTAGGCCAAGCGATGAATAAACACTAATAAAACCATCTGAAAAAATTGTTCTGTCATTTTCATCACTATTCAGTTTGATTATCAGCCGATCGTTTTCATCCACCTGAATTTTTCTTTTGCTTTCAGGCGTAGCCTTTTCTTCAGCTATCCCGAGCAACTTTTTGCTGTTCTCATCCAAAAAATCCAAAAGCCTAGTTTGCATCACTCCTCCTAAAATTCATCTGATGTAAAAGTTTTTATTTTTGTGTTAATTATTTATCACAATTATTCTATTTTAGCACAAAAATAAAACAGACTCAAGAAAAAATTCTTCAGCCTTGTTCAAAAAACAATATTGTTGCAATCCAAAAATCTATTTTCCAGCCAGTTGACCACACGCACCTTGAATTTCTTCGCCAAGACTTTTGCGAATGGTGACTTCAATGCGATTTTTTTCTAGATAATCCCGAAACATGACAGTACGCTCCTTGGAAGAAGATTTGAACTCTGAGTCAGTTGCATTGTAACGAATAAGATTTACATGCAAAAGTTGCAGCTTGCCAATTGAGCGCACAAAATCAATCAAATTGTCCGCATCTTTGCTATCATCATTTACTCCAGCCAACATTACATATTCTAAAAAGACTTTTCGCTTGGTTTTTTCGAAATATTTTTGCAACGCCACCTTCAAAGCGCCTAGATCATTTTTGCGATTGACTGGCATAGCCGCGCTTCTTTTTTCATTGCTACCAAAATGCAAAGACAACGCCAAATTGACCTGCGGAAATTCCTCAGCCAACTGTTCAATGCCTTCTGGAATGCCGGAAGTCGAAACGGAAATTGAACGCGAACCAATTCCAAATAAAGTCGGATCAGTCAGGTCATGCAGACTCTGGCGCACTTCTTCCCAGTTTAAAAATGGTTCACCCATACCCATATAGACGATGGTTGATAGTTTATGGTTAGTAGTTTTTAGATACTGAATCCAAAATAAAATTTGATCTGTGATTTCTTCAGCGGTCAGATTTCGTTTGAGCCCAATCTTGCCAGTGGCGCAAAACTTGCAACCCATAGCGCAACCAACTTGGCATGAAATACAAGCTGACCAAATTCCCGGCTTGGGCGCAATCAAAACCGCCTCAATCAAATTGCCATCGCGCAATTTCAACAGCGCTTTCATCGATTGACCATCCTTGGAAGTCAGCACTTGTTGCACCTCAAAAGACAAAATTGGCATTTCTTTTTCCAACACTTCTCGCAAATCCTTTGAAAGTGTCGAAATTTCAGCAAAACTTGCAATTCCCTCTTGAAAGATGGCTTTTTTGATTTGGGCTATTCTAAATTTTGGCTGGTTTTGCGCCTGCAAAACCGCTTCTAGTTTTTGTAAATTCATAATGGTCAGTATACTGATAATTCACTGTTTTAGCAAGCTAATAAAAAACAAAATCTCCGAAGGTTGAGCCTTCGGAGATTTTCTATTCAAGTAAGTTTACAAACTAGAAACTAACATTTCCGCCATCTACCTTGATGTTTTGTCCGCCAGCTTTCACACTTGTTGCGCCAGAAGCGTCTGTTTTCACAGCTGCATCTTTTGTGTCAACAGTAGCTGATCCATTTGGATTGGCTTTCACTGTTGCATCTGGTGTTTTCACATCAACTGTTCCGTCAGCTCCCACATTCACCGCATTCTTTCCGCCGTCATTTACATTTACACTGCCATCTTTTCCAACATTCACACTACCAGCTGGAGTTTGCACACCCACGCTGCCATCTTTTCCAACATTGACGCTTCCATCTTTAGTTGTAACGCCTGTTTGACCTGAGCACCCCTGTAGGACGATCATTCCTGAAATAACCATCAGGAAGAATAGTTTTTTCTTCATTGTTTTTTTATTTAAATAATTAAAATTAATTAGCCTGTTTAATTTTTATTCTGCAATCAAAGCGCCTTCGCCAGCGTCCAGATTGTTGCGCGTGTCTTCTAGGGTTTTCTTTTGCGCCTCTGTATCGCTCTTGTTAGCGGAATATCTTTGCTCTATCTCACTTTTGATTTGATCATATCTTTTTTGATATTCCGACAAAATAAACTCTTTGCAATCTGCCGTCACACCATCATTCAAAAGATTAGCGCTGAGAATAAGCTCATGCTTCTCTTCCATGTCCAATTTATTCATACAATCATTTCGCATAAATTCCGTGTTCAGCTGATTGTCCAACCACACCCCGCTTTGTTCCATATAGCAATCAAATCCCACCAAGAAGTTCTTATTTTCTTTGAAGGCTGCTTTGAATTCTTCTTCATTGTGCACAGAGAAATATTTTCCACCCGTGCTAGCAATGGCTTGCAATTTTTGCTCCGCTGGTCCTGTCACATCAAAGCCAATCACATTAGTCACAATTTTTGCGCTAGTTCCAAAAAGTTCTTTGGCCTTAGCCACTGGATCACCACCGCAAGTTTCTTCCCCATCACTAACTAGCAATACCATGTTGTCATTTTTGTCAGCTGGATAGTTTTTCAAAATATCATTCGCTTTTTGCAAAGAGGCGGCAATTGGCGTCCAACCTGTCGGCTTGGCTCCAGCCAATTTAGAAATGGCGATGTCAGCATTCACTGGCCCGATATAATACACTTCGTCAATGCCAGCGCAAGAAACATTCTTGCTTGCTTGCGTGTTACCACCTTTGTGCCCATATAAAACTATTGATACATTGGTATTTTTGTCGATATCTCGCAAAAAACCAGATACGGCTTCTTTAGCCACATCAATTTTTTTCTTGCCACCCACTATTTGGTTCATACTACCCGAAGAATCAAACACCACTACAATATTCTTTTGTTTGGCGCTGGATATTGCATTTGGATCCTTGGCGCAATCGGTAGCTTTGGCAACTTTCAAGCGACATTCGTCAAAATTTTGTTGATATTGCGCTAAAATATTTTCATATTGCTTGCTGCAAGTTGCGCCAGCCCCTGGCACCGCAGAAGCGTCGCCCACAATTGCATTTGAGCTAGGCACTGTGCTCTCCTTATTTGAATTCTGCATCAAGAAATATCCAACTCCAATTGTGAAAAGCAAAACCACTCCGCCAATCACCAAAATTTTTGTTTTATTCATTTTTTTATTTTTGTCCGCCCAACTGGCGAATTATTTTTAGACTCAAGCTTTGTCTAAATTTTACTGTAAATGTCATTCTGGCGCAAGTCCGCCAAAAAAAACAAGATTTTTACTTTTTATTCTCTAATTTTTTAATACTGGCATTCCCTACTAAGGACTTCATCTGTGAAATTGCGCTTTCGTTGAGCTTCAATAGGCGCTCTTTTTGTGGCAACCCGACTCGGATATATTCCGCATTGAGATTCTCTAAATTAGCCAAGCAAACTAATTGCGTCACATCTGCATAATCTCTTAAATTTCCATCTTTATTTTTATTCTTGCTTTTCCATTCTTTGGCTGTCATCCCAAGCAATGCTACATTCAAAACATCAGCTTCATTGGCATAAACAATATTTGCTTCTTTATTGGATAATTTTGATGGCACCACAATATTCTCTTTTATTGCATCTGTATGAATTTTATAATTTATTTTGGTCAACATTCTTCTTGCATCCCAACCTAAAATCAACTTTTCATTTTCATCAGCCTTCAAGCGCTGGAATTCTTTAATTAAATACAATCTGAATTCGGGCGAAATCCACATTGCGAATTCAAAAGCAATGTCCTTATGTGCAAATGTGCCCCCTCCATAACGACCAGCCTTGTTCACAATTCCCACTGCCCCAACAGTTTCTATCCATCGCCTAGGCGTCAAAGAGAAACTATTCAACCCAGCACCTTTTCTTAACCCATCGAATTCGATGGGTTTAAAATTAACATTGTTTACTTTTTCCCACAAACCCATAAAATCTATTGTAAATCTAGTTTTTAGCCAGTTCTTAATCACATCTGCTGGAAATTCCGCATTTTTACTTTTAGCCATATCGGTCAAAGAAATGAAATCATCATCTCTCTCGGAAATAATAGTCACCAAAGGAGCTTCCGATTCATTTGTAGAAGGATCTATGGATAGTATTGATATTTTTTCAGTTGCCGCAGGCGCCTCAACTTTCTCCCATTCCCCCACCCCAACATTCCCAAATACAAAATCGACTATCTTAATAAATAGACTTAATTAAATCAAAATTTTTGCATAAAAAATGGCCCTTTGAAATATTTCCGAAGAAATTTTCCAAAGGGCCAAAGCTTCCAAAAGCCTAGAATTCAAGCTACAGGCTCCTGGGAGATGACTCGGCTGTTACACCCACCGTATTTGAACGGGTCAGCAATAGACGTCACCCTCAAGCTCCAGTAGCTGGAGCACCAGTTAAAGTCCACCATACGCAGTAGAGGCTTCCTTCCGTTTTTATCAACGAAAGAGCGCTCCCCGTCTTCTTCTTGGACCTTATCTACAACTACAGGCGTCATGAAATGTTCCTCGCGCCTTTGGCTAATAAACAGGAACCATGCCAACTGCCCTAGGCTAATGCCAGCCAGTTGACACTTTTCTATCGCAGTAACAAGCTCCAAATTCGTTACTGCAATAAGCAAAGGTTGACTCACCAATTTGACGGTCGAGTCAAATGGCGCAAACATGAGATCTTGATCAATGTGCTCAAAAATACTACATTTGACCTCTAAGCTTGCCTCATACATATTTTTTGGAGCAGTTTTTTTGACTGGAGTTTTCTTGCCAAGAATATTCATTTCTTTCTCCCTTGCTAGTTCTTTGACTACTTGAAATTATTTCGCCATCGCAAAAAAAATTCTTGAAAAAAATCCATTCTGCTATATTCCAGATTCCGTTTTGAAGTGCAACTTTAAATATAAAGAACTGATTTTATAGTATACACCTAAAAATCAGTTTTGTCAATGGATGGTACTTTTTTTGGCTTAAATAAAGTATTGCGCCTATTCAACAGTAACTGATTTGGCTAAATTTCTCGGCTTGTCAACATCGAGGCCTTTAGCGACCCCGACAAAATAGGCAAAGAGTTGCAATGGCACCACTGATAGGAGTGGGGTCAACATCTCCAGTGTTTTAGGAATATAGATCACATCATCAGCGATTTTGGCGATTTCCTTGTCGCCTTCCGTGGCGATGGCAATGATTTTGCCACCACGCGCCTTGATTTCTTGCATACCAGAAATTGTTTTTTCATAGACACTGTCTTTGGTGGCAATGAAAATTGAAGGGAAATCTTTGTCTATGAGCGCAATTGGACCGTGTTTCATTTCACCTGTTGGATAGCCTTCGGCGTGCACATAAGAAATTTCTTTTATTTTCAAAGCACCCTCAATCGCAATTGGGAAATTATATTTTCGCCCTAAATACAAGAAGTCGGTATATTTGGCATATTTCTTAGCCACTCTTTTAATTTCTTTGTCTTGTTTCAAAATAACCTCAATGAGCCTAGGGATTTTTTTAAGTTCTCTGGCTATGCGTTGCCCAGTTACCAAAGACATATCTTTTTGCCGACCCAGCATCAAGGTCAATAAAACAAAAATGCTCAATTGCGAAGTGAAAGCCTTGGTCGAGGCCACGCCAATCTCTGGACCCGCGTGATTATACACGCCTGCATCAGTTTCGCGCGCAATAGTTGAACCAACAGTGTTGACAATACCCAATGTCAGCGCGCCTTTGTTTTTGGCTTCACGAATGGCCGCCAAAGTGTCAGCCGTTTCACCGGATTGCGAAATCGCAATCACGGCTGTTTTGGAATTGATAATGGGTTTGCGATAACGAAATTCCGAAGCATATTCCACTTCCACTGGAATGCCCGCATATTCTTCCAACATATATTCCCCAATGAGTCCGGCATGATAGGAAGTTCCGCAAGAAACAATAATTATTTTTTCAATCTTTTTCAATTCTTTGGCCACAGTTCGCAAACCGCCCAATCTCGCCATACCCTCTTCCACGATGAGTCGTCCACGAATGGCGTCTTCGATGGCTGCAGGTTGTTCAAAAATTTCTTTCAGCATGAAATGGGCATAACCTTGTTTTTCAGCCTTGTCGAAAGACCAATCCAAATTAGTAATTTCCTTATCTTTTGATTTATTTTTAATCGTCTTCACTGCATAATTATCTTTAGTAATAATAGCCACTTCACCATCTTCCAGATAAACAACTTGCTGAGTGTGTCGAATGATGGCTGAAACATCTGAAGCAATGATATATTCACCATCCCCAATTCCCAACACCAAGGGGCTACCGCTTCTGGCTACAATGATTTTGTCCGGCTCCTGCTTGTTTACAATCGCCAAGCCATAGGTTCCGTGAATCATTTTCAAAGTTTCAAAAACTGATTCTTCATAACCCAGTTTTTTATTAAATTCTTCAATCTGATGCGCAATCACTTCACTATCAGTTTCTGATTTGAATTTGTGACCTTTCTTTTCCAAATTTTTCTTAAGATCCAAATAATTTTCCACGATGCCATTGTGCACCAAGCTGATGTTGCCAGTGCAATCTTGATGCGGATGAGAATTTCTGTCGCTTGGCTTGCCATGAGTCGCCCAACGCGTGTGCGCGATTCCAATAGTTCCTAAAATTTCCTTCTCTCCAATCTTTTGTTCCAAATTGGCCACGCGACCGACTGACTTGATGACAAGATTATTCTTTTCATCCACAATCGCCACGCCAGCACTGTCATAGCCACGATATTCCAAACGATGCAAACCGTCCATAAGCACAGGGTAGGCCTTTTGTTTCCCAATGTATCCAACAATTCCACACATAAATTTATTTTTTAAAATTAATTATAGTGATAAAAAAATATTTACTTCTTATCTTTTACAGTTTACAAATACAAAATTCCTGTTGCAATTACTGCGCCCACCATAAACAAAATTGAGAGCCAGCCAAATATGCGCACCCACATTGGATTGGTTTCTCGCCCCATTATTTTCTTGTCATCCCCTACAATCATTATAATAATCAAGAGCGGCAAAGCAATTATACCATTTAAAAAGGCTGAATAATATAGCGCTGTGATAGGGTTGATATGGAAAAAATTCAAAGCCAAGCCAACTAAAATTGAAACAGTGATGACCAAATAGAATCCTTTGGCGCGTGAAAATTTTTCTTCCAAACCTTCGCGCCAATTCATAATTTCAGACAAGGCATAGGCGCCTGATCCAGCCAAAACTGGCACTGCTAATAGTCCCGTACCGATAATGCCGAAGGCAAAAAGCAAAAAGGCATAGTCACCTGCCAGCGGTCGCAAGGCCAGCGCTGCTTGTTCAGCTGACCCAATGTCAGTGATGCCATTCTTGAAAAGCACTTGGGCAGTAGTCAAAATAATGAAGAAAAAAACGATGTTAGCTAAAATCATTCCCGTGCCAACATCTGTGCGCATTCTCCCGATTCTAACTTTTAGATTGTCTTCTTTCTTACCTAACAATTTGTGCAATTTTTTATGCAATTTATTTTCTTCAACTTCTTCCGAAGTCTGCCAGAAAAAAAGATAGGGCGTGATACTGGTGCCGAAAACGGCAATCATCGCAAAGAGATATTCCTTGCTGAATGATATTTGTGGCACAAAAACTGAACCAAAAATTTCTTTCCATTCCGGCTGAATAATAAATCCGGTTATCACATAGGCCAGCACTGAAACCGTCAGCCATTTCAAAACTTTCACATACAGATGATAGCCGACAAAAATTTCCAAAACAATTGTCAGTGCTGCAAAAAATATCGCGGCGACATAAAAATTGATAGGCATCAACATTTGCAATGAGGCAGCCATCGCCCCAAGGTCCGCTCCAATGTTGGCAATGTTGGCCACGATCAAAAGCACCACTGCTACGCCTACGATTTTTTTCTTATAGTGTTTTTGCAAAACTCCAGCTAGTCCGCGGTTAGTCACAATTCCAATGCGCGCGCAAACTTCTTGAATGGCCATCATCATCGGCAAAAGCCAAGCTGCCATCCACAAAATGGCCAAACCGAATTTCGCGCCAACTGATGAATATGTGCCAATCCCAGATGGATCATCGTCTGAAGCGCCTGTGATGAGTCCAGGACCCAAAGCACGAATGAAATAATAGGCCTTGATCCAAGGTTTTTCAAACAGATCCATCGCCACAGCCACCTCCGAGCCCGCAATCCGCAAAGTGCCATCCACAGCCTTTTCCGCCTCGACTACACCCCAAATAACCAGCTTCTTAGCCAAAACTAGTGGAATTCCCACCTCATGGCGAAATTCCGAAAGGGTAAAAAATTTATCTTCAATAGGCTTCGAATTTTGGTTTTTATTTTCCATTGAATTTTAGGAATTTTTTAGGATAATTTTTTTCGCCTGTTTTAGATTTTTACACTCAAAGTCACACATGTCATCGGCGATGTTCTGATAGCGGCCTTCTTTACGATTTATAAAAACTGTTTTTATCCATTTGTAATGTTTTTTTACATCATCTATCTGCTCTATCCTGTCATCCAAAAAAAACACCTGCTCATCTTTTTTTATATTATCCTCACGCATTATATCCCTAACTGGCAATGACTTCAAAGAGTCCGTCATAACAACTTTCTTGAAATACTTCGCCACGCCAGAATTTTTTATCTTAGATTCCAAAAACTTATTTTTTGAGTATGATATTAAATAGCTGTCATTCTTTTTGAAAGAACCCAGAAAATCATACACATCAGAAAAAACATATTTACTTGCTGTGCCTAAAAAAACCTCGATGTCCTGTTTAAGCGCGCTGACATCAATTCCCTCCTCTTTGCCTATCTTATCAATATGTGGCTCTGATATATATTTTTTTAATTTGCTATTTTTTTTATTTGGCAAATAATCATAATAATATTTTTTGTAGACATCTTCACTTATGCCATGCAATCTGAAGATCTTTTTGTAATCAACTACAAATTTTTTCGTATTAAACAAAACATCATCAAAATCTAGAAATACTTTCATTCAATTAAATTATTTCTTTAGTTATATTTTCATATTCTCCCAGTTCAAAAATCATCATAATCAACTTGGCCAACTTTTCACTATCATGACGGATGTATGATTTGCTTCTCACCGACACACGAGATTTTTGATAGCCTGGCAATTCATGGTTGGAGATAAAATCGCTTTTGATGAGCTTGAATTTCCTTTTACTATTTTTATCAACATCAAATTGCACAACAAAATTCTTTCCTTCCTCCTTGCTATATTTCTCCACCAATTTATCCGCTGGCTTTCCAGTATTATAGGTGACAAAATTAATTCTATCTTTGCCAATATAGCCATTGATAATTTCTACATAATCATCAACATCAAATGCGCTGGTTTGTCCGTTCTTGTTGGTCAAATTGCAATTATAAATCACCTTGGCTTTAGATTTTTTAATTGCCTCAGCAATTCCATTCACTAAAAGATTTGGCAGGACTGAGCCATACAAATCACCAGGTCCAATCACGATATAATCAGCTTGCTTGATCGCTTTCAATGCTTCCGGATTGGCAGCTACTTTGTTTTTCAGAAAAATATGGTCGATTCCTACCGCATCAATTTCTTTGTTGTGATCCAAATTTTTTTCACCATTTAAAACTTTCTTATTTTTCAATTTTATGCACAACCGCATATCCTCATTGGAAACTGGAATAACTCGGCCTTTCACATTCAAAATCTTAGCCGCCTCATCAACTCCCTTAGAAAAACTGCCATTTATTTTTTCTAATGCTGATAACAAAAGATTGCCGAAATTATGGCCTTTGAGTCCGCCCTCTTGAAAACGATAATTCAACAAATCTCGCAATGTCTCGGTTGAATCGCTTAATGACAACAGGCATTGCCGAACATCTCCTGGTGGTAACACGCCCAACTCATCGCGTAAAACTCCCGTTGAACCGCCATCATCCGCCATTGAAACAATAGCTGAAATATTAATTGGATATTTTTTGAGTCCTGACAGCAAAGTGAATCCCCCTGTTCCTCCGCTGATAGTAACAACATTTTTATTCTTCATAAAATATTTTCTACTTCTTATGTTTTTTAGTTTTTACATTTTTCGCAGTTTTTGTGACTTTCTTGGTTTCTTCAACTTTTTCGTTTTTTTGTTTATCCTCAAATTTATGAATAATTTTTTCCGCTTCCGCCAAATCTTCTGGATTACCAATAGCATGCCAAATGGTCGCAGCTTCAACTTTCACCGGATGATCTTTGGCCATCTTGGCCATCGTTTGTGGCAAACCAAATTCTCCGCCACCAATCGGCACCAAATCATAATCGAAAATCTTCTTGTTCAAAACATACACGCCCGTATTAGCCAACTTATCTTTAGATCTTTTTGGCTTCTCCACAACCTCAACCATATGTCCCTTGCCGTTGGTTTTGATAATGCCAAATTTGCTCGTATCATCAACTTCGCGTCCCAAGATAGCCAAATCATGCTTTAGCAATTTTTTAATATCTTTTTTGTGATAGAGGTCATCGCCATTTATAACCAAGAATTTATCTTTCAAAACACTCTTAGCCAGAAATAACGCGCCACCTGTCCCATTCAAGTTTGTTTGAAAGACATAGGTAATTTTGCGACCGCCAAAATAGTGCTTGAAATAATTCATAATGTGCTCGCCATAGTAGCCGATCACGAAGACGATTTCTTTTATTTCACTCGGCAACATATTGATCTTGTGCTCCAAAATCGGCTTGCCTTTGATTTTCAACATCGGCTTTGGCACACCCTTGGTCAAATCTTTCATTCGACTCCCCCTTCCGGCCGCTAAAATTACTACTTGCATACTTTTGTCATTAAGAAATTAAACGACGATGCTCACTAGTTTGTTTTTAACATAAATTATTTTTCTGATTTCCTTGCCTGAAATATAATTTTTTATTTTTTCACTTTCAAGTGCAACTTTTTTTGCCTCATCTTCTGAAATTTCAGCATTAACTTCAATTGTGTCTCGCACTTTGCCATTCACCTGAATCACCAATTTTATTTTTTCATCCTTGATCAATTCGGAATCATACTCCGGCCAAGCTGAGGAAAAAATACTTTCTGAGTGCCCAAGCTTGTTCCAAATTTCTTCGGCCATGTGCGGAGCAAATGGAGCTAGAATAGTAACTAGTAACTCGTAACTCGTAACTGATATCTGTTTTTCTTTATCCATCGCATTAACCAAAATCATCATCTGGGAAATAGCTGTATTAAATTTCATCACTTCAACATCTTCACCAACTTTTTTGATAGTCTTGTGTGTCAGCGAATCAACTACCATATTTTCAACTACAATTTTTTCTTGCAAGCGCCAAACTCTTTCCAAAAATCTGCGCACACCCACAATATTTTCTTCGTTCCACATAACCGCATCTTCCAACGGTGCCACAAACATCATATACATACGCACGGAATCCGCGCCAAATTTTTCTACCATTTCATCCGGATTGATGACATTGCCTTTGGACTTGGACATCTTGTTGCCAGCCTTGTCCAAGACCATGCCTTGGTGACGCAATTTCAAAAATGGCTCATTGAAACTCAAGTGTCCAATTTTGTGCAAAGCTTTCACAAAGAATCTGGCATACAAAAGATGCATGTAGGTGTGTTCTGCACCGCCGATATACATATCCACCGGCAACCAAGCCTTTCTTGTTTGTGAACAAAATTCTTTGTCATTGTGCACATCCGGATAGCGCAAGAAATACCACGACGAATCCACAAAGGTGTCCATCGTATCATACTCAGCTGTCCAACATTCTCCAAAAATTTTTTCCACTCTTTCTTTGAGTTCCTGCGACTTGGCCAAAGGTGAAGTTCCGGTCGGCACAAAATCAACATCCTCCGGCAATTTCCATGGCAAATATTGCTCTGGAACCAAATGCGGTTCACCCTCCGGTGAATACACAATCGGAATCGGACAACCCCAATACCTCTGCCGTGAAATTGACCAATCACGCAAACGATAATTCACAACTTTTTTGCCCAAACCTTTTTCTTCCAACCAAGCTGTCATTTTTCCCCGCGCTTGTTCGGAAGTCAAAAAATTATATTCTCCAGAATTATTCAATACTCCATCTTCTACAAAAGAGACTTCTGGGTTATTTAAATTTTTAAAAATATATTTATGCGAATCGGCAGTTAAAAATTGCTCAATTTTGTCACTCATTACCCAAACAGTATCGTGGTTTTCTTGCTCATTATCTGAAATATTATCTTTATCGCCGTCCTTTAGCTCAAAATAGAAAACATTGAAATGAGCAAATCGGTTCACTTTTTTTGGTACATGATAAAAGCGACTATGCACCATTGGTAGCTCTTTAATTAATTTCAAGTTTTTATAACCAGTCTCTTCTAAAATTTCCGTTCTTGCCGCTTCTTCAAAAGACTGACCGCCTTCCGGTCCACCAGTAATAAAAGTTCTCCAGTCAACCTTTTTCCACTGAAGGCATAGATACTCATCTTTTTCCCAATGTTTAACTATGGCTAAGATTGCATCCCTTTCAACAAATGCCTCGTCCCATTTAATTTTTCCTGGCTCGGCAAGTTGGTCAAAACATGGTTCAATAACTTTTTTAATCGGTAAATTATATTTCTTTGCAAATTCAAAATCCCTTTCATCATGTGCTGGCACAGCCATCACGGCGCCGGTGCCATAGCTTCCAAGAACATAATCAGCCACAAACACTGGAACTTCTTCGCCGTTGAATGGATTGACAGCCTTAATACCTTCAAGCTCTACACCCGTTTTTTCCTTGGCTTCCATTCGATCTAGTTCTGTTTTGTTTTTTGATTTTTCAATGTATGCAAAAATCTCATCGCGATTTGCGATTTGCGATTCAAGTTGCGCGATTAATGGATGTTCTGGAGCCACCACAACATAAGTCACGCCAAAAACCGTATCCACTCTCGTAGTAAATACTTCGATAAATTGTTTTGTATTTTGTTTTTCTGATTTTGAATTTGTTTCGGATTTCGAATTTCGAATTTCGAATTTAATTTCAGCACCCTCACTTTTACCAATCCACGCTCGCTGATTCTTCTTAGTATATTCCGGCCAATCAACATCGTCCAAATCAGCAATTAGTTCTTCAGCAAAGTCTGTGATTTTGAAAAACCAAGTCGGCACTTCTTTTTGTTCAATTTCTGTGCCACATCGTTCACATTTGTTTTCTACCACTTGCTCATTGGCAATGACAGTCTGACAAGAAGCACACCAATTTGTTTTTTGGGTTTTTTTATAGACTAAACCATTTTTATAAAACTCGGAAAAAATCCATTGCGTCCATTTATAATATTCTGGATCACTCGTGATAGCCTGCTCCGAAAAATCATAATTGAAACCTAAAGACTGCATTTGGCGAATATAATTCTCCATGTTCTTCTTGGTCGTTTCAATCGGTGGCACGCCAGTTTTGATGGCATAATTTTCTGCTGGCAAACCAAAAGCATCAAAACCTTGTGGATGCAAAACATTGAAACCTTGCATCTTTTTGAAACGATAGAAAACATCGCTCGCCGTGTAGCTCTCGGTGTGTCCCATATGCAGGCCAGTGCCAGACGGATATGGGAACATATCTAAAATATAGAATTTCTTCTTAGTATCGTCCTTATCAATCTTCTCTGAGGCTTGTTCAAGCCATTTCTCTTGCCATTTTGCCTCAATTTCCTTGGGATTATAGCTTTCCATAGTGTTTTTAGGCCTAGTTAAACCTACTTTTACATTACTCCTTGATTCTAGCTCATTTCTATCTTTATTTCAAGGAGAATAGCAAAGGGCGGATCTTTGTAATCCGCCCTTTATTTTTCCCATTTTATCCCCTTTAACCCTTTATTTTAAAGTATATTTTCTTACCAACCGCGTATTTGTCTCTAGGAGGCTTTATTTTTTCTCCGCGATTATTTTCTTGGCCATTTCAATTGCTTCAGTACTGCTTTTGGCAACATACGCATCTCCGCCCAAAAGATCGATTATGCCGGTTTTCTTCAAATTCAACAACACATATTTCTGGACTGTGGCCAAAATAACTTTTCCACCCGAGGCATGCACTTCATCGATCAAAATTTCCAAAGCATGTGTTGCTGTGGCATCAATCGCCCCAACATGCTTCATGCGAATAATCAACACGCCCTCTTGCTCATAGCCAATTCGCTCTTGCATTACGCTCGCAGCACCAAAAAACATTGGTCCATTAATTTCGTACAGTGAAATTTGCGGAAAATCAACAAGGCTTTCATGCAATCGCTTGCTGCCCTCACTGCCAACCTTAACATTTTCCTCCAAACTGCTGACAATGTTTTTTATTTCACTAACACGCTTAATGAATAACAACGCTGCCATCACCACTCCAATGCCAACTGCCACTGTCAAATCAGCAAAGACTGTCAAAAGAAAAGTACTTAGCAAAACAGCCACATCTCGTCGCGGGGCTTTTAGCAATTTTTTAAAATGATCCATTTCACTCATATTATACGCTACTGTAATCAAGATCGCCGCTAAGGCAGCCAAAGGAATAAATTTAGCATACTTAGCAAAAAGCAAAACAATCAACAAAATTACAACGGCATGAATGATAGCTGCCATTCTTGTTCTGCCACCATTTTTGATGTTTGTTGCAGTTCTCGCAATCGCACCGGTTGCTGGAATTCCGCCGAAAAATGGCACAACAATGTTTCCAAGCCCCTGCGCAATCAATTCCTTGTTAGAATTATGTTTTGTGCCTGTCATACCGTCAGCCACCACAGCAGATAACAACGATTCAATGGCACCCAAAATTGCCACCGTAAAAGCTGCCGGCAACAAAAGCTTCATATTGGCAAAATTGAAATCCAACATATGAAAAGATGGCAGTCCCGCAGGAATGTCTCCAATAATCGGCACGTGTTTATCTAGAAAAAACAAGCTCACAACTATTCCTCCAGCCAGCGCTACTGGCGCTGGTGGAAATTTTTTGTTGTATTTCTTCCAAACAAAAAAAATCGCCAAAGTTGCCAAACCAATGATCAAAGAATAACTATTTAGCCCCCGCAACAAACCATGATAAATCATTTCTAATGTTTCAATAAAATCCAAAGGAATTTTACCGCCAAAATCCAAACCTAAAAAGTTTTTTATTTGTCCAAAAAATATAATCATCGCGATTCCTGAAGTAAAGCCAACTGTCACTGGATAGGGAATAAATTTGATAATTGAACCAAACTTGAACACTCCCATCAAAATCAAAATAACTCCGGCCATAAATCCAGCCATCATCAACCCGTCTACGCCAAACTTATTTACAATTCCCAACAAAACTACAATAAAAGCGCCTGTCGGACCAGAAACTTGATAATTGGAACCAGAAAAAATAGCAATGATTCCGCCAGCGATGATTGCAGAATAGAGTCCCTGTTGCGCACTCACCCCAGATGCGATGGCAAAAGCAATGGCCAATGGCAACGCTACCAAACCAACCACGATTCCCGCAATTAAATCTGCCCTGAAATCTTTTTTAAAATACTCCCGCATTTTTGTTTTGTTCAAAAACATATTTTTATAAAAAATAAATTATTACAAATATTTTTACACAAATTAAAAAACCATAAATGGTTTTTTAATTCTATTGTTACCTCCCTAATTCAAATGCATACCATGTTGGGTGCGATGTTTTCTGGCCACACGGATACGCGCCATTTCTTTCTCAATCGAAGCAGCCACGCGCGCATACTCGCTGTCATCTTCAATCTTTTCTTTCTTCAATTCCTCCGCTCTCTTTCTCGCTTCTTCCGCGCGAGTCAAATCAATTTCTTCAGCGCGTTCAGCTGTGTCAGCCAAAACTACCAAAACATTATCATTAAATTCAATAAACCCACCTGAGATCGCCATACACACATCATTGCCTTTTTCCAATTTCAAACACACCTCACCTGCTTTGAGTGATGCAATATATGATCTGTGATTTGGCAAAATTGTAACCTCCCCGTCCGTCACCGGCAGAGTCGCCTGCAAAACTTCTTCGTCGAACACTGTCTTCTCGGGAGTTACTATTTTAAATTTTATTTTTTGTGAATTATTCATATTTTTAAGTCGTAAGTAATTGGTCATTAGCAGTAGGATTGGTCGTTAGTAAAAAGTCTTTAGACCAATGACTTATTTCTATTCCTACAGCCAATGACATTTTACCAACAGCTGCCTATTTCTTAATCTCATCAATAACCCCCTTCATATAAAACTCCTGCTCTGGCAATTCGTCATATTCACCAGCTAGGATTGCCTTGAATGATTTGATGGTGTCAGCAAGGCGCACATATTTTCCAGGAGTTCCAGTGAATTGCTCGGCCACGAAGAATGGCTGTGACAAGAATTTTTGAATCTTGCGAGCTCGTGACACAATCACCTTGTCCTCATCAGATAATTCTTCCATACCCAAAATAGCGATGATATCTTGCAAGTCTTTGTATCTCTGCAAAACTTTCTGCACGCCACGAGCTACGGCATAATGTTCTTCGCCTACGATTTTTGGATCAAGAATAGTTGAGCTGGAATCCAATGGATCTACAGCTGGATAAATTCCCAATTCAGAAAGTCCACGGGACAATACAACGGTTGAATCCAAATGTCCGAAAGTTGTCGCTGGTGCTGGATCGGTCAAGTCATCAGCTGGCACATACACAGCCTGCACTGAGGTCACAGAACCTTTTTTAGTTGAAGTGATGCGCTCTTGCAACTTGCCCATTTCTTCTGCCAAGGTTGGTTGATAGCCTACCGCTGATGGAATTCGTCCAAGAAGAGCTGACACTTCAGATCCGGCCTGAGTGAAACGGAAAATGTTGTCTACGAAAAACAAAACGTCTTTGCCTTCAGTGTCACGGAAATATTCCGCCATCGTCAACGCTGACAAAGCCACGCGTTGTCGGGCTCCGGGTGGTTCATTCATCTGGCCAAACACCAAAGCAGTTTTATCCAACACGCCTGATTCTTTCATTTCATGATACAAGTCGTTTCCTTCACGAGTTCGCTCGCCTACGCCAGCAAAGATTGAATAGCCACCGTGCTCTTGTGCGATGTTGCGGATCAATTCTTGAATAACTACCGTCTTGCCCACTCCAGCACCACCAAACAAACCAACCTTTCCACCCTTCACGAATGGACAGATGAGGTCAATAACTTTGATACCCGTTTCCAGAATTTCGGCTTGCGTTGATTGCTCAGCAAAACTTGGCGCGTCACGATGAATTGGGTCTCTTCTCTCCATTTTTATTTCTTCATCAATTCCATCAATAGTTTCACCCAACAAATTGAACATTCGTCCCAAAACTCCCGCACCCACTGGCACTGAAATTGCGGAGCCCGTGTCAGTCACTTCCATGCCACGACGAAGACCATCGGTCGAGCCCATGGCCACCGCGCGAACTTTGTTGCCGCCCGTGTGTTGATGAGTTTCCAAAACCAACTTCTCACCATTCTCCAATTTGATTTCCAAAGCGTCATAAATCTTTGGCAAACCGTCAGCAAATTCAACATCCACAACTGGCCCGATAACTTGAGTGATTTTTCCTGTGTTCATAAATTTATAAAAAATATTTTACTAATAAACAAAATTAATTTTCCAATGCAGCACGTCCGGCTGAAATCTCTGCAATCTCCTGTGTAATCTTCATCTGCCGAATCTGATTATATACAAATGTCAGGTCATCCTTCATTTCTCCAGCTGCATCAGTCGCGCTTCTCATGGCCATCATCCGAGTTGATTCTTTGGCAGCGTTTGATTCCAAAATCGCGTGATAGATTTGCATGTCGATCAAGCGAGGCAAAATATATTCCAACACTGACTCAGGATTGGGCTCAACTTTGTATTCTCGCACTGGCGCATCCAAGCCATATTCTTTGGCCAACACATCCATCTCGGCAATTTGTTTCTCCAAATCAATTTTAGAAATTGGCAAAATCTGGCGAACTTTTGTTTGCTGACTCATAGCCGAAACATAGTCAGTATAGAAAACCACCACCTTGTCATATTTTTTGGCTAGATAATCTTCTGTCACAACCTTGCCCACGACGCGCACATCGTCAATTTTTGGCAAATAGGTCAACTCATTGAAAGATGCAATAATATCCTTGCCAGCTTTGCGCACCACCGCCTCACCCTTCTTTCCAATGGTGATAAAATCAATCTTGATGTTCTTGTTTTTGATGCCAAGTTTTTCTTTGCCCACTCGATTGATGCTCAATCTTTCTGGATTGGCAATTTCGTCTTTGATTTTTTTGATAATTTGCGCATTGAAAGCCCCACACAAACCCTTGTTGGAAGTTATGGCGATGGCCAAAACATTTTTCACCTCACGCACTTCCAAAAGACCAGCATGATTTTTTTCAAAAGCCCGTGAAAGATTGGTCAACACGCTCCAGGCCGCATGCGCATATGGTCGCACCGCCAAAACACTCGCCACAGATTTTCTCATCTTGGCAGCTGAAACCATCTCCATTGCTCGAGTGATTTTTTGGGTGTTCCCTACTGATTTTATACGTCTACGAATATCGCGTGTACTAGCCATATTTTTTTCTTTGTCATTGCGAGGAAGTTCCGCCGCGGAACGACCGTGGCAATCTCATATTTTAATTCACTGTACCTTACATTAAATTCTGTGAATTATTGCATGAGATTGCCACGCTTCGTATCGGCTCAGTCGCCGATACTACGCTCGCAATGACATATTTTAGCTTTGATAAGTTTCTTTAAACTCCTTAATTGCTTTCTCCAAACTCGCCACCACATCTTCTGCCAATTCTTTTTTGCTCGCGATCAATTCCAAAGTTTCTTTGGCACTAGATTGCAAATATTTGTGGAAATCATTTTCCCAAGCCTTCACCTTTTCCACCACCACATCATCCAAGAAACCATTGGTCAATGCATACAAAATTGCTACTTGGTTTTGCATTGGCATCGGCTCATATTGGTCTTGTTTCAAAATTTCAATAGTGCGTCGTCCTCTTTCGATTTGCTTTCTGGTATTCTCATCCAAGTCTGAACCAAATTGCGCAAAAGCTTCCAATTCACGGAACTGCGCCAAATCGAGTCGCAACTTGCCAGCCACTTTTTTCATAGCTTTAGTTTGCGCGGCTGATCCCACACGAGAAACTGACAAGCCAACGTTCAAAGCTGGTCGTATACCCTTGTAGAAAAGATCAGTTTCCAAATAAATCTGACCGTCAGTAATAGAAATCACATTGGTCGGAATGTAGGCTGACACATCACCGGCTTGAGTTTCAATGATTGGCAAAGCTGTGATTGAACCACCACCAAAATCTTCGTTCAAACGCGCTGAACGCTCCAAAAGTCGGGAATGCAAATAAAAAATATCTCCAGGATAGGCTTCACGTCCTGGTGGTCTTCGCAAAATCAAAGAAATTTGGCGATATGCCCAAGCATGCTTTGACAAATCATCATAGATAATCAAAACGTCTTTCCCCTTGTCTAAGAAATATTCACCCATCGCACAACCGGCGTATGGAGAAATAAATGACAACGCCGCTGGATCTGAAGCTCCGGCCACCACCATAATAGTGTGCTCCATTGCTCCGCGCTTTTCCAATTCAGCTACAATTCTTGCAATCTTAGATTCCTTTTGTCCAATGGCGACATAAATACAAATCAAGTCTTGTCCTTTTTGATTGATGATAGCATCGATGGCCACGGCAGTTTTTCCAGTTTGTCGGTCACCAATGATCAATTCTCGTTGACCACGTCCAACTGGGATCACAGCGTCAATGGCTTTGATACCAGTTTGTACTGGCACGCTCACTGATTTTCGCGTAATAACTCCCGGCGCAATTTTTTCTACTGGATAATATGTTTCGGATTTGATTTCACCTTTGCCATCAATCGCCACGCCCAACGGACTCACTACTCGCCCAATCATCATATCGCCCACCGGTACTGACAAAATTTTGCCAGTTGATTTCACGATGTCGCCTTCCTTGATGCCAGTGTAGTCACCTAAAATCATGGCACCCACTGCACCTTCTTCCAAGTTCAAGGCCACTCCAAACACGCCGCCTGGAAATTCCAACATTTCAGAAGCCATGGCATCTGACAGGCCAGAGATTTTGGCCACACCATCGCCCACCTCAACTACAGTTCCGACTTTTTCAGTCTGCGTCAAAGTTTCAAAATTTTCGATTTGTTTTTTCAGTTGATCAATGATGTAATCTTTCGTCATAAATTTATTTAAAATTATTTTAATACAAATTATTTTGCCAATTCTTTTTTTAGATTTTCTAGCATGCCCGCTACTGAAGCGTCTAACAATTCATCTCCGACTTTTATAATTACTCCGCCCTGAATCTTTTCATCCACTACATTCTTTATCACCACTTCCTTAGCTGAATATTTTTCTTTGATAAACTTTTCGATTTCTTTGGTCATTGTATCTTGTATCTTGTATCTTGTGATCACTTCTGCTTCCACAACTCCCTGCTCCTTGTTCCAAATGGCTGAAAATTTTTCACTGACTTTTTTAGCCAATTTCATTTGACCATTTTTTTGCAAAAGTTTCAAGAAATTTGTCACCACCAAATCAACCTCTATTTGTGGCTTATCTTTAATTGCCTCATATAGAGACTTGGCATATTGTGTTACTGTTATTTTCATAAATTACAAATTCTAAATTACAAGCTCCAAATAAATTCTAAATTACAATTTTCAAAATTCAAAATCGTTTTGAATTTTAGTTTTTTGATATTGTAATTTATTTGGAATTTGAGATTTTGATTTTTGGATTTTATACAATTGACCTGCCTATTAACTCCTGGTCTTTATGACTGTCCAATTTTTCATGAATAATTTTTTCTGTTGCCATCACTACTAGGTTTGCCACCTCTGTTTTCACTTCTGCCAATAATTTTTCTTTTTCTTGTTCAATTTGTTTCTTGGCAGTTTCCATCATTTTTTCAGTTTGTTCTTTGGCAGTGGTCACAATCACCTGTGATTGAGTGATTGCCATATCCTCGGCTTTCTTGATGATTTCTTGTGCTTGTTTTCTCGCTTCCACCAAAACTGCGGCTTCCTTTTCAGAAATTTCAGACAATTTTTTGTGTGAAGCTTCAGCGTCCGCCAAGCCTTTTTCAATTTTGGCTGTTCTTTCATTTAACAATTTCAAAACTGGTCCATAGGCAAATTTATACAACACCAATAAAACAATCACGAAATTAATAAATTGAGCCAACAACATGCCCGCCTCAATATGAAATGTTTTTACTAATTCTTCCATAATATTATATAGTTTGGTTATTTTTTAAAATAGTCTCATTCAGACTCTCCATTACTGAAGAGTCTTGTGAAATTACTTTATTGAAAAAGCAATAACTAGGGCGTAGATTGCGATAGCTTCTGCAAAAGCAGCTGCCAAAAGCATTGGCACCAAAATCTTTCCAGTTGCTTCAGGATTTCTCCCGATTGACTCCATCGCTTTTGATCCGATCATACCAATCGCAAATCCGGGTCCGATTGAACCAAGTCCGATTGCTAGAGCTTTCGCTAACATTACTGACTCCATGTTGTTGTTTTTTATTTAACACCACTATTTATCCTTTCTCTCTCTATGGGGAGAATAGTTAGTGATTATAAATAAAATATAAAAAAAAATTAATTAACAAAAAAAATTAGTGCTCTTCGTTGGTAGTCGCTATCGTCATAAACACCATCGTCAACATCGCAAAAATCAACGCCTGAATAACACCCACTACAATTTCCATAAAAATAAATGGCAACGGCAAAACGAAAGCGAAAATCGCCATCATTGAAGCCATCAAAACCTCGCCGGCAAAAATGTTGCCGAACAACCTAAATGACAATGAAGCCACCTTGGCAATCTCTCCAATAATTTCAATCAGACCCACAAACGCTTTGATTGGATTGACCAAAATCACAGAGATGTCTTTCTTGATTTTTTTCGGAATTTCTAGAAAAGCTTTCACATTCAAAAACTTGTTCAAATGACTAGTCACACCAATCATAATTACACCCATCACATGCGAGGCCACAACTGCGAAAAGTGATAGGGCTAAAGTCATATTCAAATCAGCTGTGGCTCCACGGAAAAGTGGCACGAAAACCTTCCCGTGCTCGCCGTTCTCAATAAATCCCATGGTGCCAACACCTGGCAAAAGACCCAACCAATTGTTCACCAAGATAAACAAAAACAGCGTCAGGGCAATGGGCAAGAATTTTTCAGTCTTCTTGCGATTGCCAGTTACGCTGTCAGCTAGTTTCAAGGCCTCATCCATCAAAATTTCAAAAATATTTTGCAAACCCTTTGGCACACTCTTGATTTTCTTGCCAATCACAACAAACAAAATCACTAAGATGATTACGGTTGCCCAACTATTGAGCAAAGCGTTGGTGACTGTGAAACTGCCGATGTGAAAAATCGGTTCAGCAAAAAGAGTTGCCTCATGAGAGACTTCTTGAGTTTCTGCACTATTATTTATTTGCTCTGTATTCGCTGACATATTTTGATCTATAGTTTATAAGTCTAATATCTAAAGTTCAAAGTCTAAAAAAAAGTATTTAAGTCTAAAGTTTTAAGTATTTTTTAACTTTATACTTTTAACTTTAGTTTTGCTTTAGACTTTAGCAATTAGTCTTTAGACTTTTTATTTTTTTCTTCTGCTTCAATTCTTTTTAGTTCTGCCAAAGCATCCTTGATCATGCCATAGACTGAAATCGCGAAAGCGACTCCAACTGACAAGAGAAACAGCCATGGCTCAGTTTGATATTTCTTGTCCAGCCATTTCCCAACAACAACTGCCAGCAAAATTGGTCCGACAATCCAACCGCTCAATTTAAAAAACAGGCTCAAGCCGTTTTCTTTCCAATAGTTTTTAACCTGCTTATTATCCTCAATCATCTTTGAAGGTTCTTGAATTAGGGTCACAGCATCGTTATTAATTGTCTCGCAAATTGGTAAAAAAGTCAACTCAACGAAAAATTTGGGCTCAGCTAAGCTAGACTGAGGAATTTCTTGGCAGTTCTTGTGGTCACTTCATCCACTTTATTAGCTGAAATTTGCTTTATTTCAGCGATTTTACCCTGGACATAGGTGACATAAGCCGGTTCATTCCGTTTCCCGCGATGTGGCACCGGGGTCAAATATGGACAATCTGTCTCCAGCATTATCCTCTCCAATGGGATTTCTTTTACCACGCCAAATACTTCCAAGTCAGATTTGGCATAGGTAATGTTTCCAGTAAAAGAAAACCAGACATTATTCATACTCAAAAGTTTTTGCGTAAATTCCAAGCCGCCCCCATAACAATGAAATACAAAACTAACTTCAGGATATTTTTCAATTATTTCATATACATCTTCATAGGCGTCTCGACAATGAATAACAACTGGTAGATTAAATTCTCGAGCAATTTCAATTTGAGCCACAAAACTTTTTTTCTGATTTTCTTTTTGTTCTGGTGTAATCGAGTTTTCGTCATGGCTATAATAATCCAAACCAATTTCTCCAATGGCCACTACTTTTTCATTGCTAGCTAGATTGCGAATTTCATTGCAAAGTTCTTGGACTTGGGATTCATCAAACTCATCAAAAACATTCGGATGCAGTCCCACTGTGGCAAAAACATTGTCATATTGTATAGCTAATTCGACTGAGGCAATACTTCCTGCTAAATCTGCGCCGATATTGATTATTTTTTCCACGCCAGACGCAAAAGCGCGAGCAATGGTTGCTTCGCGATCTTGATCATATTGCCTATCGTCTAGGTGCGCATGGCTATCAATCATACTGGCTTTTGTTACTGATAATCTTCATCATCTGAATATTTTTTATCCTTAGCGACTTCTTTTTTCCATAAATAATATCCAACTGCTAATCCGGTTGCTATTAAAAACACAAAGCCCACTAGAACATACTGAGTTGTCATATCAATGGGAATCACAATATTTGTAAAAAGCAACTTGCTTTTTTTGGGCGCCGAACTTGACCCATTGTCCCTAAAGCTAAAACCGCTGGAAACTCGGCTATTATATTTTGCAGCCACTTCCTCATCTAAATTTTCCAAGCTCTCTCCTCTGGCACCCATAACAAAATCACTGCCATCGCTTCCTGAATTAGAATCATTCTGATTAGAATCTTTTTGCAAATCAAACAATGAATTTTTTGTTGGATCAGTCATTGAGTCAGTCGCTCCGCCAAAAAAACCTCCTACGCTATCGACTATTCGATTGAACAATCCGCCATTGTTATTGTCATCAGCCCCATTATCATTGTTATCATCTTTGGGAGGTTTTTTGCCCGCCTTGGCGCCAACATCATACACAGGAGGATTGCTGGATGGCTTCTCACTTTTCTCGGAAAAGAAAGTTGTTGTACCATAATTTGGATTGAGCACATCCTCAGCTAAAACTGTTTCGCAAGAAACTAGCGTTAATATTATCGCAAACAATAATCCTAATTTTATTTTGTTCATTTTTATTTTAAAAACAAATTTATTTTATTCTTGGAAAAAGAATCTCTACTTGTTTTGTTTCCAAAGCTTTTTTTATTTTTTCTGCAGTGTCAGGCATAAATGGAATTAGGTCATTTGCAATTATACTAAGATCTCTTTTTAGTTTCAAAATAACATTTTCAAATTCTTCTTTATTATTTTTTACTAGCTCCCAGGGTTTATTATCATCAATATATTTATTGCATGCCCTAATGCCAGACCAAATAAAGCTAAGTTTCAAATCAAATTTCATACCTTCTATGATATTATTATTTGTACTAATAATGTCAGGCTTCGTGGCACTCTCACTTAACTTAATTATTCTGGAAACTAAATTACCTAAACCATTTGCTAGGTCTGCATTATAATTTTCAATCATTCTCTTCATTGTCACATCAATATCTTGTCCAAAGGGTCCGGCTGAAAGCAAAAGGTAACGAGTGCCATCTATGCCGAATTTTTCAATCATATCTGAAGTAGCAATTGAGTTGCCCAAGGTTTTGCTCATCTTTTTTCCATCTGACAAAATATGTCCGTGCGTGAAAATCATTTTGGGCAATTCAATCCCCAGATGCAATAAGATTGCCGGCCAAATAGTGGCGTGCACGCGCAAAATATCTTTGCCGATAAACTGCACATCCACTGGCCACTCCTTGGGAATATTTTTTTCATCGCCATCCCAACCTAAGCCAGTTAGATAATTCAAAAATGCATCAATCCAAACATAGGCTGTTTGATTTAGATCAAATGGCAATGGAATCCCCCATGCCACATTCTTTCTGGATATAGAAATATCGTTTAATTTCTGACTTTTCAAAAAAGACAGAATTTCATTTTTATATCTTTCTGGTGCAATTTCAAATTCATTTTTTTCAATCTTTTCAATCAATCTTTCTTGAATATCTGTCATTTTTAGAAGATAGCATTCTTCTTCCATTTTTTCTGGCACAGTACCATGATCTGGACATTTTCCATCAACTAGCTCGTTTTCGCTTTTAAATTGCTCACATCCCACACAATACATCCCAGAATATGTACCCTTGTAGATTGCACCTTTGTCATACAATGTTTGCAAAACTTTCTGCACGGCCTCAATATGCTTTTTGTCTGTAGTTCGTATAAAATTAGAATAATCAATATTCAAATCCTTCCAGAGTTTCTTGAATTCATCAGAAATCCCATCCACAAATTGTTGCGGTGCCAAGCCGGCCTCATCCGCTTTCTTTTGAATTTTCAAACCATGTTCGTCTGTGCCAGTCAAAAAGAAAACTTCTTTGCCTTGCAATTTTTGAAAGCGTGCCAAAACATCGGCCGCAATGGTCGTATATGCATGACCAACATGTGGTTTCGCATTTACGTAATATATGGGAGTTGTGATATAAAATTTTTCTGACATATTAATATACAATGATTACAAACTCGCCTTTAACTTTGCTGGGATTTTGTTGAAAATATTCCAACACTTCCGGAACTGTGCCACGGACAATTTCTTCAAACATTTTGGTCAGTTCACGACCCAAAATCACTTGCTTGGTTGTTTCCATTTTTTGCAACAATTCCAAATTCTTCAAAACACGATGTGGCGATTCATAGAACATCACTGGCAAAGAAAATTCCAACACTCGTTTAAAAAATGTTTCACGGCCTTTTTTGTGCGGTGGGAATCCCAAGAAAGCAAATTCCGTCAGATCAATGCCGGAAACACTCGCCAAAGTCGTCACGGCGGACACGCCTGGAATTGGGATGACGGCAATTTGGTTGGCTACGGCTTCAGCCACCAATTGATTGCCCGGATCAGAAATCCCTGGAGTCCCCGCATCAGTCACCAAAGCCAAATTTTTGCCACCTTTCAGCTCTTCGATCAAAAATGCCAACTTTGGCACGGGCTTGACTGCTCCGCCCTTTTTCAGATTTTGATAGAAAGAAGTGGCTTGCGTTTCGACACCATAATGATCCAAAAGTCGCTTGGTCACGCGCGTATCCTCACAAACAATCAAATCTACCTCGCCCAATGCCCGAACCGCCCGGAAAGTGATATCTTCCAGATTTCCAATTGGCGTAGCCACGATGTATAATATTCCAGAATTAATTGTCATATTTGATAAATTGCCTTATTGCTAAACATTACTTCAAGTTTATCAGCATTTTAACAATATAACAATAACTCATACATCAACTACATCTCATGTTTTTTCATGAAATCAGTGATGAAGATGCTGATAGCCGTGGCTAGTGGGATGGCCAAGATGGCGCCCATAACTCCACCCAATTTCAAACCAATGAGTAAGGCCACGATCACAGCCACCGGATTGAGTCCAACAGCTTTTTTCATGACTTGCGGTACAATAACATGACTTTCAAATTGCTGGGTCAAGAAATACAGAAGCAGCGCAATGAAGCCGGTTAATGGTGAAATCATTGACGCCAAGATGATTCCTGGGATGGCAGAAACAATCGGTCCGATATATGGAATGATTTCCATGAGACCCGCAAACAAGGCCAGCGCCAAAGCATAGGGCACGCCCAAAATCGACAGCCACACAAAATCCAAGATGAACATAAAAAACATCAGGAAGAATTGCCCTTGCGTCCACTTGCCGATTTTTTCTTCTATTCTTTCCGTAGCTGAAGCTGCATATGCTTTATGCTTTTCTGGCGTAATAGAAACTATGAAATTTTTAATTCCATTTTCATTGACTGTCATATAGAAAGCCATCACAAAAACTATCAAAGTCGAAATGGCTCCTGAAACTAAGCCAACTGTGCCAGAAAAAATTGTTCCTGGTAAACTTGAGACTTGATTATTTGTGTTGGTATCCACGTCCTGTTGGCCTAGATTTATGTTGTGAGATTGAAAAAAGTTCTGCGCTGTACCAAAGACATCCAGCGCTTTCTGCACAATCGTCGGAGCCTTTTGAGAAAAATCATTGAACTGACTGACTAGCGGCGGAATGAGAAACGAGACGGAAAGCCCAATCATCAAAATCACAATCGCATAAACCAAGAAAACTCCCGCCGTTCGTGGAATCTTTTTTTTCTGCATCCAACCAACCAACGGATTGATAGCGGCTACAATCAGAATCGCCACAAAAACCAACAGAACGATTTCACGAATCATATACAAAAACCAAATCCCCGCTCCCAACAAAGCAGTTCGCAAAATCACACCCATAAAAATATCTGTTTGACACTTTTCTTCTTTCATTGAATTTACTTTGCCTCGCAATGAGGCTTAAAAAAAATTATGCCAGCTTCAATAGATTCTTGATTTTCTTCTCGTTTTTATGCGGTCCAATAATCGCCAAATTCAGGCTTTTTTCCAGGAAAATATCTTTGGCTACCCTCAAGATATCACTCGTGGTGACTTTGTCAATCTTGGCAAAAATTTCCTTAATGGTCATAACCTTATTTCTTTTAATTTCTTGATCGATGAAAAACATGGCCACTTCGTCAGAAGACTCTAGACCCATCACGCTTTTACCTTTAATATAGTTCTTGGCTCTTTGCAATTCTTTCTCAGAGACCTTTTCCGTCGCGATTTTTTTATATTCCTGCAAGATAACTCTGACTGCTTCTTCCAAATTTTTATGTTCCACGCCCGCTTGAGTCGCCAAGTATCCACAATCCTCGTATGAATCACCGCCAGTTTTGATGTAATAAGCCAACCCTCTTCTTTCCCGCACTTCGATAAACAAGCGACTGCTCATATTGCCACCTAAAATTATAGACAGTAGCGACGCCACAAATCTATCCTTATGGTTTTCGTGATATGCTCGATTGCCTAAAATTAAATGAGATTGGTCAGTTTTTTTGAATTTTATTTTCACCTCTGGCTTTTTTTGATCTTCCGTAACATTTTTAAATTGCGGCTTCTTGCCAGTCGGCATTGTTAAAAAATATTTTTTCACAAGTGACATAATCCTCTTTTCATCAAATTTTCCTGACACGCAAACCACGGTGTCATTGGCCACATAAAAGCGTCCCATATACTGCAAAAAATCTTTTCGCTTGAAAGCATTGATAGTTTTTTTGTATCCAATAATATCTCGTCCTAAAAAACTTTTTGGATAGAGCATGTTTTCGAAAAGATCTCCCACAGTCCGCATGGGATTGTCTTCATACATATTCAATTCTTGAATAATCGTGCCTTTTTCTCTTTCAATTTCTTCTGCCTCAATTTTTGAATTCAAATACATATCCGAAACCACATCCAATGCAGTCTCCAGATGTTTGGCATCAGTCTTGGCATAATAACCCGTATGATCTTTAGATGTAAAAGCATTAAACTCTCCGCCAATTGAATCCAATTCTTCAGAAATTGCCAAAGTGTTGGGTCGCTTTTTCGTGCCCTTGAAGAACATATGCTCGATGAAATGTGAAAGTCCAGCTTCTTTCTCTGTTTCATAGCGGCTGCCCACTCCCACCATCACCACCACCGTAGCCGTGTTAGTATCCTTCATTGGCGCCGTAATAATACGCAAGCCATTCTTCAGAGTTGTCTTCTTGTATTTCATAACGTTATTTTTTCTTATTTCTACTTACACGGGTTAAACCTGAGCAAGGAATTATTTCAATGCCACGTTTTTCCAACTCATCTAGAAACAAATTCATTCCAAGTGAATCGGAAGAAATGTGTCCAGCAATAACCACATTGATGTGCGCTTTTTCTGCCTCTTTTCTGTGATCTTCACTCATGTGCATTCCGATAACTGTTCCCACACCGGCATGCGCTAATTTTTCATATATCTTGGAATTGCCCTCAGTTCCACCAGTAATCTCTGTTAGTGCAATTTTTCCGGCGCGATTGTCAGATGAGCCCGCAAACAACACTGGCCCAGATCCGCGCTTCGCCGCTTCTTTATATTCAGTAATTTCTAAAAGAGATTTCAAGATATCTCCCACATATTCTGGTTTATCTTTTTTCAATTTGGCTTCCACGAAATTTGCCACCATATTATCCGCTGGAGTATGCACATTCATCAAGCTCAAGCCTAGTGATTTGGCTGCATCCACAGTCTTGAAATGATTGGATGGATTCACTCCACGACTCACCTCACTAATCCTAACTTTCATCAAACTTTCAGCTATATTGATTGGCACGCCATACATCGCCAAAACATCCGCCTGCAAATGCATCACATCAGAAAGATCAGCTAGGCTCTTGCCAATTGGATGATGCCCGATAATTAAATCAGATTTTTCTTTGGGATTGTGATTGTTCAAATATTGCGCGATCATCAGCTCCCCCGAATCAATATCAATACCAGCGCGCACTCTTTTTATGTTCTTGATTCCAGTGTCATTGTGAATGCGACTGTCTGGATATGGGTTAGTCAACGCATCAACATCAAAAATTTCTTTCTCTTCTTTGGAAAGTTTGGTGTACTTTTCTTTTTTTCTTTTCAAACTTTTTTCAATTTGAGACTTCTCTCGAAAATCATTTCTGATACCCAACTCAATGGCTAGTTTATATATCTCTTGTATATTCATAAATTTATTCGCTTAATTTATTAGCAATATAATTTTCCAACTCGGAAATTTTAATGCGTTCTTGTTGCATCGTGTCACGATCACGCACGGTCACCGCATCATCTTCCAATGTATCGAAGTCAACTGTCACGCAGAATGGTGTGCCGATTTCATCTTGGCGACGATAGCGCTTGCCTACGTTGCCATTGTCATCAAATTCGCACATATAATTTTCACTCAAATTTTCGAAAATTTCCTTGGCCTTAGCTACTAACTCTGGTTTATTCTTCATTAATGGGAAAACTGCCACCTTAATCGGTGCTACTGCATTAGGAAATTTCAACACTACTCGTTCTTCTTCTCCGCCTTCCAATTTTTCTTCTGTATAACCGGCACAAATTGCAGTCAAAATCAACCTGTCTAAACCGACTGTTGGCTCCAACACATGTGGAATATAGCGTTTATTATTTACCTGATCGAAATAATCTAACTTTTGGCCAGAAAATTTGGAGTGCTGACTCAAATCAAAATCACCTCGATGCGCCAAGCCAAACAATTCACCAAATCCAAATGGAAAGTTATATTCTGTATCGACTGTTTTTCTGGAATAATGGGAAAGCTTAGCTTTTGGATGCTCATAGCGCCTCAGATTTTCTTTTTTCGCTCCAAGTTCTAACGCAAATTCCTCTTGTTCATCTAACCATTTATCAAACATCGGCTCCCATTCTGCCTCTGGTTCAATAAAATATTCAATTTCCATTTGTTCAAATTCTCGAATGCGGAAAATGAAATTGCGCGCAACAATTTCATTGCGAAAAGCTTTGCCGATTTGCGCAACACCAAACGGCACTCGCACCCGCATTGAATCAACAATATTTTTATAATCAGAAAAAATTGCTCCCGCTGTTTCTGGTCGCAAATATATTGGACCATCCACGCCATTCATTTCTGTTTTGAACATTTGACTCATGTTCTTCGCTTCCGTCCAATCAGACTTTCCACATTCAGGACACTTTAGCCCTGACTGCAAGGCCTTAGTCATTTTGTCCAACTCACCTTCCATATCCTCCCCTGTCAATTCTTTCACAACATGATCAGCTCTAAATCTTTTTTTACATTTTTTACAATCTACTAAGGCATCGTTAAATCCATCTGTGTGTCCTGAGGCTTCCCACAATTTTGAGTTCAATAAAATTGGACCATCCATTCCCACAATATCCGGCCTTTTCTGCACAAACTTCTTCCACCACATCTTCTTAATATTGTTTTTCAATTCAACACCATATGGCCCATAACTGTATGAGTTAGCTAGTCCACCATAAATTTCTGAAGTTGGAAAAATAAAACCTCGTCGCTTGCAAAACGAAACTATTTTCTCCATTTGAGTTAGTTCTGCCATAATCATGAAAAATAATTTTTAATTTTCGAGGAATTTCTGTTTGAAAAAGTTAATTTTGTCTAAAATTTTTCGATTAGCATATTATGCGAGAAAAAATTTTAGCTACAAAATCAGCTTTTGAGTTAAATTCCGAGATAATTAAAATTATTTTTGAATTATATAATTAAAAAAATTAAAACCCCGTTCCCACAATTAAAGAAAAGCTTCTTTAATTGTCAGAACGAGGTTCTTCTCGCGTTTCCATCTGACTTCCCTCGCTTAAGCGAGGACACCTTGATTTCAGTGCAATCAACTCAGAGGATCCAAACTCTCATCAACGCTGATTGAACTGTATGTCTATTATATAACACTATCCTACTTAGTCAACTTTCTGCGTAGGAGAGTTTTGCCTGCCAAAATTTTGTCGAATTGCACAAAAAAACGCTTGTCATGACCGCCATGTGCTTCGGTCACTTTTTCCAGTTTGTAATTCAAAATTTTTTTGATTTTGACCTTTTCATTGCCCTTTGGACTAATGGCTTCAATTTTGTCTTTCAAGAAAATTTCGTTATGCATAAAAACAACATTGAGGACTTGGCCATTAATTTTCTTTTTGCCTTCAATCTGCGCTGCGAATTTATAGTCCGTCTCACTGAGTGCGCCCTCAAAGTTGTGCTCTGGTTCATTGCCTAGTAAAAAGCCTTTGGAATATCCGCGATTAACCAAAGTGTCTAATTCTTTTTGTTGCTCTTTGATGACTTGCGTCAAATTTTTCTTTTTCAGCGCATCAATGATTTTGCGATAGGCGCGCACCACAGTGGCTACGTAATAGACACTCTTGGCACGCCCTTCAATTTTCAATGAATCAATGCCAGCATCAATCAAATCTTGAATGTGAGCAGACAAATTCATATCACGACTATTGAAAAAATAAGTCCCATGCCGATCCTCTTCCAAATCCACTTCAAATCTTCCCATATCATCCACCACGGTTTTTTCTAGAATCTCGCTTTCGACTTTGGACTTTGGACTTTTGACTTCCGTGTATTTCCAACGACAAGGCTGGGTGCAATCCCCCAAATTGGCGCTGCGGTTGCTCATCCACTTGCTCAAAATACAACGGCCAGAATAGCTCATACACATTGCGCCATGAATAAAATATTCCAATTCCATTTTTGGCACAGCTTTTTTGATTTCGCGAATTTCGTCCAATGACACTTCCCGTGCCAAGACAATTCTTTTCACTCCATTTTTAGCCCAGAATTTCACAGCTTCAATATTGGTCGCATTAGCCTGAGTGGACAAATGAATTTCCACCTTCGGCAAATATTTTTTCACTAACATTATAATTCCCGGGTCGGCCACAATCACACCATCAATATCCAAAGTTTTCAAAAACTTCAAATGACTCTTGATTTCATCTAAGTGCACATTGTGCGCATAAATATTCAGAGTCACAAAAATTTTCTTTTTATGTTGATGCACATATTCCACCGCCTCTTTCAAGGACTCCTGCGTAAAATTATTAATCCGTACGCGCAACGAAAAATCTGGCACGCCGGCATACACCGCATCCGCGCCATAAGCAATGGCATATTTCAATTTTTCCAAATTCCCCGCCGGAGCGAGAAGTTCAATTTTTTTCATATCAAAAAAGTATACACGCAAACATATTTAAGGTCAACTAGTTATCCTCGTATTTTTTTCATCAAATCCAAATAAAACTTCAGGTTATGCACTGCGGCCAACCGCATGCCCAGTGGGTCTTTGCTGACAAAAAGATGTTTCAAATAAGCGCGTGAATGATTGCGACAAAGTTCGCAATCACAAGTTTCATCTACTGGCGAAAAATCGTCATTAAATTTATGATTGTTGATGTTGATGGTGGTATAAAAATCTTTGTCTTTCAATTCTCCCTCTTTCCAAACAAACAATCGGCCGTGCCGACCTTCACGCGTCGGAATCACACAATCAAACATATCCCAACCACAAGCTACGAATCGTACAATATCTTCCGGTGTGCCAACACCCAGCGCAAAGCGTAGTTTGTCCTCCGGAATCATCTTGGCTGTTTCCGCCACCATCTCTTGCATAAAAACACCATTCTCGTCTACATGACGCGCACCGAAGCCATAGCCATCAAAATCCAACTTGACCAACTCCTCCGCGCAATATTTTCTCAAAGCTGCGTTTTTTCCACCTTGAATAACCCCAAAAAGCAATGGGCGCTGATCTTCTGAAATTCCTCTTTCTTTGATTTGTTTTTCATATTCAATCTTGCAACGCTTGGCCCACGCTATAGTTCTATCTATGGCCACTTTCATTTTTCTGTCCGAATATGTAACTGGCGGCACATCATCCAAAACCACCATCATATCCACGCCCAAATCAAACTGAATCTGGATAGATTTTTCTGGGGTCAATTCATGTTTTCTGCCGTCTAGCGGGGATTTGAAAACTGCTTTCTCATCTGTTATCTTGCCTAGTTTAGAATTTTTATGAATCAAGGAAAATATTTGATATCCGCCAGAATCAGAAAGAAGTGGCCCATTCCAATTCATAAACTTGTGAATGCCCCCGCCTTTTTTTATTAGCTCCATCCCTGGCTGTAAATAGAGATGATAGGTGTTGACCACCATCGGACTCAAATTTATTTTTTCTAAATCCCCTTTAGATAATAACTTCACAAACCCGCGCGTCGCATCCGGCATAAAAAACGGGGTATTAATTTCTCCGTTTTTTGTCCTGAGCTTTCCAACTCTGGCAAGATTATTTTTTTCTAATATTTCGAAAGTTTTCCCCATAAATTTAATTGCTCACCTTCCAGCCAATCGCATTGATAGTTTGGTCTTCTTGCAACATTGTAGTTTTGCTTCCGGCTTGCGCCTTCAAATCCTGTTTTGTGAAAGTGTCTTTGGCTGAAAAACTGACATTTTTAATTATCTCCATAACCTCGCCGACTTGATTTGGCGCTGGTTTAACTTTTATTTGAAAAGCTATTTCCTTTATTGGATTTAGAACGCCATCCCCTGCTTGCATGTTGCCGATATTCCAAACTAAAACATTAGATCTTTCATCAAAGTCTATCTTAGCATCATCTGGATAGCCCCTGCCCGTAACAGTCACTCCAGCTGGCAAAATAACTTCAATTCTGGCATCAGTCACATCGTTAGAAACATTACCAGCTTTCAAATGAATTGTATAGCTAGTCTCTTGTCCAACAGTTGGAGGAACCGGACCAGAGTTAGGAACCATCAAATCCGCATAATATCCTTTGACATCCAATATTAGCTTGGATTTTAATTTTATATCAATTCTATTGCCAGCAATTATTTTATTCATTTCAAGTGGCGTAACAATGTCGGGGCTATCTATTTTGGCTATTCCTGAAATAACAAAATTTTTGTCATTCACTGTTTGCATTGGGATAACACTTTTGACCTTGATAGAAAATTTAATGGAACCGCCCTGACCAGGCGCAAGATTGCCAAGCACTGGATAATCAACCGCTTTCCACTCGATAGTTTTTGTATCCATATCAAATGAACCGCCCGTCATATCCAATGTCGCATAATCTAAAATTGGACTGTCCAACACTTCTTTCACAATAACATTCTTCAGGCCAACATCGCTATTGTTTTTATATTGTATTTCAAAGTTGAGATCCTCGCCAGCATTAGCGTTATATTCAAATGCGCCATTAACCGCTTGCATTATAACTAACGGCGAAGCAACAATGTTGGTAGCCACATTTTCTTCATTATAACTCACGAACTGCCCTTGATTTATAGTCCCAATGTAAGCATTCACTTTTTTAACATTGCCCTCCTCACCTTGCAATTTTCCACTTACAACAACTTTGCCTTCTTCTCCAGCCGAAAGATGTCCAATATACCAAATATTGTTGCCTTCTGAGGCAGTCGGCTCAGCTTTGGAAAAAATAAATCCATCCTGAAAATCTACTTTAAGTCGAATGTTTTCAAAATCTTCTGCCCCAATATTTTTATAAGTTATCTGATAGTCCAAAGAATCGCCACTCGCCAAATTCTGCGGAGCCATAATTTCCAAAGACATTGGAGTTGAAATCACATTAACTCCCAATTGGGCATTAGTGCTGAACTGACTATTAAAATTAGACGGGGTATACACTAAATCAGCTTTGATGTACATCAGGGTGCCTTTGGGAGTGAAAGCTCGACCGCCAAACATAACCTTGCCGGTAGCGTGTCCTGCCAAATCGCCCAGATTAACTATGCTGACAGTTGGACTTTCCTCTCGATATTGCACACTCTCTTCTGGTTTGAAACTTTCTGGATGTGTTATACGCAAAACAGCTCCCTTCAAAGATCCCCAATTATTATTGTTGTAGGTTATTTCATAAGTCAAAAGCTTCCCACTTTTAGCTTCTTTCTGCCCGTCAACCGAAATAGTTACGCGACTCTCATTGAAAGAAGATTTGCGAATCTGATAGACTGCCACAAGAATAAGCACAATACCGACAATGATGCCCAAAATAATACCGACAGTTTTCAGAGTCTTTTTCTTCGGCTCAGATAGTCCAGCTTCTTTTTTCTCCCACACATCTTCCGTTGAAACAATCTCCGCCTTTCCTGCGCCAACAGAATCAACGCGCGCATCAAATTCACTTTCAGCATGCGCGCTCAAATCCTTAGGAGCTTCTTTTTCGTATAAACTATTTTTTATTTCGGACAAAGACATAGATTTTGGCTTTTTATTTTTATTTAATAGCTAAATAATACCAGAAATTGGGGTTTTTATCAAATTCGGAAGTTCTCACCAGAGAACCAATTGATTGATTCATTGAGAATTATTTTCAATCTGTTTATATCCGCTTGCGGAACTTTAAGTTTGATCAAATTTTCCAATCTATTTTGTAAAAATATCCTAATCAATTTGATCGCCTCATTACTAATCAATATCTTTTTGTTTTCCACATTTTGGCAATTTGCACATAAAACTCCTCCGCGGGAAATGCTGAAATAATTGTTCTCTAGCAGCAATTTTTTCTCACAATGCACGCATTTTTCCATTTCCAGCCGATAGCCCATTTCAGCCAAAATTTGAAACAACAATCCCAGTGTCAAAATATCTGCCTTGTCTTCTCCAACTTCATTTGCATCCATAGTTGTCAAATATTTTTCCAACAGCAAAAAGATTTTTTCATCTTTTTCTTCCTCAGAAATTATTCTGGCTAGAATTTTGAAGACATAAAAAACTCGATTGACCAAATCTAGGTTGGATTTGATGTTGCTGAAATTGTTGATTGCAATCGAACCTGTGATTTTGCCCATGCCCTTGTTTTTGGACATAAAAATTTCCGCCTGCGTGACTGACTCCAAATTGCCGGCCAATTTGGCATTAGGTTTGCGCACACCTTTGCCCAACACACGGATTTTTCCAGCTTCAAAAGTGTAAATCGTATAAATCCGATCCACTTCGCCCACTTCGCGCTTATTCAAAATTATACCTTGGTATTTGTAGTCCATTTACCTATTATATTGCTAATCAAGAGGAAAATCAAAAGGGGCATTCGCTCTTTATAAGCGCGAACACCCCCTCTCAATCTCACCACCCCTTAGCGATGACAAAAAAATTCCTCGCAAATGACTCGCAACATCATCACGGCGAACACCCCAATAACTACCAACTCGAATCCGCTGGGATTGTGCATGATCTGCGACAACGCTGATTCAACTTCGGTATTCATTTAGCGCTCCTTTTTGATACTTATTGATGCAGTTTTTCCGTCAATTGCAAGCTCCTTTTGTAGATCAGGAGTTTCAATTACACCGGCAACTATGTCAACAGCGAGCACTTCTCGCTGGATTAAAGAACTAAACTTCTCAAAAACATTATTCAAACCATCGTAGCCAACTTTGATACGATTGTCAACCTCAAAGCCAGCCTCTTTGCGCATCTCTTGAATTGAACGGATAATTTCCCGCGCCTGGCCTTCAAGCTTCAGTTCTTCGGTTATGATAATGTTTAAGGCAATCCTCAATCCACTTTCCTCCCCTACTACATACTCACTAGCCAAATTATTGAAATCATTTACAACCAAAACTTTTTTTACATTCAACTCATCACAAATAATTTGCTTCATTTCTTCTGGGAAACTTTCTTTAGCAATTATCACAACGTCTTGCAATGGCTGTCGAACTTTTATTTTTGCCTCAGCCCTAGCTCTTAGCCCAGAGCTAATTGTATTACGTAAATATTCCATATCGCCATTCATGTCGACATTAATCACACTCTCATCCGCCATTGGCATATCCTCCAAATGTACTGATTCTTTGCCAGTCAGATTCTTGAAAATTTCTTCTGCCATGAACGGTGCAAAAGGTGCCATCAATTTTGCCAATTCAACCAACACAAAATGCAAAGTCTGATAGGCCTCAGCTTTGTCGCCATCATCTTCCGATTTCCAAAATCTTTTGCGTGATCGACGAATATACCAATTGGAAAGATTGTCGATAAATTTTGGAAACAAGCGTGAGGCATAATTCAATTCATAAGCCTCCATGTGCTTGTTATAATCTCTGATGAGCATATTCAATTCAGACAAAATCCATTTGTCTAATAAATTTGTGATTCGGGATTTGGGATTTGGGATTTGGTCTGATGGTTTCCATTTATCGATGTCAGCATACAATACAAAGAAAGAATATGAATTCCACAACATGCGGAAAGTTCCACGCATGAAGTCAGCCACATCCGCTTCTTTGAAATTCAAATTTTCTGCGGCCACTACTGGCGAGCTCATCAAATACATGCGAATAGAATCAGCACCGTATTTTTCAAACATCAAAGATGGGTCTGGATAATTTTGCAATTTCTTAGCCATCTTTTTGCCATCCTCCGCCAAAACGATACCATTGACAATCACATTCTTGAAAGCTGGCTTATCTTTCAAGGCCGTGCCAAGAACATGCAAATAATAGAACCAAGCGCGAGTTTGATCTTGCCCTTCCGCAATGAACTCGGCTGGGAAATTGGCTTCAAATTTTTCTTTGTTTTCAAATGGATAGTGCATCTGAGCGTATGGCATCGAACCGGAATCAAACCAAGTGTCCAACACATCCGGCACGCGATGCATTTCGCCAGAACATTTTTGACATTTGAAAGTTATGTTATCCACTACATGCTTATGCAAATCCGTCACCTTTGCGCCACTTCGCTCTTCCAAAGATGCCACAGAGCCAAAAACTTCCAACTCGCCACATTCTTTGCATCTCCAAATCGGCATGACTGAGGCCCAAAATCTCTGACGAGAAATTGACCAGTCACGCGCACCTTCCAACCATTTTCCAAAACGCCCTTCCTTGATGTGATTGGGTGTCCAATTGATTTCTTTGGCTGTCTCCAATGCCCTTTCTTTCACGCCTGTCACTTTCACAAACCATGATGAAGTCGCGTAGTTAATGAGTGGGGTGTCACAGCGCCAACAATGCGGATAACTATGTAAATATTTTTCAGAATGAAATATTTTGTCACCCATTGCTTTTATCATGGTCAGATCAGCCTCTCGAATTTCCTCTGGTTTATCTTTAGCTCTCGGCTTCAAGCTAATACCAGCAAATTCACCAGCCTCTTTTTTAATAATTCCGTCCATCCCCACATGTTGCACAAATGGCAAATTATATTGTTGTGACAATCGGAAGTCATCATCACCAAACGCTGGCGCAATATGCACCACACCCGTTCCATCTTCAGTAGTCACAAAATCACCCGCATAAATCTGCCAACCATTTTCCTCATTTTCAATTCCCTTGCCGACATAATAATCAAAAAGAGGTTTATATTTTTTGCCAACTAGATTATTACCTTTAAATTCTTCTATAATTTTTGGTGGCATTGGCGGAACTTCATCTGCCTTTAACTCCTTAACCGATGGGAATAATTCATCTTTTTTAATTTCATAAATTGATTTTGCTAAAATAAATTGTTGTGCATTTCCAGCTTTATCATTGTAACTAATTTTTACATAATCAATCTCCGCACCCACTGCCAAAGCCACATTGCCCAGCAATGTCCAGGGTGTGGTGGTCCAAGCCAAGACAAAAGCTCCTGGTTCGTCCACCAATTCAAATTTCGCGATAGCCGACAAATCTTTGATGTCCTTATAGCCTTCAGAAACTTCTTGTTGTGACAAAGTTGTTTCACAACGCGTACAAATATGCATCGAGCGATAGCCTTCATAAATCAAGCCTTTGTCCCACAATTCTTTGAAGACAAACCAAATGGATTCCATGTATGGCAAATCCATAGTCTTGTAGGCGTTTTTCATATCGGCCCAACGACCCAAACGGGTGATGATTTTTTCCCAAACTGAAACATAGCTCAAAACTTTGGAACGACAAAACTCATTGAATTTCTCCACGCCCATTTCTTCAATTTCGTTTTTGCGCTTGATGCCCAATTCTTTTTCGGCGATGTTTTCAATCGGCAAACCATGGCAATCCCAACCCCATTTTCTTTCCACATATCGCCCGCGCATCGTCCAATATCTCGGCACCACATCTTTCATCACGCTGCCCACAATGTGACCATAATGCGGATTGCCCGTGGCAAACGGCGGTCCATCATAAAAAACATAAGCTTGCTTGTCTTTGTTTTTTTCCAATGACTTTTCAAAGACTTGATTCTCTTCCCAAAACTTCAAAACTTCTTCTTCCATTTTTGGAAATGTCATCTTTGGATCTACTTTTTTGAACATAAAATTTTTATTACTTTTTTAAAATATAGGTTAAGGATTATTTATATTATATTCCTTGGCTTTTTTAAATAAAATTTTTAAATATTTTTTTCCTGTAATAGTATGCCACCTATCAAGACCTCTTTCACTAATAAAATATTTATTCAAAAATTCTGTCCTGTTTTTTTGATCAAAATTTGGCTTCACATGCTCCCAATCAATCATTGACAATCCATCTGCTTCAAATATCAATCTACGATTATGCGTTTCTAGATTATCATGCTCGTCATGTTTTTTAACTAAATATACAATCTCTTCAACCTCTTCTTTAGAAAAATAATTTATTTGAGATAAAACATTTTTTGTAAATTCAGCCCCCTTTATTGCATGCATTTTTTTACTTTCAATGAGATCGTCATAATTATAATTTTCATCAAGCTCTGGATATCCAGTATCATGAAAATATATAGCAGGAATAAGTATTCTTTCATTACCGCCCTCACCTTCAATCAAGCAGCGCATCCATTCAACAGCATTCAATGTATGGGGAATGTCCCAATTCGGTTTTCCATTTTGAAGTTTTTTAAGAACCTCTTCTTTTATTTTTTCTTCTATTATTTTATCTAATTTCATATCTTTATATTTTAAAATAAAAAAAGCCCTCTGCAAAAAATGCATAAGGACGTCAACGACGTGGTACCACCTTAGTTCAATCGCGTATCGTGAAACGTGGATCGCGAAACGTTTTTGCGTTCCACGTTATGCGTTCTATGATTTGCGACTCTTAATTCAAGCTATTACGGGCATACCCGTTGGAGTCTAGGGTCTTGCGACTTTCTTTCCAAAGCTCCGGAGTGATTGCTCCATCAAAGCTTTTGTATCCAAATATTACCTCATAATAAGGTTTTTGTAAATCCCATCAAGCCACTCATAAACATTCGTGAATATTCGAGAAAAATTAGTGATTGATTTGTGATTTATATCCTCACATCTTTTCCGGCGCACTCACCCCAATCAAATCCAAAGTTTCTGCCAAGACAATCTTCACTGCAGTTATCAAATTCAAACGCGCTTTGGTCAATTCCAAATTTTCCTCATCAATCACCTTACAAGCATTGTAGAAAGAATGAAATTTATCAGCCAACTTAATAGCAAAATATGGAAGCTTGTGAACCTCATAACTTTGAGAAAGTTCTTCCACCAATTCTGGAAACTTATTCAGTTCACGAATCAAACTCAATTCTTTTTCATCTTTAAGCAAAGATAAATCAACATTATTTGTATCTTGTATCTTGGTTATTGAATCTTGCGCTTTGCGCACAACACTACAAATCCTAGCATGCGCATATTGCACATAGAAAACTGGGTTCTTCTGTGATTTCTCTTCCGCCAAGCCTAAATCAAAACTCATATGAGTATCGGGTGAATACATCAAGAAAAAAAATCTAGTTACATCCGATCCAACTGCATCAATCAGCTCATCAACATTCACAACATTGCCAGCGCGTTTACTCATCCTAGCTTCTTTGCCATCTTTCATGATGCGTACTAATTGTGAAATCACAAAACGAAAATCACCTTCAAACCCTAAGGCTTTGGCTACGGCACGCAATCTGGAAATGTAACCATGATGATCCGCACCCAACCCCATAATCAAGCGACTGAAATTTCTTTCAATCTTGTTTAACATATAGCCACAGTCACCAGCAAAATATGATTTCTGCCCATCACTCTTTATCAGCACACGGTCCTTATCATCACCGAATTTCGTCGTCTTCAACCACAAAGCACCTTCTGATTCATAGGTCAGCTTTTTTTCTTTCAAAATTTCAATAGACCTTTCAACAAAATTTTCATCTTGAATTTTTTTCTCACTCATCCAAACATCAAAAGAAATCTGCATTTTTTCTACAACTACTTTTTTGATGATATTCTCTAAAACTTCCTTGGCTGCTAATTGACCAATTTCTTTTACATCAGTCAGCTCGCCATATTTTTTATTCAGCTCATCAATATATTCTCCAGTATAGGCAGCTTCTTCATCTTTCAACACACTGTGCCCCAATTTCAAGACTTGTCCACCAGCATCGTTTATATAATATTCATTCACGACTTCAAATCCAGTTTTTCGAAGCACACGAGAAATTGCATCACCACAAAATCCTCCACGACCATTCCCCACCGTCAAAGGGCCTGTTGGATTGGCTGAAATAAATTCATTGTTTATTTTCACGCCTTTACCAATTTCACTTTCTCCAAACTTTTCTTTTTTGTCTTGAATCTCAACCACAACATCCTGCAAATATTTTTCTGACAAATAAAAATTGATATACCCCGGCGCCACCACTTCAATCTTTTCAAAAGTTTGTAACTTGTAACTTGTAACTTGTAACTTGATTGCCTCAGCAATCTCAATTGGGCTCTTCCCTAACTTTTTGGCCAAAACCATCGCCACATTGGCCGCATAATCCCCAAATTTCTCGTCTTTCGGATATTCCACAGCAAAATCAGCTTGTTCAAGGTCGAACAGCTCCAAAACAGCTTTTTTGATGATTTCTGCCAATTGTTTTTTCATACTTCTAATTCTAACCTATCCCGCTGAAAAAATAAAGCTTTGGCGCTTGTATTAACCTATAATTAAATGATAAGCTGTATATATGACAACACTCGCCTACAACAAACGCGCTAATTTCGATTATGAAATCTCAGACAAATATGAGGCCGGCTTGGTGTTGACTGGAGCTGAGGTCAAATCGGTCAAAATGGGCCATATCAGTCTCAAAGAAAGCTTTGTGACAGTTGCAGGCGGCGAGCTCTATTTAACCAACGCCCACATCACTCCCTACAAACAAGCAGGCGAGATCAAAAACTATGATCCGACCCAGCCAAGGAAGCTTTTGCTACGCAAATCGGAAATCAAGCATTTAACGGGCAAAGTGCGTATCCAAGGCTTGACATTGGTACCCATTCGAGTGTATACTAAGAAACGACTATTGAAGCTGGAATTTGGCGTAGGTAAAGGAAAAAAGAAATATGACAAACGCGAAACAATCAGCAAGCGAGAAGTCGAGAGAAATATCAAAAGAGAGCTAAAAAACAACTAGACTGTTCCCCTCTGGGGATGTTTGGTTTCGACAGGTCGTACGTTTAAAATATGCAAGCCGAGGATGATAATTACTCGTTAAATTTGTATCAAAGTTATAAGTGCAAACTTCATAACAAAAGCGAAATCAGTATTTGCGCAAGCATTTACTTCAAATTTTGCGGTTGCTATTGCCTAAATATCGCCTTACAGGCCTTATCGCAGTAGTCATCGAACCATCAACTCCTGATAGATGGATCTCGGTGTCAAAACATCAGGATAGTCGATCTGATATTTTCTAAGTCACTTCGATAAAACTACATTAGCAATAGATTGAAAAGGTTTTGTCTATCCTCCACTTTTTAATCGAATCAAACGGATAGACTACGCTTGTAGATTGTTTTAGATGAATGATTTTGGACGCGAGTTCGATTCTCGCCATCTCCACAAATAATAATTAATATCAAAACTATTAGAAGAGTACCAACCAAGCGGCCGTTCGTAAAAAAAGGTCCGCTTACCAGAATAAATGAATACATTAGGGTTCCACAAATTCGCGTAATCGACGATGCGGGAAATCAACTTGGAGTCATGACTCCGTTTGATGCCTTGCAAGTTGCTCGCGAACAAGATTTGGACCTAGTGGAAATTGCACCGATGGCCAAGCCGCCGGTTTGCAAAATCATGGACTATGGCAAATATCAATATCAACAATCCAGACTTGATCGAGTTAACAAAGCCAAACAGAAAAAAATTGATGTCAAAGGAATTCGTATTGGTTTCCGAACTGACACTCACGATTTGGAAGTCAAGAAAGATATGGCTGAAAAATTTCTCAAAAAAGGTCAGAAAGTGAAAGTTGAAATTTTCTTGCGTGGCCGAGAAAAAGCTCACCAAGATCTAGCCCGAAAGAACCTTGAAGATTTCTTGAAAATCATCACTGTCCCTTATAAGCTTGATCAGGAAGTGAAAAGATATCCCAGTGGCTTTAATGCAGTGCTAACGCCAGAAGTATAAAACAAGTAACTAGTAACTGGTAATCAGTAACTAGCATAGATTATAAATAAGCCAATTAATAAGATGACGCTCCAATTACTAGTTACGAGTTACTAGTTACGAGTTATAAAATATATGCCAAAATTAAAAACAAGAAAAGCTGTGAAGAAAAGAGTCAAAGTGACTGGCAGTGGAAAAGTTACTCGCCGAATCACCGGACACAACCATTACAATCGCAAGGAAACTGGACGAGAAGGAATGGCCAAGCAAGGTGATGTGCGACTCTTCAAAGCTGATGAAGCGAACATGTTGCGAGGTTTGCCAAGCAAAAGCGCCCAACGCTAATACCCAAGTTAAATAATGATTTTTTTATACTAATACTATGACAAGAGTAAAACGCGGAGTAGCCGCTTCAAAACGCAGAAAGAATGTCTTGGAAGACGCGAGTGGATATCGATGGAAAAGAAGTTCCCTCTATCGCTCAGCTAAACAAGCCTTGATCAAGGCTGGTGCCTACGCCTATCGTGACCGACGAGCCAAGAAACGCTCAATGCGCAGACTGTGGATCACTCGACTTAATACTGCAGTTCGTGAACTGGGTATGAAATACAGTATCCTAATCAAGACTATGTCTGACAAGAAAATTGAAGTAGACCGAAAAGTTTTGTCACAAATGGCTATGGAGAATCCAGCCGTATTTGCAAAATTCATCGAGAAGGTCAAGTAAATCTTTCGATAACAAAAAAAACTCTCAGAGAAATCTGAGAGTTTTTTTATGCTGCATATTTTATTTTTTATTGAAAATAACTTCTTTGGACATCCGCCACAACGCATAGACTGGCAACCACAGCCATTTCATCCTGCGCATGATTTTTTCATCCAAAAAATCGTTGAGACTTTTGGCCGTTACAAGTTCCACAAACAACCAGATAAGACCGAATAATATAAAACCAATGATTAATAATATTAGTGTCATAAATTTTTTATTTTATTTCATAAATAACATCCTTTTTCTCCACGATGATTTTCCAACCCTTGGCTTGCGCAATTTCCTTTAGATTGGAATTCGGATTGAAGGCAATTGGATTTTCCACAATTTCCAAAACTGAAGCGTCTGATTCAGTATCACCAATTCCGTAAGAGCCTTCCAGAGTTAGATTATTTTCAGTTAAATATTGTCTGACTACCTGACTCTTACCTTTGGTTGGCTCAAAAACTGCACCTCCTGTGTAAATATCACCTGCATCAGTTTCATAAACTGAACCAAAAACCGCGTCAAACTTCAAGTGTTTATTATATTCTTCTACAATTTCACTTGGTGAACCAGATACGGCAATGATATTGTAATTTTCCGCTTTCAATTTCTTGATCAAATTCTCAGCAAAAACATAGGTTCGATCTTGATAGAAAGGCATAACACCCTTAGCAGCTTTCAGAACATCCTCCCTTTTGCATCCTTTAATATTGTCCGCATACAAGGCTACCAGAGCTTTGCGATAATCTTCATAAGTACCTTTGTGATCCAGCCAATTACTATAATGCCGTACAAGTTCTGACCGCACTTCTTTTTTGAAAATCCCCCGCCAGGCTAATTCATTGATCAACTCAAAAGCCAGATTTTTGCGAAAAATCGTACCATCAATATCAAATACCGCCAATTTATTCTTTTTATTATTCATAGTATTATTATACCATTATCCAAGCAATTCATAAATCGCGATGCCTGTGGCCACGGAAACATTCAGGGATTCTTTCTGTCCGCGCATCGGGATTTCAATCACGGCGTCGCACAATTGCAAAACCTCATCTTTCACACCATCCACTTCGTGTCCCAAAATCAAGGCCATCGGAAAGGTTGGCTGGAATTTGCGAATATCTACACTGCCTTCAGTTTTTTCTAGAGCCACAATCTGCACGCCTTCTTTTTTCAGTTTATTAATAAGCTTGACTAGATCATCAGCGCCTTCCCAAGCCACACTCAACTCAGCGCCCAGTGCCGTTTTGGCCAACATCTTTTCTGGTTTCACCAGATCTTGCTTATCAGCTGATGCTGGTCGTTGTGAATAACCACTCAAAAAAATCTTATCCACCCCCGCTCCATCGCTGGAACGAAAAATCGCCCCCACATTGTGAGCACTGCGAATGTTGTGCGCGATGATATATAATTCTTTGCCTTTCATTTTTTTATTTGTCATTCCCGCGTAGGCGGGAATCTAGTGTAGAAACTTAATGCTGTGTGACTGGATTCCCGTTTCCACGGGAATGACAATGCTAATTCTAAAAACTCAAATATTTATCCCAATATTCATACAAACCTTTGGTTGTCAGAAGATCACGATGACAATAGCGCGCCACATCCAAATATCTCTTTTGTTTATACAACTCACCTACCATCGAACCGTCGATGCCTTCATCTTTGGAACTCTTGATGCCGAAGGATTTGGCATAAAAATCCAGATTGAATTTGCGAGTCGCCCCATAGAAGGTCAATTGCTCCATCAAATCACAATGTTCTTTCGGATTGTAGCGATAGCCCATGAAGTTGCGCGACACTCGCACGCCATTGATGGCACTGCGTGTCATCAAAAACGGAATGTCAAAATTGCGACCATTGAAAGTGATTATTTGCTTGTATGTCTTCACCATGTCCCAAAATTTTTCCAATAACTCTTTCTCTGTGCCAGCTTCATAGAAAAGTCCATCTTCGGAAAAATCCTCAATGACTTCACCCTTGCTTTGAAAGAGCATCACGCCTTTGCCCGTGTCAGGATTGAGCATACCGATAGTCACCACCTCGCCCGTCAGAGCATGCAGGGCCAAACTTTTTTTGACTGCCTCCTGCTCCTCCTCAGTCTGCGCATATTTCAAAAGATACTCCTGACTTTTTTGGTCATAGCTCGCAAAATCCTTGCCAATTGTTTCAATATCTACAATAACCCGAGACATAAAAGAAAAGATACTATTTATCTAGACATGAGATTATGAGCAGGCTCTAACAAAATAGTACCATAAACAAAACTTATTCCAAAACCAACGAAGGCAGTTGCTGAGCCCTCAGATAGCTTATGAGGTCAAATTTGCCCCTAGGAGTCAACTTAATTCAGATCAGCAACAAAAGACCGCCCTTCTTAAAGGTGGTCTTTAGCCGTATTTTCAATTCTTGGAAGTTTATTGTCGATTGAGATATAGGTCACGCGCCGTATTCCAAAGTTCTGGATGATTTTGCTTTTCTTTCAACCAATACCACCATTCCACGCCCCATAAATATATCTGCGGGAAATTAACTTTCTCGGCATACTCAACATTGCTCACTAGTTGTTCTGGATTCATAGATTTGAATTGTTCTTCCAATGTATTATCTATTGTAGAACCCATGATCCATGGCTCGGCTTGCAGTTCAATGACAATGGCGTTGTTTTGGTGCGCAAACAGCTTGATTATTGCATGCTTGAATTGAAAAAATCTTGGTCCGATTGGATATTCAACATAGCCAAGGCCTTTTTTATAAATTGTTCGATACATCGTGGTGCCAAAAATGTCGGCGCGCTTGGCCGCTTGCACCCACAAACTCAATTCGCCACTGTCAGTCACTATGATTTGGCGTGTATTGTCGATTGAGCGCGCCACTGCCAATTCGCTGTCCAAAAGACTGGCGTCCGGTTTGGGACAAATACCAAATGGCAAAAATGGTTCATTTTCGATTTGCCAATATTTCACTACTGGATCATTTTTATAGCGATTCATAGAAACAGCCACATATTCCAAAAGACTTTCTTTTCTATTTTGCTCATCTTCTTTCACCCACTGTGGAACATTGCATTCTGGCCAACGCGGAGTTTTCTGACCGATAGCTAAAATAATTTCAGCGTTTCTTTTCCGAGCCTCATTCAATTGCCAATCCACATCCGAAAAATCATAATCGCCTTTTTTGATTTCTACCATGTCCCAATAAACTGGAATGCGAATTTTTTTGATGTGCAAATCATCCAACATCGCGATATAATTAGCTTTCCAATCCAGACCCATGCTGGATGAATAGGTGCTGGAAAAAGTCATGCCCAATTTGGCACCATCGTTATTATTTTCTGCCGGTAGATTGAAATAGCCGAACATTATCAGAATAAATCCAAACAAACTCAGCAGGATTATTCCGATGACTTTTAATATTTTTTTTATAATCTCCATTTTATATTGAATTTTATTTTTAACGAGATATGAGAACTACGCCTAGCGAAATAATCAAAATTGAAACTATTTTTTGCGTTATGCCTAAAACATCTTCTTTCTCTTGGAAAATTCTTGGGAAATGGAATGACATCACCAAACCAATCAATAGAATAAAAACATATTCAGTCGAAACCAAGGCACTCACTACGGTCGCGCTACCCAAAGTGATAGCTTTTTTGGTTAGAATTGATCCAGCGCCACCCAAAACTTTATTCAAAATAAAAAGTCCTCCAGTCTGATGATGTTCTTTTTTAGTATTTTTGAAACTACCGAAAGAATTCAAAATGACTTTTCTCCAATGAGGAATGAGCAACAAACTCAACGCTCCCAAGGTCACACCCCAGCGCGTCCAGATAAATACATTGGCAAAAGTATAATTATCACTCAAATATTTGAAAGAAGTGACTTCGATGGCAAAAAGAATACCCGCCAAAATTGAATAATAAAAACCATGAAAAAATTTCTTCTTGTTTTTCAATGGAAAATCAAAAGAAATCAGAAGTCCACCAGCAATCAAAGCTAACACTCCGGCCAATTGCACTCCATTTAAATATTCAGATAATAAACTACCAGAAAGAACAAATGTCACCAATGGCACAACCGCTCCAACCACTGGCATCACTCGACTAGCTTCACTTTTATTGATAGCAAAAAATAAGGTCAAGAATCCATAAGTAAAAATAATTCCTGTCACGATGCTCACCATGGCAAAATATGGCGTCATCGTGTGAAAACCAAATGGCACCATGAAAAATACAAAAGCGGTCAAAAGACCAGAATAAAAGGCATAGATGGCTGGATGAGAAATTCGCTTAGAGCTTAGCAAAAATTTATCTAGGATAACTTCTAAAGCGACCATAAAATATGCAACCGTGGCGAGAACAATGTAATTCATATTTGTTTTATGTCGTTCCGGCCTTGAGCCGGAATCTAGTCACAAAGCTTAGATACTAGATTCCCGTTTCCACGGGAATGACAATTTTTTATTATTTTATTTCTGTTAATTTTCTTCGCAAAGTTCGATAATTCGGCACGGTCTGCGAAACTAGATTCCAAAATCTTTTACTGTGATTCAATTCTTGCAAATGACACAGCTCATGCACAATCACATAGTCACGCATCTCGTCCGGCAAATTGATAATCTTATAGTTGAAATTCAAATTGGCTTTCTGGCTACAACTCCCCCAACAGGTCTTCTGATTCTTGATCGCCACACGATTATACTGAAAATTGTAATGACAGTTGAAAAATTCCAATCGCGCATGAATGATGGCTCGCGCCAACTTCACTGATTTTTTATAATCCGCGCTTTCTGCTTTTTGTTTCTGACCAATCAGGTCAAAATCAATGTCCTTCACGCGCTCAAAAATCCACTGTGACTTTTCTTCAATAAACTTTTTAACTATATACATAGGATACCATTTTGGCGCCGAAACGACAAAGCGCCCATCAGCATAAACTGCCAACTTCACGCTCTTAGAGCCCTTGGTTCGCTTGAAGACATATTCAATGTCTTTACCATTGATGTTTATTTTTCTTTTATCCATCTTGATTTTTTGCAATAACTTGTCCGTTTTCAAGACGCACAAATCCATATTGTTCTAAAAAAATATCGTCTTGTTTTTTATTTTTATCTATCGCTTGCAAATAATTTCTAGCGATGTCACCGCCCGACAAAGTTTTTTCTTGCAACATTTTGGCTTCCAACGATTTTTGTAGTTGATTCAACAAATAATTGAGCTCCTTGCAACGCAGTTTTAATTGGATAATGGGCGGCAAGTTTTTATTAAGGGGATAAAAGGGGATTTTTTCGATATCCAAAGGGATTAAAGGGTCAAAAGGGGTTGAAAGGGATACCCCATTCCCCTTTTCTCTCGTTATACTGATTTCATCCCTTTTTATTTTTCCCCCTTCACCCATTTCCCCCATTTCATCTCCTCCCATTTTTCCCTTTTCTCCCATTACCCCCGTTATCCCTATTAGATCTGGATAAACTCCGCGCCAAATATCATTGCAATCTTCTTCCAATTCCGTGTTGGCACCGATAGAGAAACCTAGGAAATCATAATACTCCTTGGTCGAATTTCTTTTCCAACCCTCAACAATATTTTGTTTGCCCGAACGCGCCGAACGATCCATCTGGTCAGCCAGGGCAATCAAAGTTTTATATTTCGGAAACTGCGCCGTGACCAGCGAACATCCCATTTGCAACTCCTCGGCTTTTTTATAAGCCAACAGATTTTTGAATCCATAGGGTTGGCGCGAAGGCTTAAGCATAGTTTTTGTAAATTAAATGGGATATATAAGGGGTGAGTTCGATGGGATTAAAGGGAAGTTGTAACGGGATGCAAAGGGAATATTGAAATAGGTATTAGCCCTTTCCTCCCTTTATTCCCCTTTTATCCCATTATTCTCAATTATCTCTTTGTAAACATAAAAGCTCTTCCTTGGCTTTCTCTCTAACGTTTTGTAGTCGATTTCGATTAGGCCAAAGCGTGGCCAGAAACCACGCATTTCTACAAATTCAAAGTTGTCTATTAGTGACCAATGGAAATAACCACGAATATCCACGCCATCAGCGATTGCTTTTTGCACATATTTCAAATGCTCCTGGATAAATTCTGCTCGATAGGTATCAGTTGCATCAGCCAGTCCGTTTTCAGTTATATAAATTGGCTTGCCATTTTTAGCGGCCTTTTTCAAAACATTATAAATTCCTTCTGGATAAATCTGCCAACCCAAATCACTTCTTTTTTCTGAAACTTCTTTATTTTCAAAAAGTCCAAAGAATTTTCCACCTATTCTGAAATTGACATGAAATGATTGATAATATTGGATACCAAAAAAATCACAAGAATCATTGAAAGCTTTGAAAAATCTATAGTTGGCGAAATAATCCATAATCTTAGTCGCCAAAACATTCCATGGCAGGCGATTGTGGGATTTTATATCGAACATAAAATGCGAACAGCCAATTTGAAAATCCGGTGAGACTGCCTTGGCAACCTGATAGATATCTTTCTGAACTTGCATCAAATTTTTGAAAGCGGTGTTGGCCGCAAGTTTACTTTTGATTCCTGGCGGTTGATTGCCAAACATATAACCTAATGACACTTCGGTATTTGGTTCATTGAGTGGCATCCAAAATGTTACTAAATCTTTATATTCATTGAAAACCCGCTCAGCATATCTATGGAAATATTTAACTGTTTCTTTATTGCCCCAAGCGCCCATCTCTCCGACCCAAATTGGATCAGTCCAATGCCACAATGTTACAAATGGTTCCAAGCCCCTCTCACGTAAAGCTGTCAAAACTTTTCGATAATGTTCAATTCCCTCTGCGCTAAATTCGCCTTCTTTCGGTTCAATTCTTGACCATTCCAAAGACAATCGGTGAGCATTGTGACCGCCAGCCTTCGCCAAGTCAAAATCTTCCTCATATCGATTGTATTGATCGCAAGCGTTACCAGAAATATAATTTTCTACTGTGAACATTTCTGGAAATTTTTCTTGCTGCCACTTCTCCCACTTCTTGCCAGCTTCTCCAGCAATCCTTTCTGCATTGTCCTTCTCCCACTGAACCCAATCATTGTTGGTGTTGCCCTCAACTTGATGCCCGGAAGTCGCCGCTCCCCACAAAAACCCGTCTGGAAATTTATTCATATTATTTATTGTTCTTATTTTTATATGAGAAATAAATGATAACTACACACAAACTTGCAAATAATTTTATCGAATTTCCTATGATTAGCGGTAGGCTTCCAATTTTTATACCATAGACAAGCCACATAACCCCAATAACTAGGATTGCGGCATATGTCAAAACAGAAACATCCTTTGACTCCTTAGTTTTAATAATTTTAATTGCTTGAAATAAAGGATTAAACTCAAGCATAGTTGAAGCTATAAGCATAATCTCAAATGGACCAATATTCACAATTTTGTATTTAAATAGTTATACCTCTATTTTACACTAGAAAAGCCACAAAAAAAAGCGGCCTCAACCGCTTCTTTATAGACTTTATAAACTTTACGGACTTTCGACTCTAGAAGTATCCTCCGCAACAATCTGGCTCTTTTTCCAGACAATCACATTTGTCTAAGTTCAGTTCATAGATGCCACCAGCTAGGTTGATCGTGTCTTTGCCATGCGCGGCCAGCATTTGAGCAATGTAGCCACTGCGAGATCCGCTGCGACAAACCAAGACAACTTTCTTGCTCCAATCAATTTCGTTGATTCTAGGTCCAATTTCAGACAATGGAATCAGCTTCGAACCTTTGATCTTGATCAAGTCATATTCATCCTGCTCACGTACATCAATAATTTCCAATTCAGCTGGATTCACATCCAACATCTTTTTTAGTTCCTTGCCATTAATATTTTGTATAGCCATATTTTTGTTTTTAAGAATTTAACTTATTATAATATTTTGCCACGTCAGCAATCCACTTGTTAGCTGCGGCTTGTCCGCCAGCGGCTTCACAATCTCTTCCGCATTTCCAAACTACCATTTGTGCTGGTGTTTTGATGTTCTGATCCATGAGTTTCTCAATTCTGTTGCCAACTACCTCAACGGCATGGCTCGGCGAATCAAAACAGCTATAGCCTGAGTCGGTCGTGTTTTCTTTGCCACGATAACCCCAATAGTTGAAACAGTCTTCGCCACCCTTCTTTGGTGAATGCTTGCCCCAGTCGCTTTCTTTCTTGGCAATCGCTACTAGATAGGCTGACACTTCTTTGCTTCGTTGTTTCAAAGCTGGCACCATCTCAGCCATTGGAGAGTCTCCTACGGTTTCAGCCAAGATTGAATCATCAGCTTCTTCGACATGAGTTGGAACCAAAATTTCTTTGGCACAAGAACTATTCTTGGCACACTCAACCATTTGCAAGCCTTTGCCAATTTTATACAATGGATCAATGGTTTCTGGCGCAACTTTCAAAGGCTCTTCATTCTTGCGAGCCAAGGCCTGATTGTCAGACACGAAGTAAAAAAATAGCCCCATGCTCAGCATGAGAATAGTTATAGTTAATTTGATGTGATTCTTCTTGACCGTATCTATCTTTGCATAGATGTCTCTCAATTGCTTGAGACTCGGCAGTGGATCAACCATAATGTTTATTGTCGTCAATTTAGAATTACAGTCCCCTTTTTGATTTTGGTGTTCGGTTTTTGAACGACGCTATCCATCATAGCAAAATCCCAAAACCCTGTCAATTGGTAAAATGCCCTATTTAAGCCAAAAAGTCATTTTTTGGCTATGATCAGCCTCGAAACGACCCAAAGAAAAAACCGGATCAAGATCCGGTTTTTGCTATTCTGAGGCTTATTTATACTATATTTTTCGCCTAGTTATGCGATATAGTCCAAGCCCAGCCAGTACAAATATTAACAACCACCACCAACTGAAATTCCAGAAGCCATCTTCTTCAGCTGATATTTCTTCACCCAAAACCTGCCCGCTTTCCGCACCCTTGACTTCCGGTTGTCCGCCATTTTCAGTGCCAGCATTCTCTATGCTTTCCTCTCCAGCATTTTCGCCAGTAGTTGTTTCTTCATCAGCGCCAGCTCCGCCACCTATGGATGGACCAGCTATGCCTTGAGTGTCATCAGCGTTGTTTCCTCCATCACCGCCACCGTTGTCATTGGCGCTTTGTTTTTTAACCACTATTTTTCTGACTATTGAGCTCTCATTGCCTGACGAATCAATATATGAATAGGTCAGATAATAAGTACCTCTTCTATTTTCATTAACTGTTCCAGTTATGGTCACAACATTACCACTGCCATCTACATTATCTGTCCAAGTCGCTCCTTGTTCATGATAAGTGTGTCCGCGTCTGAAAGATACATCACCACCATTTAGAGTCACTACTGGAGCAGTTGTGTCAACAATCTTGACTGTGCGTGTAACCTGCTCAGCTGAATTGCCAGCTACATCAGTATAATCATAGGTTACAATATAAGTGCCTAGAGCTGACGTGTCGACTGTGTCACCGCCGACTGTCGCGTTTCCAGCGCCATCGATAACATCAGTCCAAGTCGCTCCTTGCTCAGTATATGTTCCAGCATATTCAATGATAATTGGATCATTCCCTGTGCGAGTTATGACCGGCTTTGTCGTGTCCCAAATCAAGGTGAATTCATCAAAAGACGAATTGCCAGCATTGTCAGTCACCGTCAATCTAATAACATAGGTTCCGTCAACATCAGCTGAAACCGTAGAATCTTCTGCATCAAAAGCTCCGAATGTCACACTCCCCGGCCCAGATTCTTGTGTCCATGCATATGTAGCAATTCCGCTTATTGAATCTGAGGCAGTGGCGTCTTGCATAAATTCTGCGTTTGTTTGTTTGTCCATCCCGGCACTTACTTCCGGATTGGATTTATCAATGTCAGCACCGTTTGAAACCACCTCGTCAGTATTGCAATTTCCGACAACATCACAAACATTCGGAACAACTGAACACGTTTGTCCCACACCTTCCGTTGAAATAATACATTCCGGATTATCACCCGATGCGATTCCATTTATGTCCATGTAATTAAATACCGAAGTTTGGTCTGTATTATACCAGCCTTCAAATGTTGTTTTGGCTGAAAGGCTAGGCGCAGTCGTGTCTATTGTGATATCTCTAATTTCTGATGTCCCCTCATTATCACTCAAATCAGAGCAAGTCACCGTATATTCATACACGCCATCACTAATTGCAGGTAGATTCACTGAGGCTGTGGCAGAATCGCCATCATGAACAACTGTCATATCATACACGCCACTCGATGGCCCACCGCTACCTCCGGCGACAGGGATGTCTACAGTTGTAGTGCTGTAATCCCAAATCCCTGCCCAACCGTTCCATGAATAATTCTGACCATTCAAAATCAAATCTACATTTGTAATCGCGCCACTATCCCAACCCACATGGTCATTCATCAATAGTTGCCAGGTTCCACCCATCTGCTCTCCGGCAAAGGCTGAGCTCATATCATACACGACTGGCGCAACCCATGAATTTCCTCCTGGACCAGCGTTAGCATATCGATCTGGAAAAGCATAATCTGTTCCAGCTGGTGAATAAAAATGCCAAGATCCATTGGTGTCTTCTGGGAAGCTATGATTCCAGGTTATTTGAGAGGTGGCTGTTGTCACAGTTGATGCTCCAAAATTCAATTGGCAAGTTGCCACATCTTCATCCACGGTAATTGCAAATGTCTGATTGGCATTCGATGTTAGCAATCCATCTGCCGGATTTGTCTCGTCATCAAAAGTCACCACTGGATCAATAGTATCAGTCACATTCACTGTTCGTACAACTTGAACAGCTGGATTTCCTGCCGTATCAGTAACATCATAATATACCGAATATGTGCCCGCCACATTCACATCCACAGCTGAGGCATCAATTGTCACAACTAATGCTGTGTCATAATTGTCAGTCACATTTGCACCAGCTTCGACATAGGCCTCTTTTCTTTCGACTGTTTGCGGATTATCACCATTGAGCGCGATGACCGGCGCCGTTGTATCTTGAACTGTTATGGTAAATGTTTCTGGAGTTGCTACGTTTCCGGCTGAGTCTGTTTTTGTGCAGGTAACAATTGTTACGCCCAAGGCGAATGTCGCGCCTGAAACTGCATCGCAAGTCGCAATCAAATCACCATCAACAGCATCGTGAGACATCGGTTCAACAAATGTTGCCGCTGCTCCCGCTGGGCTAGTAGCTTCTTCGATTATATCTGAAACATTATCAATTGTCGGTGCCGTTGTGTCTTGCACTGTGACTACAAATGTTTCGATTGATTTATTGCCTAAAGAATCTTCAGCTTCGCAAGACACGGTGGTCGTTCCGATTGCAAAAACTGAACCAGCAACAGGTACGCAAACAACAGACACACTTCCATCTACATTGTCCACCGCTGTCGGATTGAAATTTGCCACATCTCCGGCTGGATTTGTTGCTTCAATGACGATATCACCAAAGCCACTAATGACTGGGGCAGACTGATCAATTTTCACTGTGCCTGCCACCACGCTAATACTTTGATTGCCGACATTATCTTTGATTGCATAGCGATAGCGATAACATTTTCCATCTGCAATAGAACTGTCTGTATAACTTCCATCTGTTTCATAAACAAGATTTGTCCAAGTCCCCCAATTCACACAGGCTGAACCAGAAACATCTCCAGTTCTTTTTTGAATTCTTCCTGTTGCCAAATTAAGAGCAGAAAAATCAGAACCAATTGAATATGTAACATCCACTGATGATGTGTTTGAAAAATCAATCGGAGAATATGCAATTGAAACATCTATTGGCCCGGTCGTGTCCACGACTGTCACATTGAATGATGCAGTTGCATTGTTTCCATCAGCATCAGTCGCACTGCAAATTGCCGAACTTGTTCCATAAGAGAAAACTGAACCTGAAACTGGCACACAATTAACTGGCAATGGTCCGTCCATTGCATCCACAGCAGTAATGCCGTAGGTCACAATCGCACCTGAAACACTGTCCATTTCAACAGTTTGATTTGTCACTCCACTAATCACCGGTGCAGTGGTATCAACAACATTCACTGTTCTGGTCACTTGAGTGGCAGCATTTCCTGCCTGATCAGAAACATTGTATGTCACTAGATATGAACCAACTGCCATTGTGTTCACAGCTGAAGCATCAATTGTCGCAGTCAGCCCTGAATCAATATTGTCACTAACGGTTGCTCCCAACTCTGTATATACTGAACCTGTCCCACCTTCAATAATTTGTGGATTGGCACCATCCAAAGTTATTACTGGAGCTTGGGTATCGAGCGTAACATCCCAAATTGAACTCCAGGCACTTGTCTGCCCAAGCGAATCAATCGCACGAACTTGCCAATACCAAGTTCCGTCAGGTGCTCCAGCAGAGTGAATTGTTGACGCTGGCAAAATTCCAGAATTCCAAAGACCATTTGTCAAAACTCCTCCAACTTCAGTTGGATCCATTGTTGCTTGATATTCATATGTCACAGTCGATGCATCAAATGAATCATCCCAATCAAAATCAAAATTATTCATTGGAATGTGAGTTGCGTTCGGAACACCATTTACCGGAACAGTCGGTGCAGTTGTGTCTTGAATAGTAATATTGAACGATCCATTCGCAACATTCCCTGTAGCATCAGTTGCGCTACAATTTACAACTGTTGTTCCAAATGAAAATATTGAGCCTGACGGAGAAATGCATGTTACAATCGGATGGGCTGGAGCTAAATCATCAGCAGTTGCAGAAAAAGAAACTGTAGCTCCACTTGAACTAGTTGCTTCAGCTGTTATATCTGCAGGAAGATTCAAAGTCGGCGGAGTCATATCATCATCTCCAGTTACAATAATGTCATCTACATTACTAGCACCTCCAGCTGCCACCGGTGATCCATTAACTGCGGTATTGGAAGTCATGATCCATCTCACTCTTACATCAGGTTGATTGTCTGCATCTGAAGGTAGCGAAATATCACTAACAGCTCCACCTGAGAAATTATCTGCTACTGTGATACTGCTTGGACCGAAATCCGTCCATGTTCCTCCCGCACCTATTTTGTATTGCATTTTAAAATCTCTTGGTCCAGTAGCTGAACTTCTTTGTTTTGATGAAATTTTCAAATTTTTAAATCCTGTAGAATCAAACATTATTCTCCAAAATTTTATTCCAGATCCGCTGTTCCAGTCATTTGCCCTGGCTGAGTATGTTGTTGCACCAACTGCTCCATATCCTGTTATTGTTGATCCTCCTTGTACTGTTACGGTCGCGGTTGCATTCATCGCAACTCCTCCATCTGCAACTGCATCACCAGGAGTATCAGGAAAATTCCATTCAACTACAACAAAAATTGTAAAATGATCAACATCTTCGGCCTTGATATTGTCTTTTGTCGTTGTGACATTTTCTTCAATTGACTTGATTTCTTCTTTTTTAATTGAATCAACTTCATCTGCTGATTTTTCAATATATGAAATCCCCGATGCTTTGTTTACAACTTTTGGCATGGTCAAATCATATTCAAAGGTTCCATTCTCCATAGTTGAAGTTATGTCATAGGCTTTGTTGGAAAGTGCGCCAAGAGTTGCAACTTGCTCATTGGTCAAAGTTATTTCTTCAATCGAAAGTTTGCCAGAAGTTTCTGGAAGCTTGGTGAAAGTCACGGTCACATCTTTATTTTGTGGCGCTACATATGTTTTCCCAAGTTCAACATTTTCTTTGGTCACGGCCTTGTCGCCATCTTTTGCCCAAATTTCTTTTGGCGCTTCTGACACAACAACTGGGCTAACAGGAGCAACTTCTGAAGTTGCTGTATCGTCGATTACTTCTGTTTCCACAACTGATGCTGGTTGCTCTTCTGAAACAGTGTTCGTTGAATTTTCTTCAATAGACGCAGTCACATCTTCGACTACAGCAGGGGTCTCTTCCACAATTGGAGCTTCCGTAACAGACTCTGCTTTTTGGACAACCACTTCAGTTTCCACAATTGGGGTCTCAACTTTTTCAGTCTCTACCACTACCTCCACAGTCTCAGCTGGAGCAGAAACCTCTTCGCTAGGTTCTTCTTCTGGGACTTCAATCGCTGGAGGCGCCGTCACTTCAATGACTGGCTCCTCAGCTGCTATGGCACGCAAAATCCCCGGTGCACTAACTGGCTGGATAATCATCATAAAAATGATGATAGTATTTAGAATTTTCTGCATTCTCTTCAACGCTTTTTTTGAGATTCTCATAAAATTATAATTAAAAAAATTTATTACATATTGTTTTAAGCCACAAAAAAAACCGGCTTCTATCTATTACCGAAAAGTAACTGACATAAGTCGGTCTTCTATTTTTGCGCTATTCTTTTGGTCACCCACACAAAAGAATGTCTTGTTCATCTGATTTGATATCTAAAAACTTGCCTGATATCGTAAAGCTATTTTTTGTATTGTATATTTATATTATTACACACTAATCCGATTTTGCCTACAGCTTAGCGCTAGTTTGAATTTTTGTCAATGATTTGAAAAAACAGCACCTATTTCTAAGCGCTGTTTTTAAAAAATCTATTTGGATTCTATTGCCCCTTCTCCTCCAACTTCGCTCTCGTCAATGGTCCAACAGTTCCAACTTGTTCGATGCCATTGTCAGCTTGGAATTTTTTGACGGCTTCGGTAGTCAGTGGGCCATAGATGCCAGTGACATATTGAGCGTCTAGGAAACCTAAGTTAACTAGTTTTTGTTGGATGTCTTTTGTTGTTTGGTTTGTTTGGGTTGTGTTGTCAGTTGTTGGGGTGATGATTGTTTCTAAGTTAATCTTTTTGTCAGCTTTTTCGGTGTCAGCGTCTGGGTTGATGACACTCAAAGTTCTTTTTCGACTAGCTTGATTATCTAGAAGTTTTTCCATACAGAATTTAGCGGTGATCTTTTTGCTGGATTTGCGGTTAACTTCAAATGCCTCAGTGTTACCAATTTTAACTTCAGCGTTTTTAGCAAAGTGCTTGCCTTTGATTTCTACACGCAGTCTTTCATCGCATTTGAGATCTGGTTTGGCGTAGGGATAGGCTTTCCAGGAAGTTATTTTGGCTTGTTGGGCTTCTTCTTCGATAATCTCATCTACTATATCAGTTGGCTCATCTCCAGCACTATATTTAGTTGCATGATTAGTTTGGAAAACACACAGTCCCTCTGCGACAGTGCAAGTTAGTCCACTAGTCCAATCAGTTTGGTCAGCGTTTTGGAAATAGATGTTGAGAGTTTGGCCATTGAGACTGGCATCCACTGGGATGGTGACGGTGATGTTTTGTGAGAAGGACAAATTGAAGCCAGGGATACCGATGCTAACTGCGCCAGCGATAGTTGTGGAAGAAGCGCTTTGTAGGGCAGCAGAGATGTCTTCAAAGTCCATAGTGGTGAAGTCTATTGTTCCCCCACCAGTTTTGGTCATAATGGTGCCAGCTGGCAAAACCACTTGAGCGGTGCCAGCGATGATGGTGTAGTCAACATTGAAAGTGATGGCACTGGTGTCAGTTGGGTTGTTGCCACCCACTGAGATGAAGCCCGCTTGGATGTCTTGTAGGAATTTTTCTGCATAGACGCCTTCGTTGATTGGATCATTTTCCCACAGCAAACGAGGGAAGCCATTGTTCAGCGCTGTACTTGTTTTCCAGATATCTTCAAAATCCCAGGAGGCCAATGGTTGATTGGTACTATTGTTTTTGAAATAGCTTAGATCAGAAATGCCGGTGCAGTCATATTCAGGAACAACGACTTGGGATTCATTTTGAGTGTATAGATCATACAGATAGATGTTACTACCATTATTACGATTGTCCTGCCAGACGATTTTGTCACCTGAGATGGCTGGGTAGGCTTGTTCTGAGCTGTCGGTGGTTATTTGAGTTTCTGTTTGGGTGGTCAGATTGTAGAGATAGATATCAGCGCTGCCATTGCGATTGTCATACCAGACGATTTTGTCGCCAGAGATGGCTGGTTCGTATTGCTGTGAGCTGTCGGTGGTTATGCGAGTTTCGGTTTGGGTGGTCAGATTGTAGAGATAGATATCATAGTTGCCATTGCGATAGTCCTGCCAGATGATTTTGTCGCCGGAGATGGCTGGGGAGGATTGCTCAGAACTATTGGTGGTTATGCGAGTTTCAGTTTGCGTAGTCAGGTTATACAGATAGATATCCCAATTACCACTGCGATAATCCTGCCAGACAATTTTGTCCCCTGAAATGGCTGGAGAGGAAAGGTAGGAACCGTTGGTGGTTATTTGAGTTTCGGTTTGGGTGGCCAGATCATACAGATAGATGTCGGAGTTGTTGCTATTACGATAGTCCTGCCAGATGATTTTGTCGCCAGAGATGGCTGGGGAGGATTGCGTTGAACCGTTGGTGGTTATTTGAGTTTCTGTTTGGGTGGTGAGATTGTAGAGATAGATGTCAGCGTTGCCATTGCGATAGTCCTGCCAGATGATTTTGTCGCCGGAGATGGCTGGTTCGTATTGATGTGAGCTGTCGGTGGTTATGCGAGTTTCGGTTTGGGTGGTCAGATTGTAGAGATAGATATCATAGTTGCCATTGCGATAGTCCTGCCAGATGATTTTGTCGCCAGAGATGGCTGGATTGTATTGGCCGCCACTAATTGTGCCGCCAACACAAGACAATTCTGCATTGTCATTAGAATTATTCCAAAAAACATTATCAATTGGAGAATTGAAATGATTTTGACCAATAAAACCGCCAACTGCATTACTATTATTTATAGAAACAACATCACCAGTGGAATATGAGTTGGAAACTAATCCAGCATAGGAATTAAATCCGATAAATCCTCCAAGCCGCTCCCCTTCACCAGTAACATTTCCGGTGGCATAGGAATTAGATACAACTCCAGCAGAATAATTTTGACCAATAAGTCCACCAGCATTACCAGTCGCCGTTACATTTCCTGTGGCATAACAATTTTCTATTTGTGAACCTGCCTGATTTTCTCCTACTAAACCACCGACTGCCCAATTCCCACTAACATCCCCTGTGGCATATGAGCCAGTAATCAACTTTGTATTATACCCTACTAGACCACCCTTGTTACCACTATCACCGCCAACATTCACTGATGCATGCGAATCAATAATCGTGCTACCACCATTAGTAATTTTTCCAGCATAGATTCGCGTATTCCATTCGTCCAAATAGGTTTGGTTTTCTGAAGTCATCGGATAGTCCTTACCTGTGTTTTGCGAATATTCCGTCATACCCTGGAATGGCAAGACATCGGTTGTTTGACCAAGAGCGCCAATGTCATCATTGGTTGCGTGTTTGTAGAGAGCCTCGTTGTATAGAATAAAACTGCGCTCTGTGCCTTCAGCTGGCGCGACATAGGGAAATTCAATATCCATATGATCGCCATAGCGCATCACGACAAATTGATCATTGGTAGAACTCAACAGTGAATTAACTTCGCCATATTTCGTGAAGTTGCCAAATTGATTTTTGAACAAATCTTCTGGCACTGATGAAACAGTGTCATAATCATGATTGTTGTAATAGGTCTTGTCCATGGCGGTGAAACCGCGGAATTGTAAATCAGCTTTCATTGGATGATAGGTGTTCATCGTGAAAGGAACTTGCGGAGTGGTGTCCACCGCGAAATAGTTCATATTCAAAGTATCAAAGCCAACTTTGACTTGATAGTTGTCACTCAAAAATTTTCCAGTCAAATCAATACTGCGTAGTCTAGGTGTGCCATCGCTACCTAAATCTTTTTTGTTATATATTTCTACCCAATTGCCACTGCCGTCCTTGACTTGCACAGTTCGCAAGGAATCATATAGGCCGCTAGAATTAGCCGCATAATCTCTGGCTCCGCGCATTAATAATTGAACATTGTCCTTGGCAGACAGGTCCCCGAAATCAAGCACCCATTCGTTCACGAAACTAGCATCTTTGTGGCTCCATTTGTCGTCATAATCTTTCAAAGAATCTAGGCAATCATTGCCAAATTTATCTGTGCAACTTACTAGTGGATTGGTTGGGGTGTCACTGACGGTGCGAAGTTCGTCCATGCCAGCAGTTCTATTGAGTGGCTCTACTACAGTGTACCCAGGTGCGTGATCAAAAGTCATCAAAGCTAGTTCATCATAATACACAATTTCATTATATTCCTCAGAAATCTTCATGGAATATTTATCAGCTTTTGGCACCAAATTCCAAGAGTCAATTTGAGCCAAGTCTAGGCCATTCAAATCTCTTGGCAACATGTTACCAACATCAGCGACATAGGTATATTTTTCTCCGTTCCAGGTGTAAACCAATGGACTGGAGTTGTGCAGACTCGCTGGTGCAACATGAGCACCCACTAATCCTCCTGTAGTAGTATATATTCCATCAACCGTTCCCGAAGCAGAAACATTTTCTACCGTGCCACTCAGTGACCCAGCTAACGCGCCCACATATTCCCAACCAGTAATGTCAACATTTTCCAAATTCAAATTATTCACTGCTGATCCTTCATCAACAATAGCAAATAGACCCACATGCACACCGCCACCATTTTCACCAGTATCAGTGGTTCTGTTGATATATAAATCAGAAACGGTATTGTTTTGACCATCCAGGAAGCCAATAAATCGATTACTGAAATCTCCGATTGGTTCAAAGCCAGCGCCGCTATTCCAATTTGCTGTGGCAGAACAATCGATATTGTTGTTTAAAATATAGTAGCCACTCAAATCATCGTTCATCTCTTGCAACTGATCGCAAGTGGTGATTTGATAGGCTGACCCAGCTGACAAGCCATCTCCGTCTCCGGAAAAGGCTAGCGCATTCTGACCAACAAAAATTGTGGCTAAAATACTCAGAGAGCCAGCAATGATTTTTATTTTCATATTTTATTTTTTTAATCTTTATATGTAATTATTATACCATGTAATTTCATGATATAAAAAATGATGCAATCCCAGCAATAACATACTAAAAAAACTTCCAAAGTGGAAGTTTTTTGTCAGCTTATTATTTTTTTATTAATCAGAAATGCTACTGCCTAAAGCCAGCAATATGCTCATACTCTGCCTCGCTGATGTGATAGACATTTTGGTGATGCAATTCTTTGGCCAAGCGCATATCCCTGTGAATTCGGTGAATATCAAACGCTAGATAAATTGCGGCAACACTCATCAAAGACATTGCTGTCACAAACAACAACATCGTCCAACCGCTGATGGCTCCCACAGCAAACTCTGTGTTGAATTCTGATCCAATTGAAGCTAGTTTGACCTTTTGCGCGCCTAATATTTTTCCCGTTGAAATTTCTGTTGCCGACTCGCCTTGTGTTTCGGCACTTTCTCTAGCTAACACTGGAAAATTTTTGCGCGTGCCGAATTCTTGCACCGTGATGGTGGTCAATTTTCCACTGATTATTCCCTGACCGACAGCCACGCCAACTTCTTGAAAATTTGCATTCAAAATGTTTTTACGATGCGTGGGACTTTCCATCCAAGCTTTTTGTTGCGCCTCAGCCGTTCGGAAATCCATAGCCAAATTTTCACCCGCTACGGCATAGACATAACCATTCTCATCCAACCAATGCCATGGATCCACTCCGCTAGGTGAAGTATGCTGAAAATAATTATTCGCTAGCATATCATCCAGCTTGGCTTGCGCCGCTGCTGACAATTGATCATTTTTAATCAAAAAATTGAGACCATACGCATTGCGCGCGCCATTTAGTTCTTTCAAAACACTCTCGGCAGATATGTCATTTGCTTCTACATTCATCGAAACTGCAAAAAGCATCAAACTGCTCATCACAATTGAAGCCACAATGCTTTTTTCTATTTTTTTAATATTTTTTAGATGCATAGCTATTGAAAACAAAAAACGAGTTTTCATCCCACATTAACTTCGTACTAGCACCATAGCCAGGTACAAAGCTAATGCAAAACTCACCCGTTTTTTTGCAAGATATTCGTCCACTTTTTTTAATTATAGCATACTTTTTGACTATTGTCTAGCAAATTTGGGCTATTTGTTCAGCTTATCAAAATACATCGAGACATCAGAAATCCATTTGTTGGCTGCCGCTTGCCCACCTGTCACAGCGCAATTGGAACCACATTTCCAAATAACCATCTTGTCAGGTGTATCAAGTTTTTTATTAGAAACCAAAAAGCCAATTCTCTTGGCCACTGTGGCCACCGCGTCGGCTGGGCTGTCAAAGCAAGTATGTCCGCCGGTACCCATCTTATCTCTGATTCCACGATAGCCCCAATAATTATAACAATCTTGACCATCCAACACTGGCACGCGCTTGCCCCAAGCACTTTCCTTTTTCGCAATCGCTACAATGAACGCCGCCACAATCCGATCTTGTTTGGCAATTTCTGGAATCATCACTTCAATCGGATAACCTTTCACCATCTCACGCAATTCTTTTTCAAATTCCCCGTCTGCTTTTTCTTTCGTTTGTTCCAATAGTTTAGTTACAAAAGACGCATCAATATCATCCACTGAATTGTCCTGCGCTCTCTTGGCATCCACCACATTGTTTCCGGCATAATCAGACATTGAAGAAACTTGCTCCATTTGAGTCACGGCGGTTGTGTCTTTGATAGCCGCTGAAACATTTTGGCCGAGATATTTATAAATCATCGTCATGGTGAGCATTCCAAAAATCACCGCACCCACAATTGACAAATTCCACATGCGCGCCACAGACACGCCTTGCACTGCTCCAGTAATCAAGTCGTGCAAATAATTTCCCAAACTAGCATATCGCCTCTTGATGTTTATATAGGTGATGTCTCGTTGACCGATTGAATAAATCTTAGTTTTTTCGAAGTTTCGCGAAAGCGCGCTATCCAATCGATTAGAAACTCGCACGATGCGCTCACCCTTTTCAAGCTTGCGAAATTCCGCTGGAGTAATATATCGGTTTGAATCTTCCGTATAAAAAAACTCTGTCCGTCCTTTTTTAGACAGAAAGACTGAAGAATTTTTGTATTTTCCTACAAAGCGAGCCATTGGCAGATCAAAGAATTTTGGTCTTTGATCCTCTTTATGCAGCCCGTCTAAATGATTTTTCTTTTTCACACCCATTAAAAGAAACTATATAGAAAGTTATTTTATGACTCTTTTACTTCTGTAAGTATAGCACATTTTTAACTTACGCGCACCCCCTACTTCGCCCAACTAAAGATATCTTGGAAGTTGTTGATAATGATCTGAATCACATTTTCTTTTCTTTTGGGGGTGAGCAGGGCGTAGTCACTGGAAGTGGCTTCATTTTCAGACAAGTCAGTGGATTTAACTTGGAAATAGTAAACCACACCAGCTTTGAAGGTGGTGATGACCGCCACATGCGAAGTGGTCAGAGCGTTACTAATCTTGATGGCTTTCTTTTCGGCATTTCTTCCCTCTTGGTAGATGAGTTCAGTGGTAGCTGGTTCATCGGTGGTCCAAGAAATGATAGTTTGAACTTTGTCGTTTTGCGCTAGGGCGCTGTCAGTTCTGACC
>JAUSNP010000007.1 GCA_030645735.1 Candidatus Moraniibacteriota bacterium | reverse complement strand
TTTTCAAGAAACCACAGGTGCACCAACTGGCACAGATGTCGGACTATATCGTGACAACTCTGGTGATTTGACCGCCAATGTTTTGACGGGCAAGACTTTGAACTTTGCTGTCAATGGAACTGATGAATTCAATTTTTCTTCAACTGGTTTGGCTTTCAATTCAAATGATATCACCGGTTTGGGTGCCAATTTGACGGCGGCTGGTGCATTGACAATTGCTTCAGCTTCAGCTTCTGGCTTGACGCTCAACTCTGGTACAACGGGAGCAATTTCAATTGGGGATGATGGTTCAGCGGAAACAATCACAATTGGAACTGGCGCGGCAGCCAAAACTTTGACAATTGGTTCAACTAATACAACTTCTACGACAAACATTCAATCTGGTTCTGGTGGTATCAATATCAAAGCGAATAATGGATCAACTGGTACAGTGCAAATTGGAACAGGTGGCGCTGGCTCTACAACTCCAGATGTTTTTGCATTAGATGTGAAGTCAAATACTGGTGACCCAACTGGCTTTGAAGGCGCGATGTATTACAATACAACTGACAATGTGTTTAGATGTTATCAAAATACAGCTTGGACGAATTGTATTGGAAGTGGAGGGTCTGTTGATTTGTCTTCATTCACTTTAGCTGGAATTGCAATTGATGACACAGTGCCTTTTACAGATATTTCTAATTCGAATACAAATTCTAAAGTAACACTTGAAGATGCACAATGGGAACAAAGAAAGAGATTGCCGAATAAAGGTTTCAATTTTTATACTGATTTTATTCAAGAAACTTCAGCTACCGCCACAGACAATGCTTTATCAGAAACAATTTCTGGAACAGCTGCGGCAGTAACTCAGCAAGCTGTCAATGGAACAGGCCGAGTTGGCTTGGCGCGTGCCACAACTGGTTCAACGGCTACTGGACGCGCAGCACTTTCAACAGGCTTGACAGCTGTGGCTTTCAATGGTGGATCATGGTTTTATGAAACAATGGTAAATGTAACAACTCTTTCTACTGCAACAGAAAGATATCAATTAGCCATCGGATTTCGTGATACTATGACCGCGGCAAATCAAGTGGATGGTATATATTTCTTGTATGATGAAGGTGGCGTATCAACAGGCTCTACAGCGGCTGCCTATTGGCAAACAGCCACAGTGCAGAACTCAACTCGAACTTTCAATACCTCGCTTACCCAGACGACAGTTACAGCTGGAGCATGGGTGAGATTGGGCATTGAAGTGAATGCAGCGGGAACCAGTGTGACATTCTATATAGATGGAACGGCCGTGTCCACCCACACAGCCAATATACCGGTTGGAACAACTAGAGCAACTGGTTTTGGAGCACATATTATAAAGTCCGTTGGAACCACTGCTCGTACCGTCGATTTCGATTATGTGAATGTGGTGGCTGATTGGACAACTGCCAGATAGCAATTAAAAAATACTACTATGAAAAAAATTATATTTATTACAATTCTATTTCTTTGCCCTATGGGCGTTTTTGCCAAGGGGAGTTGGAATCTGGTGGAAAACAGAAACACCTTGTTGATAACTGGCGCGTGTTTTGACAAGCAAGTCAAGATTGATTTGTATGAAAAAAACAAAGGTGAAGCGGTGTATACTTCTGGAGCAATGTGTAAAGATGGGAAATTTGAATTTTCAGATAACCTTTTGCAATGGAAGAGTTTGAAGGATGGGGAATATGAGTTGCTGGTTAATGACGATGAAAGCAATGTTGGAAAGGTTTTTATTGCACGACCAGTGGAAAAGCCAGCTGCACAAGTTGAAAAAAGCGCTGTTGCGACACAATCAGTGGAAGCGTCAGTTATCGAAGATGTTCCTGTTGATCCAGAAACAAAATTCCTTGGCGCTTTTGTGTCTCTGCAACAATCAATCCTGGACATGCGAGAATGGTTGGATCAGACAAGTTATCCAAAAGTTTTGAAATCTAGTATTGGCTTGGGATTGGATGGAATGGATTTGGCAGTCGGCAAGGTTTCCGATTTAGTGTTGTCTTTTCAAGAAACAGGGAATGTCACAGTTGAAAAAGCGCCTGAAAAAACAGTAGAAACGCCAGTGGTTGTGACCAGCGATGTTGTCGCAGAGCCAATTGCTGTCGAAAATTTAGTCAAATTGGAATCTGTGATTGTGTCTGATGTGAGTGAGGTGGAAAACGCACCAATAATTGATGTCACCGATAGCGCACTAACAGTGGACAGCACAACAATTGCTCAGTAAAGATGCTGTCATTCCGGCCTTGCCTCATCCGTAAGGCCTAAAGCCAAGGGAGCCGGAATCTGCTCACCGTATCATGAATCTAATTTAATTTAGTGAAATGTAAAGAAGATCCCGGGTCAAGCCCGGGATGACAAATAAAAATTATATATTAGTCTTGCATTGGCTCTCCGTGAAAGCTTATACAAAATTAGTATGAAATAAACAGAGCTACAAAAAAAAGATCCCGGTTTCCTGGCGGGGTCTTTTTATTGAACAGGCTTTTACTAAAGTGAATTGTAAACAGTTTCGGAAATGTGTTGGATAATTCTTTCCAATTCTTCAAATTTTTGACCCTGTGTCATTACGCATAGAACATATGGCGCATCTTTTTTATAAATTATTCCGCAATCATTTAGGATTGTGAGTGTTTCCCCAATCTCCTCATCTGCATAGGCTGTCTCACCATATTTATGAGCGACTTTAGTGCCATAGGCTGTGCCAGCAGGCAGGGCGTTATTAAAGGTTGATTCGGAAAGAAATTTGAGGATTTCGTTGGAATATTCAGGACGCAAATAAGATGCGTTATAGAGAACTCTAAATAAATTGGCATAGCTTTTAGCTGAGATGTTCCATTGACCACTTTTCTCTCCATTGGATGGTGGATAGAAGACACCTAAATCATAGAAAATAGCATCACGAAAAAGAACAGAGGCATTCATAAGTGGATTGACTGGGGCATTGTCAGAATAAGTCAGCATTTTGCGCACTTGCTCGCGAACTGGATAGGACTTGCCAGCTTCAAGTGGTTGAAATACTTCATAATGTTGTCCAGTATTCAAAGTCGCATCTTCTTCTGTGATTGGTAATTCGGCTTCGAGAATTTTTTTGTTTATTTCAGCAGACTTGTAGGTCATCATGGCAATTGGCAATTTAGCTAGGCTAGCTGGATAAAAATTGACATTTTCATTGACTCCGAACCAACGACGAGTGTTGAGATCGCGAAAAAATACTGAAACCTTTTTAGCATTTCCAGCTTGCTCCTCTTGGTTGATAAAGTTTTCTATAGTGTCATCAATTCCTTCGACTTGTTCAATTTTTTCATTAATATTTCCACAATCAAGCTCAGAGCTGATGAATGGGTATTGGTCAGAGCATTTTTTGAAATCACTATGTCCAGATATTTTTTGGGACAAATAAATTACCCAACCTGATAGGCCGAGCATTATTATTATTATTATTATTATAAGTGACTTCTTTTGCATAGTCTTATTGTACAATAGATTTGATAAATGCAAAAGCCATTGTTCAAGATGTATTTTTTAGGTATAATAAAGTTAAGAAAATAAAAATTTCAAATGGGTTTTTTAGGGCTTATATTATCAGCAAGTTTTAGTATAATTGCAATCATTCTGTTTGTCAGTATGGCGGTTTTTGGTGCCTTGTCTTTTCGCACAAAATTTCATCGAAAATTCCCCAAAACATTTGCCACGCTAGTTGTTTTGGGTATTTTGTCTTTCGGCACAGTAGCGGCTTATAAATATATTGAAAATAAGGCGCAATCTCAAGCGATTTTGCAGGATTTTGGTTTTGCCAACGGCATCAATGTGGTTGGGTTTTCGCGCCTAGATCGTCCATCCGGCACTTTTTATTCTTCGGGTGACATTCTTGTCGGATCGAACAAAAAAATGCGCATCAAGAAAAATGCGATTGATTCAGACAAAATCAAAAATAAGTCCATTGAGAATGAAGATATCTCCACTGGCTCAGTCAATTCACGGATTATTGTGAACGGAAGCATTGTCGGTGCAGATATATCCACTGAGACTGATTTGACAATCAATTCATTAAATGTTGCTGAACTCGTTTCTTCCGAGGGCATCGATATGCAGGGTTCGATTATCAAAAATATTGGAGATTTTGGAACCGATTTCACAACTTCCGGCGGTTTGAATTTAGCTGGAAACTTGTCGGTGAACGAACAAGACCTTTTTGTGGATATTGAAAATGGATATGTGGGCATTGGCACTAGCAATCCAATAGAAAAATTGACTGTGGACGGAAGAATAGCAATTCTGGAAGGCGGATCAAGTCCAGAATATTACACGGTTTTCAGAGGTGGCAATCAATCAGAGGATATCACATATACATTGCCAACAGAATCTGCAAACGGAATGTTGGTGAATAATAACGGGGTTTTGGAATGGGATGAAGATGATTATAATCATTCACATGCTGGAGTAGATTTTGAATATGAAATTACGTCCAATAGCTCTCCGAATGCTGGGACGATAAACGTGCCGGCAAATAGCGCAACTTTTTATACGGATGAAAATAGGGATGATTTTATGCATGTTGATTTAGCTGCTGCCCCGATATTGACATTAGTTGACGATGTGCAAAATTTTATCGTGGCTGATAGGGACACAGAAACTTTTGTGGTAACCACAGATGAGGATGTTATTGATTATGTGCGATATTTGCCATACGCAGAAGCATTCAAGCGATCTGGTAGTAATGCTATTCATACCCAGCTAGCCCCCATGTTTGGCAATGGAGAACTTGAGGCTCATCATGAAAGAGTTTCTAGAACAGATCGCTATGCGAGGGAAAGCGGTTTGGATGAAATAAATGGTGATAGCAGTCTCAATTTAACAGTTAACGCTGGATATGTTTGGTCAGTTAACACACGGTATTATATTGTGCCAGTTACAAGTGAAACTAGGCAATTTAGGTGTTATCATAATTCAAGTGGCGATTGGGTGATTAGTTCAGTTAAGGGACCAAAAATTGATAACACGCAATATGACGATGGTTATGGTCTGGTCGAGGCAAATGACGATCGTTATTTGATAAATTATATTTATCGTGGGGTTGAGAATGAGGACCATGTCTATACTGTTTATGGTAATCAAGAATTTGGAACATTAGATGAGGCCAAGGCAGCTGGTATTATTGGTAATTTACCCTCGATCATAACAACTCATGCTGTTTTGATAGGTCGAGTAATCATACAAAAAAATCAGACAGAAATTGTAGCTGAAGATGCATTTGTTCAAAAATTTTCTGGGGCATCTTCTGTTGTCACTCATTCTGCTTTGACTGGATTGGATCATGATGATCATTTGCAATATGCATTTTTGGAAGGTCGGGTTGGTGGGCAGGTGTTTGTCGGTGGCTTAGATTCGACAGATGATTTGATTTTGCGTACTACGACTGGAAATGGAACAGTTGGCGCAGATATGATTTTCCAAACCGGCGACAATGGTGCGACTGAAGCTATGCGAATTTTGAACAATGGCAATGTAGGAATTGGAGATGTGGATGCGGTGAATACGCTGGATGTGACAGGGTCAATTTGTGCCAAGGATGTTTTGGATGCTGATTGTACTGGCGCAACAGCTGGCAATGTTTATGCCAACAATTTCATTGCGCGAACTGGAGCAACTTTGCCCGATTATGTTTTTGAAAAAAACTATGATTTGATGTCGCTGGAAAATTTACGAATATATATTGACGCTAATAAACATTTGCCAGGGATTGCTAGTGCTGGAGAGGTGGCACAAAATGGATTGGACATTTCTCGCATGGTGCAAGGACTTTTGGAAAAGACTGAGGAAAATACGCTGTATATTTTGCAAGGTGATGATAAATTGAAACAATTGGCAGATTCAGCTTCCGGATTGTCAATCAAAACTGATAAAAATGTTACAACAATTTCGCAGTTGCAAGATTTGGTGAATGTGCAATTTGGTGCGGTGGAAAAAGGCCTGACTGCAATCACCAAAAACCAAGATACAACAACCAAAGAAATTTCAAATATCAATACGCAAATCAATGTGCAGACGCAAAATATTGCGTCTCTACAGGTGCTGACAGACACCTTGCAACAACAAATCGCAACTCTGCAATCGCAAATCGCTACGCCAGTCAATATTGCGCAAATTGATGCCAATACGCAGGCTGTCGATTATCTCAATCAACTCCTCGGCATCACGCCAACGAGCAAGGCAGGTGACATCACAATCGTTGGAAAATTGACTTCACAAATCACGGAGACTGGATCATTGGTCATCAATGTTTCAGCCAACCCAAATAGTCCGACAACTGGCAAAGACGTCATCAAGACTGGTGACAAAAAAGTTGTCATCAAAACTGAGGCGGTTGATGCTGACAGCAACATCTTTGTGACCATCAGCAAGGCTGACAAGATTGTGCCAATCAAAGCTGGCAATGTCACTTATGGCAAAAGTTTTGAAGTGGAGGTTGATGATGTTGCTACAAGCGATGTTGAATTTAGTTGGTTTATTGTAAATAGTTTATAAAATATACTTTAGCAATATTTAAAACCGGGCTTAGCTCGGTTTTTTATTTTTTGTGGATAATGTATTTTCAAAAATTTGTGGTATAATAAATAAAAGAAAATCTTTGTAAATAAAAATAAAATTATGAATAAAAAAACTTCTATCGAAAAAATATTTGCAGAGAAAAAATCTGCGAGTGTGGAAAAACCAAAAAAAGTGGTGGCTGTGAAAAAGCGAGTGGTGACAAGGCCAGCGCTGAAAAAAGTTAGTCCAGCGCGAATTGTGAGACGTGCTCCAATTGAAAAAACAGCTGAGTCAGTGGTGGTTGAAAAAAGTAAGTCGAAGAGAAAAATCAATTTGAAAATGAACAAAAAGCTCGTGCTGATTTTGGTAGGCGTGGCGGTTTTGACTGGCTTGGGTACGGGTGGTGGCTTCTTGTATAAACACTATTACAACAAAAAAGTTGATGCCAAACAACAATTGGTGGCAGCAGAAAGCAATGTTGATGCTGGCAAAAAAGAGGTTGATGCGCTCAAAGAAACTATTGGTGTTTTCTTTGAATTGCCAACTAATGAAGAACCAATCTTGGCCACGGTGACTGACATTGAAAAAATCAAGGAACAAAATTTTTTTGCTCGCGCACAAAATGGTGATAAGGTTTTGATTTATACTGAAAACAAAAAAGCCATTCTTTTTCGACCATCTAACAACAAAATCATTGAAGTTTCCCCAGTCTCTGGCACTGACGCAGCAACAGACGCGAATGCTCCAGCTAGTAGTCCAGAATCAGCTAGCACAGACAATGCCACTCCAGTTACAACTGAGACGCCTGCAGAGGTTGTGACACCAGCCAAGGCCGCAATCTTCAATGGTTCAAAGACCAAGGGTTTGGCACAAAAAATTGGTGAGATGGTGGCCTTGATTCCTGGCGTGACGGTTTCAGAAAAAACCAACGCCAAAGGTAATTATGAAAAAACAACCGTGATTGATTTGTCTGGCACCCACGCTGATTTGGCACAAAAAATCGCCACTTCCTTGAATGGGGAGGTTGGCACAATTACAGACAATGAAACCAAGCCCAATGCAGATATTCTCGTGATTGGTGGCAGTGATTTTAAGGTAAACTAAACTACTTAAGAATCTCGTTTGGAAAATAAAAAAACAGACACTCGCGTGTCTGTTTTTTTGTCGGTAGTTTAAAGTTGTTGTATTCTTTTTTTAACTTTGTGAATATATAAGCAGTTATCTAACAGCGCATAGGCCAGAGATAGATAACCAGCCATCCAAAGAAGATCAATGTAGATGTAGGGCTTGATATTTTCAGTATATTCAATGTTGTAGATGGCAAAAATTATGTCGGCCACTAGAAACAGCAAAAAACCTAGAATGATTGCTTTCCAGAAAGTAGCCAATCTGCCTCCGCCGTAAGCCTGAATCATTGAAAGCACGAACAATAAATTAATGATGAGGAATAGATCGCCGATGCCATAACTTATAGCTATCATATTGTTCAAAAAAACAGCCGTGGAATCATAAGCGCTATAAACACCAAAGTACAGGACAATCGCTGTTAATAATAACGCGATTAACATATATGAGACGGGCAGAATGCGGTGAAGGCTAGTCGGTTTTGGGTGGGCTTTTTTAAATTCTTTGTATAGGCCGATAACTATGAATGGATAACCTAATATGAAGAATCCATCTGCAATTGAAGGAAATGGGTCGATGTTCAATAGGTTTTTAAATATATACCAGACAATTTCTCCCACAGCCCAGAAAAACAAACCAGTGGTTATCAAAAATAATGATTTTCCAGTGGCATTGTTGAGGCTGTATGTTTTTATTGCAAGCAATCCAGTGAGTGTCGCAAAGATGGGGAAAATGAGAAAGAGTGTTTGATTTATGATTGCATGTTTTTCAACTCCAAGAACGTAGGCGCTTGATACCAGAAAAAAGATAAATAAAAATAAGGAAAATTTTAATTTCATAAGTATTTTTTTAATTTATCAATTTCTTCTTGAGCTTTTTCTTTCCCCAAATATTCTGTGAGAAGCTCAGTTATGGAAAGCAGAATAAAGTCCTCGGATTTATCCGCATAAAGACCGACATATGCCTCTGCCGTGCTTCGCCCAAAATATTTTAGAAATAGCTCGTAGATATCTTTTTGAAATAATGTATTCATAATGTATGTCTGTATTATTGAATATTTTGGGGGCTTTGTAAACCATACTTGTCCACAGTATCTGAAAATACAAAAATACCCCGCTTAAGCGGGGTATTTCATACAAGAAGTATCTAGACTTCGATGACCACTGGTAGAACCATTGGTCTTCGTTGGGTCTTAGTATATAAATAAGATCCAACGGTTTCACGGATGTTGTTTTTGACATAGTCCCAATTGATTGACATATCAGGAGAAGTTTTCTTGGCCACAATTTCTTCCACTTTCTTTTTAGTGGCATTCACGAGGTCAAAATTTTCTTTGACGAAGATGAATCCTCGGGAAGTGATTTGCGGTTTGCCAATGATTTTTTTAGTTTTGCTGTCGATGATGACTGTGATCACAAACATTCCATCTTCAGCCAACATCTGGCGATCACGCAAAACTACTTGCCCAACATCGCCGACGCCAAGTCCGTCCACCATGACATAACTAGTATCAACTTTGGCTGGCAACAAAATAGCCTTGTCTTTTTCAATTTCCAATACATTGCCATTGTCGAGTACAAAGACATTTTCTTTTTTGAAATCTGTTCGAATAGCTAATTTTTCAGCTTCTTTCAACATATAGTGATTGCCATACACTGGTAGAAAGAAATCTGGCTTAACTTGGCGAAGCATATCCTGGATATCAAAGGAGCTACAGTGACCGCTGATGTGGACATCCAAAATGTCACTGTGAATTACATTGTCACATTTGCGATAAAGATTGTCCTTGAGTCTTTGAACGGTCCGCTCGTTGCCCGGAACGACAGAGGAAGAAAAGATGATAGTGTCTTTCTTTTCAATTTGGATACTACGATGTTCACCATTGACGATGCGAGAGAGAACAGCATTGCCCTCACCTTGCGCGCCCGTGCAGATAACGATGACTTTATTGACTGGATGTTTATGTAAGTCAGTTACGGGAATTAGGGTGTCTTTGTATATTTTGATGTAACCTAATTCTTTGGCAATCTCAACATTCATCTTCATGCTATAGCCATCAAGCGCAACTTTCTTGCCAATGCTTTCAGCATATTCCAAGATGTGGGCGATTCGGTTAATCTGTGAAGAAAACATTCCGATGATAATTTTTCCCGGAGCCTCACTGATAAGTCTTTCTAGATTAGCATACATTTCTTTTTCAGTAGTACGGCTGGGATTTGTGTTGATGGCGCCTAGACTTTCCAACATCAAAATACGCGGACTTGGCAATTTCGCCAGCTCGGTGTAGGTCACAAGTGATTTCCCAGTTTCATCCTTTTCCATTGTCCAGTCTCCAGGATGGATAACTGTACCATGGGGAGTCTTAACAATAACTCCAACAGCATCCATAATGGAATGTTCAATTTCAAAGAATTCTATTTCTAGTTTTCCGAGGCGAACTTTGTCAGAGGCTGATTTGACGCGGATGGTTTTCATATTTTCAGCTGAGCCTTGTTCAAAATCTTCCATTTTTTTCTTCACTAACGCCAAAGTCATATCGCGAGCCACGACAACGGGATAGCCAAGTTCTCTAAGCAAAATTGGAGCAGCGCCGATATGATCAAGATGACCATGGCTCAAAACGACCCCACGGATTTGTTTTTCTTTGCCTTTGAGGTAATCGATGTTGGGAATAATATAGTCAATACCTGGCATATCTTCTTCTGGGAACATCATGCCCATATCAAGAATCACAATATCGCCATCATATTCAAAGATTGTCATATTGCGGCCGACTTCTTCATTGCCTCCTAATGGAATGATGCGCAAATTATTTTTCGGTTGCAATTTGAGCGTTTCAACTTTTGGCGCATAGGCTGGTCTTGATCCAGCGCCACGGTTAGTCGGCTTAGGTTTGTGGGTAGATTTTCCTGATCGAACAGGCTTGGCGTCATCTTTGACTGCTAATTTTTTTGGCGCAGCGTGATAGGCCACAGGAGTCTCAATTTTGTTATGAGAGACCACAATCGGCTTGTTGGCTGCATAGACAGGATAAGCTGTCGGGTGTTGTGTCCGCGCAGGTGCAACGAATTTGTCGGTTCGCACTGCCAACGGCCTGTTAACTGCGGGTCTAGCCTGAAAAGGCTTCGCTGGGGTTCTGACGAACCTTGGCGGGGTGTTTATTTGCTTGCCACGAGACAAGTCCATACTTTTTAACATAGTTTTTTAAAGCTGCTTGTAATTAAAATTACAAAGAAAACAGCCCTTTTAAAGTTTTAAATTTTTTGCTTAAATAATATAAAAAGAGTGTGTAAGTCTAAATAAAAAAGACATCGTTTCATCCAAAGAAAGACAATGACGCCAAATCGGCATTGTTAATTTCAAGAAAGCTTGGAAGTAAACTAAACTCTAAGAAGTATTAATATAGTACAATGATACATCAATTGAGGTATAAAGTCAACCCTAGGTCTAGCCTAGGGTTGTTGGTGGCCTATGTTAGCCAAAAGAAGGAATGTTTAGCGGTGGTCTATTTCTCCAACCGATTGTAAACATCATCATATCTCGTGATGTCATCTTCTTCAAAATAATCACCGGTTTGCACCTCAATGATTTCCAAATTGGTCTTGCCTGGGTTAGATAGACGATGTTTGTGAGTAGCTGGGATGTAGGTACTTTCGTTTTCATGCAATTCAATATCCAGCTCACCATTAATCACGCGTGCGGTGCCTTTCACCACCACCCAATGCTCACTTCTTCGTTTGTGGGATTGCAAAGACAGTGTGGCTCCCGGATAGACAGTCAACTTTTTAACTTTGTGATTCTCATCATCCACCAGCACGCGATATTTGCCCCACGGACGATAGCCCATTATTTTGTGGTCAACTTCTTTGTAATGATTAGCCTTCAAATATTCAACGATCTTTTTCACACTTTCACTCTTGCCTCGCTTTTGCACCAAGATGCAATCATCATTTTCAATAATGATTAAATCTTCCACATCCGAAGTGGCAATTAGTTTGTTGGTAGCAGAATGAGCAAAAACATTTTTGGAATCAATAAAAACATGATTTTTTTGGTGGATATCTTTGGCTTGCATAATTTCAGCTAGGGCATCAAAAGAACCAATATCACTCCAACCGAAGTCACCTTCAAAAGTGATGACTTTGTCAGATTTTTCGGAGATAGCATAGTCAATAGAATCAGACGGTAGGTTTTTGAAATTTTGCTCCAAAGATTCAAAGCCTTTTTCATATTCAGTGAAAATTTCTGGCGCATATTTAGCTAGCTCAGAAGCAAAAGTGGCTTCACTGAAAATATACATCCCACTGTTCCAAACATATTGGCCAGTCGCAATATATTCCTCGGCAGTTTTTTTGTCAGGCTTCTCTTTGAATTGCAGAACCTGAAAGCGACCATTGTTCATTTTGCCTTTCTTGATATAGCCATAGCCAGTTTCAGGTGAGGTGGGAGTGATGCCGATAGTACCGATGTTGTCAGCGACTTTGTGTATAGCAGCCGCAGCAACTTTCACAAAAGCATCGATGTTAGCAATACTATGATCAGAAGGTAGGAAAATAACTGGATCAGTATTGGAGATGCCTTCTTTTTCCACCAGATATTTCAAAGTCAGGGCAATAGCTGGGGCGGTATTTTTAGCCTCCGGTTCAGTAATGATTTGTTCTTTGCGCAGTTCCGGAAAGATTTCTTCAATTTGATCGAACACATTAAAATAATTGTCACGATTGGTGATGAAATAGATATGCTCAGCTGGCATAACTTTTTGCATACGTAAAAAAGTTTCTTGCAAAAGAGATTTGTCAGAGTATAAGCTCAAAAATTGCTTGGGAAAACTTTTGCGAGAGAGAGGCCAAAGTCGGGTACCTGATCCACCGCAGAGAATTGCGCTATACATAGTTTTAATAATTTAATTTATTACTGGCAAACCATTTAACTCTTCCTTTTCAATAGTCTTGTAAAGAGGATTTCTTTTGAGGGCAGGAGCTCCATTGTGTTCAACGACATAATAGGCAAAGCCGTGCATTTGCTTGACTAGAGAATAATCGGCGTGTCCTGGGAAACTGGATGGGTCACGATCTTCAAAGTCCACTGGGCTGTCATCAATTGTCACGAAATATGTTGAACCAGTATTAGCCACGAGGTGTCCGAATTTAGCTGGCATAAACAATTCATCGCCGGTCTTGACTGGGATGGCTTTGAACTCGGCTACGACATCGGGAATCATTTCTCCATTCTCATCCTCAGCTAATTTTTGCAAAAGTGCTACACCTTGGCCGTAGGCGATAAAATAGGTTTCGCTTAAGTCACCAACATGGTAGTGGCCATAGGTTTTGATATATTCACCAGAGATTGTGCCTGGCTCCCAAACCGTTGTGTTTTTTTGGTCAACGCCACCGCGAATCATATAATAGTGAATAGCTGGACCGACGCCATTGGGATCCATCAGGACTTCAGTCATTTTCTCGTGAGTGCGTGAAGCATAATGCTTAGGAACATTGGTGAAATCGATTTGCATAGGTTTTTGCTTAAATTGTTTAAGAGGGTCTATTACTAGTATTTTAGTCTAAAATGGGCAAAATGGGAAGTCGGGATTATATTGTTATTTTGGATTGCCCAGCGTTTTTATTTTTGCAAAATAAAACAGTACGCCATTTTTCTTTTCCCAAAAGAAAAGTGGCAAAAAAGAAAAAGGCCGCACAGCTACATACCAAGACAAATTTTCAACTTTCTCGCAAAAAAATGCCGGTTGCCCCGCGCCGG